>JBDTPP010000168.1:0-5953 GCA_039932615.1 Pseudoxanthomonas sp.
CGCGCATCGACGGTGTTGTAGCCGGATTCGGAAATGCCCCACGGCACCCCGCGCTGCGCGCCGAAGTCGATCTGCGCTTCCACCGCATGCCGCGCGGTCTGGTCCAGCAAGGTGTCCGGGTAGCTCGGCATCACCAGCTGCGGCATCAGGTACTCGAACATCGAGCCGCTCCACGACAACAGCGTGGCATCGCCATCGACTTCGGTCAGCAGGCGTCCCAGTGCAAACCACGTCTCCTGGGGTAGTTGTCCCTGGGCGATGGCGACGAAGCTGCACAGCCGTGCTTCGGAAGCGAGCAGGTCGTAATGGCCCGCATCCAGGCGGCGCTCATCCACGTTGTAACCGATCGACAACAGGTGGCGGGCCCGGTCGTAGAGGAATTCGTATTCCATCAACGAGAACTGGCCAGCGATATGGGCCAGGCGTTCCAGCTCCTGGATTCGTGCACGGGCGCGGCCCTGGACCACGAGGTCGCCGGGTTGGCTGCCCAGTTCGCGAAGCGTGGGCAGGGAAACCCTGTCGAGGAATTCCGGCGAGGCCTGCCCGGGTTGGTCCGGTGCGGCCAGCGAGGGTGCAAAGAACCACAACTCCGCACGTGCGCTTTGGCATGCCTGGACCAGCGCCGCCGGCCAATGTGGCCCGGCTTCAATTTCGCGGGTGACCGGCTGCGCCGGCGGCCAGGCTGATGCAATGGCCAGGGCGTGCGTTTCCAGCGAGGCTAGCAGCCGTTCGGCCGCCGGCAGCGACGTCGGCGATTGCATGCGTGCCGGCTCCAGCAGTTCGCGGAACGCGGCGAGCGCGGTCTCCAGCTCGCCACCCTCATCATCCGTCGCGTGCCGGGTTTCCTCCAGCACGCCCAGGGTGTCGGCCAGACCGTTGAAGGTGGCCCGGGCCAGGATGGGTTCGTCGGCCAGCGCCAGCAAACCCTGGCGCAGGGTCAACAGGTGTCCGGCCAGGTTGCCGCTGTCGACCGTGGAAATGTAGTTGGGTGGCAACGGCTGCAGGGTTTCGGTGTCGTACCAGTTGTAAAAATGTCCGCGGTGCCGCGGCAACTTTTCCAGGGTGGCGAACACGCGTTGGGTGCGTTCCATCACCCCGGCCATCTGCAGGTAACCGAAATCCCAGGCCGACAGGTTGGCCAGCAGCGACAAGCCGATGTTGGTGGGGGAGGTGCGTCGTGCGACGACCAGGCTCGGGTGTTCCTGGATGTTGTCCGGTGGTAACCAATGGTCCTCGGCCCGGACCCAGGTCTCGAAGAACGCCCAGGTCCGCCGCGACAGGCGGCCCAGGAAAGCCAACTGCGCGGGCGCCAGTTGCGCCAGACGCCGGGCGGCTGGGCGACCCAGCCACGCCATCAGTGCCGGCGATGCGAACCACAGCGCCAGGATAGGCAGGGCCACCCACAACGCCATCGGATTGGATTTCCACAACAGCACCGCAATGGCGATGGCGAACACGGGCGCGAACCACATGCTGCGCAGTTCGGCGCCGTTGCCGCTGCCCAGGCCGCGTTCCACTTCGCTGGAGGGATTCCATTGCAGCAGGTGGCGACGGCTGATCGCCATGCGCCACAACGTGCGCCCGATCGCACCGAGGCTGAAGAATGCTTCGTAGGGCAGGCAGGCCAGATTCACCGCCGCGCGCTGCAGTTGCAGCCCAAAGGACTTGAGCACCTGCAGCAGATGCGTTTCCAGGGTCATGTCCATGGGCTTGGCGAACACATCGCGTAACGTTGGCACCAGCACCGGCAACAGCAGCAGGCACAGCAGCCACGACGTCCAGGCCAGCGCCTGTGGCACCAATGCCCAGCCAATCACGAACAACGTGGTCGCCGACGCCGGCACCAGGCTGCGACGCAGGTTGTCGAGCAATTTGCCGCGCGAGAGCCATGACAAGGTGCTGCGTTCGAAACCACCGCCCTTGCGCGGCACCCATGGCAGCAGCCACGGCAGCAATTGCCAGTCGCCACGGATCCAGCGGTAACGGCGCTTCACGTCCACCACGTAGCGCGAGGGATAGTCCTCGAACAGGCGCACGTCGCTGACCAGCCCGGCACGGGCATAGCAGCCTTCCAGCAGGTCGTGGCTGAGGATCCGGTCTTCAGGGAAGCGGTCGCCCAGTGCATGCTCGAACGCATCCACGTCGTAGATGCCCTTGCCGACGAAGGACCCTTCGCCAAACAGGTCCTGGTACACGTCCGACACCGTGCGCGTATACGGATCAATGCCCGGCTCGCTGCCGAACATGCGCGCATAACGCGAGCCGATCCGACCGCTCATGCTGCTGCCCACGCTGGGCTGCAGGATGCCGTAGCCGCGGGTGACCCGGCGCCGCTTTTCATCGAAACGCGCGCGGTTCAGCGGATGCGCCAGGGTGCCGACGAATTCACGCGCTGCATCACGCGGCAATCGCGTATCCGTATCCAGGGTAATCACGTAACGCACGTTGGCCAGCACGTCGCCGTGGCCGACGACCCGCTGGAAGGCCTCGCTGCCGCCACCGCGCAGCAGCTGGTTGAGTGCGGCCAGTTTGCCGCGCTTGCGTTCGTAGCCCATCCACACGCCCTCGCGTGGGTTCCATTGCCGCGGGCGGTGAAGCAGGAAGAACAAGTCGCCACTCTCAGGCGCATAGCGTGCGTTGAGTCGCTCGATCTGCTCGCTCGCATGGTCCAGCAGTGCCTGGTCGTTGGCCTGGACCTGTTCCTTGGCGTCAAGGAAATCGGTCAGCAGGGCAAAATGCAGGTGCGGGTCGCGATTGGCCAGGAACCGCACCTCCAGGCCTTCCACCAGTGCATCAATACCGTGGACGCTGCCAATCATGCTCGGCACCACCACCAGGGTCAGTGCGCTGGCCGGGATGCCCTCTGAATAATCCATGCGCGGCAGCGGCTGTGGCGGTACCAGCACCGTCGCCAGCCAGTTGATCAGGGCAATGCCCAATTCGCTGAAGGCGATCACACCGAGCACGCCGATCAGGCACAGCCACTGCCAGTCGAACCGGTCCGCGCTGGCTTCGGCGACCAGTGCCCAGGTGAAGCCGGCGGCGATCAGGCAGATGGGGAAAAGATAGGCCGGCAACGGGATCCGCCGCGGGCGCAGCCGGACCGGCTTGCCCGCGCCAGCCAGTTCGGCCACTGCGGCCTTGGTTTCGGCGATGCCGTCATCGACCAGGTAATAGCCGACATGGGCACGAATGCCGCGGCTAACCGCATGCGCCTGCGCAAGTTGCAGCACGCATTGCGCGACTTCCATTTCCGCGGCACCGCTGAGCCGGGCGATCTTTTCCAGCACGTGCCGATAGGCATCGCGGGTACTGAAATCCATCGATGCGTAGGTGCCCGAGGGATCCTCGCGCAGGGTCTGCTCGACCAGGCTCATGCTCTCGACAAAATCACGCCAATCCATGTTGGCAAGGAACCTCAGGCTGCCGATGCTGTTGCTGATCGAGACCTGGTCCGATGCCTGCTGCTGGCTCTCGGCGTGGACCAGCTCTTCGATGCTGTGGCCGCGATGGGTCACCCATTGCTCGACCCAGCTCGCCGGCATGGCCAGCGCCGCGCTGCGGCCGTTCATGCCGCGGGTCAGCTCGGCCACGAAGGCGCCAGTCATCGGCGGCTCGGAGCGGGCCATGTCCGCCACCACCAGGACCACGTCCTTCGGATTGTTGTCTGCGGTTTCATTTAGCAGGTTGGCCCACTCGCTGGCCAGGCGATGATCAACCCCGTCACGCATCACCCGCACCGCCATGCGCCGCAGGTTCTCGATCAGGGCCAGCCGCAGCATGATGGGAATTGCCCACAATTCACCCAGCTTCAACGGCATGACCGATTGATACGCGGCCACGAAGCGGCTCAACATCTCGGCATCGACGCGGCCGTCGCCGTGGGAGATTGCTTCCATGGCCAGGTCGTAGACGCGCGGTAATCCAGCTGAAGGACCCTTGCTCAACGAAGGCAACTCACGGCTGTAATTACGCGGTAGATGCCGGCGCGCGGTGCGCACCTGTTCCTCGATCAGGTAGTAGTTGTCCAGCAGCCACTCGCCCGCGGGCGTGATCCGGACCTCGTCCTGGACCATCCGCGTTAGCAGGCTGCTGGCGTCGTCCAGCAGGCCTTCGTTTTCCTTCAGGCGTGATAGCAGCAGATCGGGCTGTGGCTGCAGATGCAGGCGATGCCCACGCGCCAGCGCCTTGCCGTGCCGCTCCATCTGTTCGGCACTGAACAGTTGCGCGCGCAGCGGCGGTTCCGGTTGCAGCGGCTTCTGCGTCGTTGCACGCTGCCAACGCCAGATTCGCCTGCGCAAGCGCAGCCAACGACCGAAGATCCGCCAAGCAGTGGGCATTCCGAATCCGTCTTCATCAAGCCAAGGGGATTGTGATCATTGCATCCACGGGCTAAGTGGCCTGTGAAGCTGGATACGGCACGCAGATCAAAAAGCCGGGTTGCCATGCCGTTTGCATGGGGGTCGGCGAGATCCCTTTTGCCGGGAAGGTGGGTCGGACCCGCAGTGTGCTTCATCAAAAAAGACGCCCTCGGCGAGCCGTCAAAGGATCACCCGCAATGAAGCCAGACCAAACCCGGTTCGACCCGGATCAAATCTGTCGTCCGTGGCAAGCCCTGTTGAAACGCACCTGTCGCAACGAGTCGGATCGGCCACTGCCCGAATATTTTCATCAGCAGCATGCCCAGACAGGCTCATCACGAATGGGTACACAGAAGACCAGTCGAGGCGGTCAATCGACCGGCCAATGCGTGGTCCCACTTACTCTGACGGCCTTCAATGGTCCAGCGGGCTCAACACCCCATTGGCGCCACGCCCCAGTACGTGGGTGTAGATCTGCGTGGTGGATACATCCTTGTGACCCATCAGTTCCTGCACCGTGCGGATGTCCTGCCCGGATTCCAGCAGATGCGTGGCGAACGAATGCCGCAAGGTATGGCAGCTGGCCGGCTTGTCGATCCCGGCCTGGTCCCGCGCAGTTTTGACCGCGCGTTGCAGTACACCTTCATCCACATGGTGCCGGCGGCGCTTGCCCGTGCGTGGATCCTTCGATTCACGCAATGAAGGAAACACGTACTGCCAGGAAAAATCCCGCCCCGCATTCGGATACTTGCGCGCCAGCGCATGCGGCAGGAAGACCTCCCCCGCGCCCGCCGCCAGGTCCTGGCCATGCAGGATCCGGACGCGTTCAACCTGTTGCAACAAGCGCTCGCGCACCCGTCGAGGCAACGGCACGCGCCGGTCCTTGCCGCCCTTGCCATTTCGCACGCAAATCTCGCTGCGATCGAAGCCCACGTCCTGGACCCGCAGCCGCACGCATTCCATCAAGCGCATGCCGGTGCCGTAAAGCAAAGACGCCATCAACGCGACCTGCCCATCCATCAGCGCCAGCAGGCGCGTGACCTCGGCGCGAGACAGCACCGCGGGAATCTTTTGCGGACGCTTGGCCCGCACCACCGACTCCATCCACGGCAGCTGGATGCCCAGTACTTCGCGATAAAGGAACAGCAATGCCGACAACGCCTGGTTCTGGGTACTGGCCGCCACGTCGTCCCTGGTCGCCAGTCGCGAAAGGAACGCCTCCACCTCGGTGGCCCCCATGTCGCGTGGATGGCGCTTGTCGTTGGCCATGAAGAAGCGCCTGATCCAGTCCACGTAGGCCCGCTCCGTGCGCAAACTGTAGTGCCGCACCCGGCAACACTCCCGAACCCGCTCCAACAACCCCGGCGCCCGCGCTTCCTTGCCCTCACTACCGGATACCACCGCATCCTTGGGGTGATAAGACATAGCAACTCACTTGAGCGTTAGTTGCCCCCAGCATCCCCTTCATTGCCAGGCGCTGGAAATAGGGCAACCGCCTGATTACGGGTAGGATTAATCCGGTTGACACCGTCCACCGCAGAAAGAGACCATCCCGCTACACCCCTTTTTTGGGGTCTACTTAAAGTTAGGCC
>JBDTPP010000169.1:0-5763 GCA_039932615.1 Pseudoxanthomonas sp.
ACCCGCACCAGCGAGACCACGCCCAGGTAGTTGTCGAACCAGGAATCGATGATCAGCGCCTGCAGCTTGTCGGTGTCGCGCGGCACCGGCGGCGGGATGCGCTTGACGATGGCTTCCAGTACGTCGACGACATTGAGGCCGGTCTTGGCGCTGATCGCCACCGCGTCCTCGGCGTCGATGCCGATCACCGCTTCAATCTCGGCCTTGACCTTCTCGATATCGGCAGTGGGCAGGTCGATCTTGTTGATCACCGGCACTACTTCCAGGCCCTGCTCGACCGCCGTGTAGCAGTTGGCCACCGATTGCGCTTCAACGCCCTGTGCTGCGTCGACCACCAGCAGCGCGCCTTCGCACGCCGCGAGCGAACGGGAGACCTCATAGCTGAAGTCGACGTGGCCCGGGGTATCGATGAAGTTCAGCTGGTAGACCTGCCCGTCTTTCGCCGTATACGGCAACGATACGGACTGGGCCTTGATGGTGATGCCGCGCTCGCGCTCGATCGGATTGGAGTCAAGTACCTGCGCTTCCATTTCACGCGCCTGCAGGCCGCCGCAAAGCTGGATGATGCGATCAGCCAAGGTGGACTTGCCATGGTCGACGTGGGCGATGATGGAGAAGTTGCGGATATTCCGCATGGACGCGGGGGGCGGGCTGGACTTGGGCTGCATGGGGGCGGCGCAAGGGCCGTCAGGAAGAATAACGGCGCATTATCGCACGGCCGCCCCCGTCACTGGCCGCCCCGCATGCAGCGCGGGGCGGCCTTTCAGGTTGCAGGGAACGGCTTGCCGTGGAGCCTCAGCCGCCGTCTCCCGCCGTTACCGCCACGAAGGCGGAACCTCCGCGCGGGCTGCGGACCAGCAGCATTACCACCTGTCCGGCCTTGACTCCTCGTAGTGCCTGGTTGAACTCCGCAACACTGCCCACCGGCTTGCGGGCGACCTGAAGGATCACGATACCCGGCTGCAGCGATTCGCTGGCCGACTGGCCATCGACGCGGGTAATGCGGATGCCCTCTCCAGGCTTCAACCCCAGCTGTTTTCGGGCCGTGGCATCCAGATCAGCGACTGAGATACCCAGCACGGCCGATTCCGCCCTTGCCGGAGCCGCGGGTGAAGCGTCGCCTTGCGCAGCCGCATCGGCGACCGTACCCGCATCTTCTTCCAGGGTCGAAAGGGTCGCGGTCACCTCGCGCGGCTTGCCGTCGCGCAGGATGCCCAGGGTTACCTTGGTACCGGGTGCCATCGACCCGATGCGCGGCGGCAGGTCGCTGGATGTGGCGATCTCGGTGCCGTTGACCGAACGGATCACGTCGCCCGCTTCCAGTCCCGCCTTTTCGGCGGAACTGCCGGCAAGCACGTCGTTGACCAGCGCGCCACGGGTATCCGGCAAGCCGAAGCCCTTGGCTGCGTCGGAAGTCACCTCATTGACCTGCACGCCCAACTGGCCACGACTGACCTTGCCGGTCCTCTTCAACTGCTCCACTGCACTCATCGCCAGGTCGATCGGGATAGCGAAGCTGATGCCCATGTAACCGCCGGAGGCCGAGAAAATCTGTGAATTGATACCAACCACTTCACCACTGGTATTGAGCAGCGGACCACCCGAGTTGCCCTGGTTGATGGCGACGTCGGTCTGGATGAAAGGAACGTAGCGCTGGTCCGCATAACGATTCGCACGCCCGATGGCGCTGACGATGCCGGCGGTGACCGAGTGGTCCAGACCGAAAGGCGAACCGATCGCCACCACCCATTGCCCCGGCTTGAGCGTGTTGGAATCGCCCAGACGGATTGAAGGCAGGTTATTGGCATCGATCTTCAACAGCGCCACGTCGTACTGCTGATCGCTGCCGATGACCTTGGCCTTGAGCTCTCTTCGATCCGAAAGCTTGACCGTGACTTCATCGGCGCCGTCGATGACGTGATGATTGGTCAGCACGTAACCGTCGGGCGAAATGATGAAGCCGCTACCCATCGAGGTTCCGCCGCCACGCTGCTGGGGGCTTGGCTGACCACCCCGCCCCGGCGGCATCTGGAAATCGGGACCGAAGATGCGACGGAAGAATTCCGGCATGTCCTGTTCGTCCTGGCCGCCCTGGGCCTGCGTGCGCTCGACCTTGCGCGGGACCACCTTGGCTTCCACATTGACCACGCCCGGCGCTACCTGTTCGACCAGCCGGGTGAAATCCGGCAATCCGGTGACGATCTGCGGGGCGCTGCTTTGGGCGATGGAGCCAGCAATGGCGGGCGCCGAAGCCTGGGGCGTGCTGCTTGGCTGTTGCGCGCAGGCTGCGAGCGGAGAAGTGAGGATCAGGAGACCGAGCAGACTATTGCGGACACTGGGAGTCATTGAACACATGCCTCAATGGAATGGGTATGGGTGAGTGGTTGGCATGTTGGTGGTTGTTGCCGGCGGACTGTTACCAACCACCAACTTGCCAACCACCAACCCGCTTCATCAGTCCTGCTGCGCAGGTTCCGGCGTGGCGGCGGGCAGGCGCGGCTCGAACGGATAGAAAGTCTGCGCCGCACGATCGGTCGAATAGCCGGCGGTAAAGGCGCCGCTGCCCGCATATTGCGAAAGCACCGCGCGGGGCCAGGGCCGGGTGGCGGCAGTATTGATCTGCACGTTGGAGAATGGATCGCGCGCAGCGCCTCCTGTCGGCGCTGCCGCAATGACCGGACCGGAGATTGCACGGTTAGCCGATGGCATGGCGGCCGTCGCCACCGCCCGCTCGGGCACGGCCCGCACGGTCGCCGCCTTGCGGGCCGCCTGCTGATTGCGGGTCGCGCTACGACGTGCATCGTTCTGCCGGCGCGGCAGACTTGCCACCGCGACGCTGGCTGCCGTCACCGTGGCAACGCCTGGCACGCCGGACTCGATGGAACCCGTTTCGTCCTTGCCGACAGGCGTCTGGCTGGCCACCGTGGGCGCCGCCTGCACAGGAGTTTCGTCGGGAACCTGCTGGCGCACCATGAACAAGGCGATCGCGGCAAGCGAAGCGGCCAATGCCCCGCCCCCCCACTTGGCCAGGGTGCCACGACTGCGCGAGGATCCGGCCCGTGCGGATGGCTGCAAAGGGTCGGCGGCAATGGCCGCGGCAATACGGCCTGCAAAACCCGCCGGCGCCGGGGGCCGCGCGTGGCCGCGCAAAGCATCGCCGCAAAGCTGCCAGCGCTCCAGGCAGCCGCTTAATTCGGTGTCGTGTTCCATGCGCCGGAGCAGGAAGCGCGCTTGGTCGGGCGCCAGGTCACCGTCCACCAGCGCGGACAGTTGCTGGAAATAATGATTGTCGATCTTGTCGGTAGTCATGTGCGGGCACGCTCCCGGGTAGCGCTTTGGGTATCGACCAAGGGTCGCAGTTCAATGTCGATGGCCTCGCGGGCGCGGAAGATGCGCGAACGCACCGTGCCGATCGGGCAATCCATCTTTTGCGCAATTTCCTCGTAGCTCATGCCTTCTACCTCGCGCAGGGTAATGGCGGTTCGCAGTTCTTCCGGTAATCCATCCACCGCCTTCATGACCGTGCGCTCCAGCTCCTGGCGCATCAGCTCGCGTTCCGGCGTGTCGGTGTCGCGCAGGCGGCTGCCGGTATCGTATTGCTCGGCATCGCTTGCATCGACGTCATCGGTCGGCGGGCGGCGGTTGTGGGCAACGAGATGGTTCTTGGCTGTATTCACTGCGATCCGGTGTAACCACGTATAGAACTGGGCATCGCCACGGAAATTCCCGATTGCGCGATAAGCGCGCATGAAAGTGTCCTGGGCAACGTCCTGGCATTCGCTCCAGTCATGGATGTAACGTCCGATCAGGGCGATTATCCGATGCTGGTACTTGCGCACCAGCAGATCGAATGCCGAACTGTCGCCACGCTGGACACGCCTGACCAGTTCGAGGTCCAACTCCTGGGGTGGAGTGCTTTCCTTATCGATTTGTGTATCCACATCGGCCATGCCGGGCCGCACTCCTGTCGGCTCGGCTGATGACCGAGCTCTGTGACCGCCATTGCGGGAAAAAGTTCAGAAGCGCGAGTGAACGGCTTCCATATCAACGATTTAACCTGAAACAAAAGGCGCATGCCTATGCTACCGGTCATGTCCCTTTGATTCAGTGGGGATTTGACGGGGGTTAAACAACCTCGGGATGATAGTCGCCTTATCCATACGCAAACGGATGGTTTGATCATGGCAGCAAGCTTCGATGGGCTTCGATTCAGTCACTGGCAAACCGAGTCGCGCGAGGACGGCATCGTGGTGCTCAGCCTTGATCGCCAGGGTGCGCCGGTCAATGCGCTCTCCCAGGACGTACTGATTGAACTGGGTGACCTGATCGAACGTATTGCCATCGACCCGCCCAAGGGCGTGGTGATCCGTTCGGCCAAGCCGGCGGGGTTCATCGCCGGTGCCGACCTGAAGGAATTCCAGGAATTCGATCGCAAAGGCGTGGTCAACGACGCGATCCGCCGCGGCCAGGCAGTGTTCCAGAAGCTGGCCGAACTGCCGTGCCCCACGGTGGCGGCGATCCACGGCCATTGCATGGGCGGCGGCACCGAGATTTCGCTGGCCTGCCGCTACCGCGTCGCATCCAACGACGCCTCCACCCGGATCGGCCTGCCGGAAGTGATGCTGGGCATTTTCCCCGGCTGGGGTGGGAGTGCGCGGCTTCCGCGGCTGGTGGGTGCTCCCGCGGCGATGGACATGATGCTCACGGGCCGCACGTTGTCCGCCTCCGCGGCCCGTGCCATCGGCCTGGTGGACAAGGTGGCGGAACCTGCCCTGCTGCTGGATGTGGCGGTAGCGATGGCCCAGAAGGGAACCGTCCGACCGTTCAGGCAGCGCTTCCTCGGCTGGATCAGCAACACCTGGATCGCGCGCCAGATCCTTGCACCGCAAATGGCCAAGCAGGTTGCTCGCAAGGCGCGCAAGGAACACTACCCCGCTCCTTATGCACTCATCAGCACCTGGCAGAAAACCGGCGGCGGCAATATCCAGGCGCGCCTGGATGGCGAACGCCGCGCCGTGGTCAAGCTGGCCGGCACCCCCACGGCACGCAACCTGATCCGGATCTTCTTCCTGCAGGAACGCCTCAAGAGCCTGGGCGGAAAGGATCATGGAATCACGAAAGTGCACGTGGTTGGCGCCGGGGTAATGGGCGGCGATATCGCGGCGTGGTCGGCTTACAAAGGCTTCGAAGTGACTCTGCAGGATCGTGAACAGCGCTTCATCGATCCCGCGCTCGCCCGTGCGCAGGAACTTTTTGCGAAAAAAGTGAAGGACGAAAGCAAGCGCCCAGCCGTGGCCGGCCGCCTGAAAGGCGATCTGGCAGGCGATGGGGTGGCCGACGCCGATCTGGTCATTGAAGCCATCATCGAAAACCCGGAAGCCAAGCGCGACCTGTACCAGTCGCTGGAGCCGCGTCTGAAAACCGATGCGCTGCTGACCACCAACACGTCCTCTATCCCGCTGACCGAGCTGCGCGAGCACATCCAGCGTCCGGCGCAGTTTGCCGGCCTGCACTACTTCAACCCCGTGGCGCAGATGCCATTGGTGGAAATCATCCGCCACGACTCCATGGCACCCGAAACCGAAAAGCGGCTGGCCGCTTTCTGCAAGGCCATCGACAAGCTCGCCGTGCCGGTCGCTGGCACGCCCGGCTTCCTGGTCAACCGGGTGCTGTTCCCGTACATGCTGGAAGCAGTAACTGCTTATGCGGAAGGCATCCCGGGGCCGGTGATCGACAAGGCCGCGGTGAAATTCGGCATGCCGA
>JBDTPP010000170.1:0-5762 GCA_039932615.1 Pseudoxanthomonas sp.
TTGGCGGAGAGGGTGGGATTCGAACCCACGGTTGGCTTACACCAACGCCTGATTTCGAGTCAGGTACATTCGACCACTCTGCCACCTCTCCGGTCGCCCCGGCCTTGGTGCTGGCCAGGGGTGTGCATGATACGGGCCGGGCCGCGCTTGGACAAGCAAAACCGCGCCTCGTGCGCGCCGCTGAACCGCTGCCCGCGCGCGAACCCGCAAAACCTTGATGCCTGTCCGTTTCCCCACGATCATGCCGTTCAACCCGATACGGACAATCGGATTCAGACCAACAGGGCGCCATGATCGAATTCGGACACCTCACCCATGTGGGCCTGCGCCGCGACTTGAATGAAGACACCTATTACGGCGATAGCGAGCTGGGTTTGTGGCTGGTCGCCGACGGCATGGGCGGCCACGCCTGCGGCGAAGTCGCGAGTGCCCTGGCCCGGGAAACCATCGTCCGCGAAATCCGCGATGGCACCCCGCTGGCCCAGGCCATCCGCATCGCCGACGAAGAAATCATCCGCACCTCAAGGCGCCGCAACGACACTCTGCCCATGGGCACCACCGTGGTCGCAATGCGCGTTCATGGCAATCGCTTCGAGGTGGCCTGGGTCGGCGACAGCCGCGCCTACCTGTGGCGCGACGGCAACCTGGCCCAGCTCAGCCAGGACCACAGCTATGTGCAGGAATTGATCGCGCAGGGCTCACTGACCAACGAACAGGCGCGTTCCCACCCGCACCGGAACGTGGTCACCCAGGCCTTGGGCGTGACCGATCCCAACCACCTCAATGTGGAAACCATGACTGGTGAGCTGAAGCCGGGCATGCAACTGCTGTTGTGCAGCGACGGCCTGACCGAGGAAGTGGACGACCAGGGCATCGCCGGCACCCTGCGCCACGACGACTGCAGCGCCCAGGAATGCGTGGATACGCTGATCGCCGCGGCGCTGGACGGGGGCGGCTCCGATAATGTCACCGCGATCCTGGTGCGCTGCCACTGATTCCGGACATCGAACCTGGCTACTCGTAGGAGCGACCCATGGGCGCGAGCTCTTTAGGCTTTGCGCGATCTGACCGAAGGGCTAGCGCCCATGGGGCGTTGCTACGGCGACACGGCATCCCACAGGCACTTGTCGCCGGATTTCTTGCGCAACACCAGCAGACGCGATTCGTGCGCAGCAGCTTCGGCTTCAGAAATCCGTACCAACAGACGTTGGCCCTGCGGTGCGTTGCTGAACACCGGAAGCGCCGTGGCTTGCTGCGAAGATTCATCGCCACCGAAGCCGATTTCGCCCTGCCCGGCGGTCAGGTGCAGGTACACCTCGCACAGCAGTTGCGCGTCGAGCAACGCGCCATGCAACTGGCGGTGGGTGTTGTCCACGCCCAGGCGCTTGCACAGCGCGTCCAGCGAATTGCGCTGGCCGGGGTAGCGCTGGCGCGCCATCAGCAGCGAATCCTCCACCTGCACGCGGTCGTGCATGCGCCCATAGCCCTCGCCCAGCAGCGACAGCTCGTAATCGAGGAAGCCGATATCGAACGTCGCGTTATGGATGATCAGTTCGGCGCCAGCGATGAAAGCGAGGAAGTCGTCGGCGATGGCGGCGAACAAGGGCTTGTCGGCCAGGGCGTCCAGGCTGAGGCCAGTGACTTCGGCCGCGCCCGGCTCGAATTCGCGCTGCGGGTTGATGTACTGGTGGTAGGTGTTGCCGGTGGGCCGTCGTTCCAGTAATTCGACGCAACCTATTTCGACCACGCGGTTGCCCTTCTTCCATTCCAGGCCGGTGGTTTCGGTGTCGAGGATGATCTGTCGCATGGGCAAAGCTTAACCTTCAATTTCCAGGGCGAACAATTTGAGTTCGATATCATCGGCAGACAATCGCAGCATGCGATCGAAACCGAAACCCAGCTTTTCCAGCAATGAAATGGAAGCCAGGTTGGCGGGATCGGTGATGGCGACGATGCGCGGCAACGAGAGTTCGGCGCGTGCATGGGCCAGGACCGCGGCGGCCGCTTCCCGCGCATAGCCTTTCCCGCAGGAATCAGCCAGCAGCGCATAACCCAGGTCGACATCCTCCAACGTATTGCGCTTGACCAGCCCGCAGACGCCGATGCTCCGCCCCGTGGATGTTTCCTGGATCCGGTACAGGCCGAAACCCCGGTTGCGATAACTCGATATCGGCCCTTTCAGAAGATAGGCGTGGGCCTGCTCCAGGGTATGCACGCCGCGATCGCCGATGTAACGCAGGAAGCCGGGATCGTTCAGCAGTTCAAGCATGAACGCGGCATCTTCCGCAGAGCCTTCCACGAACTCGTACAGGTGCAGGCGTGCGGTTTCAATGATGGCCGTGGCCAACCCAGTTCACCGGTGCGGGATCGCGGAACTTGATCGCCGCATCACGGGCCAGCACGTCCACGCGCTCATTGTCAGGATTGCCCGAGTGGCCCTTGACCCAACGCCAGTCGACCTTGTGCCGCTGGTTGGCGGCATGCAGGCGTTCCCACAGGTCGCGGTTCTTGACCGGATCGCCGCCGGAAGTCTTCCAGCTGCGGCGTACCCAGTTGGCCATCCACTCGGTGATGCCCTGGCGCACATATTGTGAATCGGTATGCAGGACGATGTGGCAGGATTCGCTCAACGCCTCCAGGGCCATGATTGCGCCCATCAGCTCCATGCGATTGTTGGTGGTCAGCGCTTCGCCGCCGGACAGTTCGCGTTCGCGACCCTGGTAGCGCAGCACCGCCGCCCAGCCGCCCGGGCCCGGATTGCCCAGGCACGAGCCATCGGTATGGATTTCCACTTCTTTCATCAGTCGCCTTCTTTCATGGGTTGGACTTGCATGGGTGAGATCGCGCCAGGTTCAGGCGGGGGTCGCGCCGGCCTGCCATTGGCGCGCAACCGGTGCCGGAGGAATCAGTGCTGCCGTACGCTTCTCGAATTCCAGCAGGCAGCCAGCGCGCAAGCGGCCGGGCGCGGGGGTTGCCGGGGTCGGCGGGGCGGAGACGATGCGCCATACCGGCCCCAGGTAACTCACCCCGCCGGCGACAGGCTGCAGACCCAACCCACGCAGGGTCGTGCGCCAGCCTTGGACATCGCGCGCCACCAGGCCGCTATGCCGCCAGCGCGCGCGATACGGGCTCCAGGGATTCAGGGTGAACAGCCAGAGGCGTCCGCCCGGCTCCAGTACCCGGGCGCATTCGTCCAGCACGCCTTCAATGCCATCATCAAGCGCGTGCTGCACCACCAGGTTGCCGATCGATTCATTGGGCAGCGGCAGCGGCAGGCCGCAGCGCAGGCTGCCGGAAAAGTTGCCCTGCTGGCGATGCAGCACCAGGGTCCGTCGCGGCAAGTCGACCGCGCCGGATTCGGCAGGCCTCGGCGCCAGCCACAACCAGGGCTGCTGGGCCGGGCGCGAATCCAGGACGGCTTCGATCAGCGCCCGTTCCGCCGCCAGCAAGGGCTGGCCGCGTAGGCTGTCGAACCAGGCTAGGGCATCGGGTTGACGGCTGATCTGCAGGACAGGCATGTTTGGAATTGTAGAGGACGCCCTCCCCGCCCGCCCTCTCCGCCCGCCCTGTCGGCTCCCCCACTGGTAACCACCGATGCGCCTGACCGCCCTGCCTGCCTTCGAAGACAACTACATCTGGGCACTGGTCGACGACCAGGGCAATGCCGTGATCGTGGACCCTGGGGACGCCGCGCCGGTGCTGGCCGCCAGCGACCTGGGCCTGTGGCCGGCCGGTGTGCTGCTCACCCACCACCACGCCGACCATTGTGGCGGCGTGGCCGCGCTGCTTGAACGCTGGCCGACCCTGCCGGTTTACGCCCCAGAGGATTCGCGCATCCTCCATGCCAGCGACAGGGTCAGTGACGGTTCGAGCTTCAGCCTGAACAACTGGAATTTCAGCGTACTGGCCGTTCCCGGACATACCCTGAGCCATATCGCCTACCTGGGGGCGGAGGGGCACCTGTTCTGCGGCGACACCCTGTTCAGCCTGGGCTGTGGGCGCATTTTCGAGGGCAACCCGACGCAAATGCTCGACTCGCTGGATCGGCTGGCCGCGCTACCCGGCACCACGGCCGTGTGCTGTGGCCACGAGTACACTCTGGCCAACGCAGCCTTCGCCCGGGCCGTCGACCCCGCCAACGACGCCCTGCGTCGCCGCACCGAGGAAGCCCAAGCCATGCGCAACGCCGGACGCCCTACCCTGCCTTCCACCCTTGCCAGCGAGCTGGCAACCAACCCCTTCCTGCGCGTCGACACGCCGGCGGTGCGCATGGCCGTCGCCAGGCGGCTGGACCGTGAACCCGCGGACCGGGTCGAAACTTTTGCCGAATTGCGGCGCTGGAAAGACGGCTTCCGCGCATGACCCGGCGCTGCCGTGGTGCCTGGCTGTTGCTGTGCGCGTGTGTCTACGGCGCCTGCGTCCAAGCCGGTGAAAGTGCCAACGGCAGTATCGACACCCAGCCGCCGCCACCGACAGCAATAGCGGCTCCGGTGCCTGGCAGTGCGCCGATCGAACTGGAAACGCTGCCCATTTCCAAATCTGTTGCCGGTCAGCGCAATGGTCGCCAGATCTACGAAAGCTTCCGTGCCGGCCTGGCCGAACCCGAATGCAACGCCGCCGCCACCAGCGTCCGCTGGAAAAAGCACTTCAGCCACGCGCCGGTGCGGCTTGCGCAGGCCAATGACGACCTGCTGCCCTTGTTCGGCTACGTGGTGGATGCGTTGCGCGAAGCCGATCTGCCGACAGAATTCGCCCTGATTCCGTTCGTGGAAAGCGGCTACAAGCCAGGTGCGCGCAGCGCCAGTGGCCCGGCGGGCTTGTGGCAGTTTATCGGCATCACCGCGCGCAACCATGGCGTGGCCATGCGCAACGGTTACGACGGACGCCTGTCGCCGGTGGATTCCACCCAGGCCGCCGTGCGCTATCTCAAGACCCTGAACGGGATGTTCGGCGGCGACTGGCGACTGGCGGTGATGGGCTACAACGCCGGTGAATACCGCATCCTGCAATCGATGCGCCGCGCCGGCATGAACGCGCAGAACGCCAAGCCCGCCCAATTGCCCGGATTGTCGGGCATCACCTATGCCTACGTGGAAAAGCTGCATGCGCTGGCCTGCATCTTCCAGCAAGCCGATGACCGCGAGGAATGGCTGCGGACCCTGGACCGCCCGGTGCCGCGCCTGGCTTCGCAGGCCCTGCCGACGGATGTCGCCAGCCTGGATGCATGGGCCCGCCGCCAGGGCCATGACGGCGCCCTGCTGCTGCGCCTGAATCCCGCCCTTGCCGCGGGTTTTTCGCGAGGCGGAAAGCCTCTGCGGGTGCTGGCGCCGACTGGCAATGAAGTCCCTTCCTACGTTGCGGAGACCACGACCACGGAGCCCGCGCCAGCAGGCAGCCGCAGCGCTACTGCGCCGGCAATGCCCATTGCTGCAGGCAAGACCGCAAGCGCGGTTTCCCATACCGTGCGCCGTGGAGAATCGGCCTGGACCATCGCCCGCCGCTACGGCATGCAGCCGCAGCAGCTACTGGCCCGCAACGGCCTGGCCAGCACCACAATCCTGAAACCCGGGATGGTCCTGCAGCTGGATGGCAAGAAAGCCGGCAAGTAGCCACGACCGCAATGGCGCCAAGCCGGGCGGCGAAAGATGGCAAAATACAGCCGTTGCTCAATCAGCGAGAAAATCCATGGGTTTCCTGCAAGGCAAGCGCGCACTCATCACCGGCATCGCCAGCGAACGGTCCATCGCCTCGGGCATCGCCGA
>JBDTPP010000171.1:0-5753 GCA_039932615.1 Pseudoxanthomonas sp.
CTCCACCTCAGCCGTTATCCTGCAAAGCCAGCTGCATGTCGCGCTGCTTGCGCTTCTCGTCCCGGTTCATCAGCCACCAGGCAAAGACTGCGCCTATCGACACCACTACCACCATGATCGTGGCCAGTGCGTTCACCTGTGGGTTCAAGCCGCGTCGCGCCGAGGAAAAGATCACCATCGGCAAGGTGGTCGAGCTGGGCCCGGATACGAAACTCGCCACCACCACGTCGTCCAGCGACAAGGTGAAAGCCAGCAGCCAGCCGGAGATGATGGCCGGCGCGATGATCGGCAAGGTGATCAGGAAGAACACCTTGACCCGGTTCGCGCCCAGGTCCATTGCCGCTTCTTCCAGCGATTTGTCCAGCTCAGCCATGCGCGAGGAAAGAACGACGGTGACGAAGGCCAGGGTGAAGGTAACGTGCGCGATCCAGATCGACACGACGCCGCGTGGCGCCAGTCCAATCACGCTGCCCAGCGACATGAACAGCATCAGCACCGACAGGCCCAGGATCACTTCAGGCATCACCAACGGCGCCGTGATCAGGGCGCCAAACAGGGTCTTGCCGGGAAAGCGCCGCATCCGCGTCATTACCAGTGCCGCCAGCGTGCCCAGGATCACCGCCGCAGTCGCAGTGCAGAACGCGATCTTGATGCTGATCCACGCCGCACCCAGCATCTGCTCGTTCTGGAACAGCTTGGCGTACCACTTCAGCGAGAAGCCCGACCACACGGTCGCCAGCTTGTTCTCGTTGAACGAATAGAACATCAGCACCAGGATCGGCAGGTACAGGAAGGCGAATCCCAGGCCCAGGACCAGCCAGGTGGGCCAGCGCTTGAGGAAATCGTTCATGTCAGCCTCCCCTCGATCTCACTCTGCTGCACGCGATTGAAGATCAGGATCGGGATCATGAGGAGCAACAGCATCACGATCGCCACGGCCGAGGCTGTCGGCCAGTCGCGGTTGTTGAAGAACTCATTCCACAGCACCCGCCCGATCATCAACGTGTCGGGGCCGCCGAGCAGTTCGGGGATCACGAACTCGCCCACCGCCGGAATCATCACCAGCATGCAGCCGGCGATGACGCCGGCCCTGGACAGGGGCAAGGTTATTTTCAGGAACGCCTTCCACGGCTTCGCGCCCAGGTCGTAGGCGGCTTCCAGCAACCGGTTGTCGTGCTTGACCAGATTGGTGTACAGCGGCAGCACCATGAACGGCAGGTAGCAATAGACGATGCCGATATAGGCGGCGGTAGGGGTATTGGAGATCTGCAGTGGTTCGCTGATCAGGTGCAGCTTCAGCAAGACGTCGTTGAGCAGGCCGTTGGGCTTGAGGATGCCGATCCAGGCATAGACCCGGATCAGGAACGAAGTCCACGACGGCAGGATCACCAGCATCATCGCGATGTTGCGCGACGAAGGCGGCAGCTTGGCAATGACGTAGGCCATCGGATAACCGATCAGCAGCGCGAAGAAAGTGGAAATCGCGGCGATCTTGATCGAGCTCAGGTAGGCCTGCACGTACTGCGAATCGGTGAACAGGCCAATGTAATTGGTCAGGTTCAATTTCAGCGATACCGCGTTGTCCACGTACTCCATGATCGGGGTGTACGGCGGCATGGCGATGGCCAGCCTGGAGAACGAGATCTTCAATACGATCAGGAACGGGATCGCGAAGAACACCAGCAGCCACAGGTAGGGAATGGAGATTACCGCCCAGCGCGGATGCGGGAATACTCTCCTGAGCAGCGTGTTCCTGAGCAGGGAAGCGTTCATGAGGTCAGCACCACCCCTTCGTTGTCGCCCCACGATACCCAGACTTCATCGCCCCATGTCATGCCTTCACTGGCCCAGCGTTGCTGGTTGGCGAAGTTGGCCATGAACTTGTAGCCGCTGGGCAGGCGCACATGGAACACCGAGTGGCTGCCGAAATAAGCGATATCCTCGATCTTGCCGCGGGCCTTGTTGTATTGCTGGGTGGGCTCTTCCTTGCTGATCTGGACTTTTTCGGGGCGCACGCCGAACGAAACTTCCTGGCCCTCGAAGCCGGAAATGCCGTGACCCACGTAGATGGAACTTTCCAGCGCCGGCGTAACGATGGTCACGCAATCGGCACGGTCCTCTTCGACCTTGCCTTCGAACATGTTGACCGAGCCGATGAACTCCGCAGCGAACCGACTGGTCGGCGATTCGTAGATCTCGTCAGGCGTGCCGACCTGGCGGATCCGTCCCGAATCCATCAATGCGATGCGCGTGGCCATGGTCATGGCCTCTTCCTGGTCGTGGGTGACCATCACGCAGGTGACCCCGGAGGTCTCGATGATGTTGACCAGTTCCAGTTGCATCTGCGAACGCAGCTTCTTGTCCAGCGCACCCATCGGTTCGTCCAGCAGCAGCAGTTTTGGCCCCTTGGCCAGCGAGCGCGCCAGGGCCACGCGCTGTTGCTGGCCACCAGACAACTGGTGCGGCTTGCGCTTGGCGAGTTTGCCGAGTTGCACCAGCGCGAGCATTTCCTCGACGCGCTTCCTGATCGCGTCCTTGGACAATCCATCCTGCTTCAGCCCAAAAGCGATGTTCTGCTCTACGGTCATGTGCGGAAACAGCGCATAGGACTGGAACATCATGTTGATGGGGCGCTCGTAGGGCGGCAGGTCATTCATCACCTGGCCATCGAGGTAGATCTTCCCGGAAGTCGGCTTCTCGAAACCGCCCAGGCAACGCAGCAGCGTCGATTTACCGCAGCCCGAACCGCCGAGCAGGGCGAAGATCTCGCCCTTGCGGATCGACAGGTCGGTGTCTTCCACGGCGACGAAACCGTCGAATTCCTTGCGCACATCGACGATGCGCAGGTAGTCGTCCGTGCCGGCCTTGCCGTTCTGCGTCGTCCCGTTCAACTGCTCCGTTGCCATGCGCATCCCCTGGGAGTGGTGAAGCTGGAGTGGTGAAGCCGCCCGAGATTCGGGTTGTCAAGGGTGAAGCCGGCGGCGGAGCCGCCCGCGAAGGGAGGTAAAGCGCTTTGTTCCCTTTACTTTTCGTAGCGCCAAAGGCGCGACTTCACCTTGTTACCGCATTACAACTACTTGCCGGTCTTCAATTCCGTCCAGATGCGGGTGTAGAGCTTGTCCACTTCCGGCGGGATGATGGCGAAGGTGAACAGCTTGGCCGCGACTTCCGGCGGCGGGTAGATGGTCGGATCGTCGGTGATGCTCTTTTCCATCAACACCTTGGACTTGGGCACCGCGTTGGGATAGCTGATGAAGTTGGAATTGTTCGCCATCACCTGCGGGTCGAGCAGGTTATTGATGTACGCGTACGCGCTGTCCAGGTTCTTGGCATCCTTGGGGATGGCCAGCATGTCGAACCACAGCGGCGCGCCTTCCTTGGGAATCGAGTAGGCGATGTTGACGCCGTTGTCGGCCTCGGCCGCGCGGTCGCGGGCCTGGATGATGTCGCCGGACCAGCCCACCACCAGGCAGATGTCGCCAGCGGCCAGCGCGTCGATGTATTGCGAGGAATGGAAATTGCTGATGTACGGACGGATCTTTTTCAGCAACACCGCAGCCTTGTCTATCACTGCCGGATCGGTGCTGTTGGGGTCCTCGCCCAGGTAATTGAGCGCGATCGGGATCAGCTCCGAAGGCGTATCGAGGAACGTTACCCCGCACGCCTTGAGCTTGGAGATGTTCTCGGGCTTGAATACCAGGTCCAGGCTCTTGGTCACGTCGGTGTTGCCAAACGCGGCCTTGACCTTGTCGATGTTGTAACCGATGCCGGTAGTGCCCCACATGTACGGAAGCGCGTACTTGTTGCCGGGATCCTGGGACTCCAGGCGCTTCATCAGCACCGGGTCCAGGTTGGCGGCGTTGGGGATCTTGGACTTGTCCAGCGGCAGGAACACCCCGGCCTGGATCTGGCGGCCGAGGAAGTTCAGGGTCGGCACCACCACGTCATAGCCGCTGGCGCCAGCCAGCAACTTGGTCTCCAGCACTTCGTTGCTGTCGAACACGTCGTAGGTGACCTTGATCCCGGTCTTCTTCTCGAAGTTGGAGTTGGTGTCCTCGGCGATATAGTCCGACCAGTTGTAGACGTTGACGCTCTTCTCGCCACCACCGTCGGCGCCGGCCGTGGCGGCTTTGTCGCCGCCTTTTCCGCCACATGCAACCAACGTACATGCGGCAATCATTGCACCCAGTACTCGTAGCTTCATCGCGTTCTCCCAATGACCCGGCAGGGCCTGTCAGTTTGCGTTCGCGCCCCGCGATGCACGGGGCGCCCGTTATCCCCCTCTACGACTACAGACCCAGTTCCGTGGCGGTCTCGTTCAACGCCTTCCAGGTCTTCTCGAACAGTTCGTCGATCTGGGTCCGGCTGATGATCAAGGGCGGCGACAGCAGCATGGCATCGTAGGTGGCGCGCAGGATAAGTCCGTTGGCCAATGCCTTGTCGCGACACAGCTGCCCCACTTTACCGCGATCATCGAAGAATGCACGCCGGCTCTTTCCAGGCGCGTTCTTGTCCGGCACAAGTTCGAGCGCGCCGACCATGCCGGTGATGCGGGCCTCGCCGACCAGGCGGTGTTCGCCCAGCTCGGCCCAGCGTCGGGCCAGGTACGGCGCCGTGTCGGTCCTGCAGGTGTCGACGATCTTCTCGTCCTGCAGGATGCGGATGTTCTCCAGCGCCACCGCCGCGCATACCGGATGCCCCGAATAGGTGCAGCCGTGGGCCAGCTCACCGCCCTGGTTGGCCAGCACCCCCGCCACGCGGTCGTTGAACATGGCCGCGCCCAGCGGGATGTAACCGGAAGTGATTCCCTTGGCCAGGGTCATGACATCGGGGGTGAAACCGAAGTAGTCGGCCGCGAACCATTCGCCGGTACGGCCGAAGCCGCAGATCACTTCGTCGGCGACCAGAAGCACGTCGTACTTGCGGCAGATGCGTTCGATTTCCGGCCAGTAGGTCATCGGCGGGATATACACGCCGATCGCGCCCATGATCGGTTCGCCAATGAAGGCGGCCACGCGGTCCGGACCGAGCTCGAGGATCTTTGCTTCCAGCCGCCTGGCCGCGACCAGGCCGTATTCGTCCGGATCCATATCACCGCCATCGGCGAACCAGAATGGCGGATCGATGTGGTGGATGTCGGGAATCGGCAGCCCGCCCTGCTTGTGCATGCCCTTCATCCCGCCGAGGCTGGCGCCCGCCATGGTGGTGCCGTGGTAACCGTCATGGCGACCGATGAAGATGTTCTTCTGCGGCTGGTCCTGCACCGCCCAGAAATGCCGGACCAGGCGCAGGATGGTGTCGTTGGCCTCGGAACCGGAGTTGGTGAAGAACGCATGGTTGAGGTCGGCGGGCGTCAGCTCGGCCAGCTTGGCGGCCAGATGGATGGTCGGTTCGGTGGTGCACTGGAAGAAGCTGTTGTAGTAGGCCAGCTGGGTCATCTGCTTCGATGCAGCCTCGCCCAGTTCCTTGCGGCCGTAGCCGATGTTGACGCACCACAAGCCGGCAAAGGCATCAAGCAGCTTGTGGCCTTCGGCGTCCCAGACATAGCAGCCGTCGCCGCGGGTGAGGATACGCGTGCCCTTCTTGGCCAGCGCGGCATTGTCGTTGAACGGATGCAGATGATGCGCGGCATCGAGTTGTTGCAGGGTGCGGGTGTCGAGGTGTTGCATTAAAAGCTCCGGTTTGTTCTTGTCGGAGCGCCCCTTGGGCGCGATGCTCTTTCGTTCCATTCGATCAAAAGCATCGCGCCCAAG
>JBDTPP010000172.1:0-5731 GCA_039932615.1 Pseudoxanthomonas sp.
ACTGGCTGTCGCGTCCGTCCAGCGACATCGGCCGCGTATTCGGAGATCGCCCCTTTGCGGTCATCGGCGCCTCTCCCGGTGGCTTCGGCACGATCCTCGCCCAAAGCGGTTGGCTGCCGGTATTGAAGACGCTGGGCACGCAACAGTGGTCCGGCGCGCGCCTGCAGGTCTCGCGCGCCGGCAAGGTGTTCGACGAACAGGGCGGGCTGGTGGACGAAGCGGTGCGCAAGCAGCTGGGGGATTTCCTGCGCGGGTTTGCGGGTCACATTCGCCGCCACGGGACTGGGTGAGCTTTTGTGGGAGCGACGTCAGTCGCGATTGCCCGAGTCCACGGCGCCCCATCCCGCTTCGCGACTGACGTCGCTCCCACAAAAGCCCTCTAAGCAAGGTCTACCAAGGCTTTCTTGCCTTCCGGAATACAAAAAAGGCATTCCGCTGATGAAAATTTCATCAACGGAAGACAAAAGAGCTGTTCCGATGGAGCTGATTTCCTTTCCGGCATACTTGTTTTCCCTTCGCGCCGTGAAAAAGGGGTTCGGGAAGAGTGTTTTTTCTTTCCGGAAGAGCAACTTTCCTTTCCAGAAAAGCTTTTTTGCCGTCGGGAAAGGCTTTTCGCCATTCCGGAAGGCTTATTAGCTCCATGCGGGATGTAGGGCGGGCTTTTGGCCCATCCATGCGATCCACCAGGCGGTTGTTATGACTCCGGAAAGAGCGGTGCGCTGAAGCCCACCCTACTGGGTCTTTATCGATCATCACTGGCGCGGTTGGTGCAGGTCAGCGCGTCAAACCGCCAGTCCCGTATCGCCTTCCACGACCGTCTGCCACATTCGTGGCCGTTCACCGGCGCGCCAGAGAGGCACCTCGTGGCGTCCGCGATAGCGTAGCGGCCCGCCGTCCTCGCCCCGGCTTCGCTCGATCGGCCGCGGGATGCATACGAACTCGGTCACCATCGCATTGGCATCAACGCGCACCTTGGCGTAACCATGCCCGCCCATGTCGAAGAAGGTCAGGTGCGGCGCCAGCTCTGGGTTGTGCACCGCGAGCGCCTTTTGCAGGTCCTTGCTGCTGGTGTACTCCAGCGCCGAGCGCACGCCGTG
This sequence comes from Pseudoxanthomonas sp., assembly GCA_039932615.1. Classification (GTDB taxonomy): domain Bacteria; phylum Pseudomonadota; class Gammaproteobacteria; order Xanthomonadales; family Xanthomonadaceae; genus Pseudoxanthomonas_A. The sequence goes on from JBDTPP010000172.1 coordinate 1,098, forward strand.
GCGGAACATCAGGTTGGCGGTGCACTGCGGCTTCCCGCTGACGTCCTAGGCAATGTACAGGCCGCGCGTCGGGTTGTTTTCCTTCTTCTGGTTGTGCTCGTTGGCCTCGGCCAGGCGGGGGAAATCAGCGAGCCGCCCACGAAGCTGACGCCTACCGGCTCGAACGCGGCGGGCGGCAAGGCCTTGGCCGCGTAGCCCGCCCAGAAGCTGTGGCGATCGCCGGAGACGATGGCGAAGCCGGTGATGCCGGCATGTTGTCATCGGGATCGCCCGACGCGATACCTGTGGATACAGGTCGCCACGCTCGCGCCAGCCACTCGATGAAGGGCGCACATGCGCGCAGCCCCAGGCCAGGGTGGCTCCCAGCGCAGTGGCGAGTTGCAGGAATTGGCGGAGGTCGAGGATCGGCATGTCGGTTCCATCCAGTGGCGGACGCAGGCGCTGGTTGCCGTGCCGGAATGCCTCTGCTTCATGCAGGGATCACGCAGGGCAGGCCTAGGCCCATCGATGCGATACACCCTGCTGTCAGACTTCGGAAAGAGCGGTGGGTTGAAACCCACCCTACGAATTCTTCGGGTTGCGAAGCGCCACAACGGCTGCATGCAATTGAATCGGACACTCAATACGTCCGCCGCAACGCGCGCACATCTGACCCATGAGTTTGGCCGATGCGCGAACGCCCGCGCGTTGGTCTGGATAAGCCTGTGAGACTAGCTGGTTGGGAGGGGGACAGATCCGCAGTGCAGGCATGCGGGGGTACGTGGCATGCGGGATGCGCATGGCGCGCGCCCTTCCCCCTCAACATGCGCGGAGGATCTTCGCATGACTCATGCACTCGGACGCGTCGTCGCCGACGGACGCACTTTCACCCAAACCAGCGGATTGGACCTGACTCCTGGTCCCGGGCCCTTGGGCCCACCCCGATTCGTATTCCTGCATTTCGATTCTGTCGCACTCAATGGCAGTGCGCGACTGGAAGTCGACCTGGGATACGACACGGACGTATTCACGTCCGCCTCCGGCAACGACTTCTGGTCGCGGCCTGTAAACGCGGTCAATACACCTATCACCATGCGCATCGTCGGCGGCACCGGCAGCGCGCGCCTGCTCGAGTTCGGCAGCGGCGAAGCCACGCAGACCGCCAACCCGCCAGGTACTTCGACCGGCAGCATTTCCAATCCCGATCCGTTCTTGAACAGCAACCCGTACCAGGAACCCGTCTACGAGACGCGCCTGAAGTGCCATCCCACCTTCGAGTGGCGCAACGCTCGCTGTTCGTTGCCTACGGTGCCAGACGCGGTGCGCGACAAGGTGCGCGCAGCCACCGGCATCATCGTCGAAGCGCACGACTTCGATGCCGCGGGCCATGGCGGACACGTCAGCAGCTGCAGCGGCACGCTGATTGCAGGCGATCTGTTCATGACGGCACGTCATTGCCTGGTTGATTCGGCGGGCCGCGACGTGCGCAGCGCGTCGGTCACCTTCGACTACGAAACCAACTGCGATGGCGGCCGCCCTGCGGGGCACAACCCAAAGTTCTTCAAGGTCGTCGAGGAAGTGGCGTCCGGCTCGCCAGCCAACGGCTTCAACCCGCCCAGCAGCACCGACTGGGTGGTCGTGCGCCTGGATGCTGCGCCGGGAGAATTGCCGGCGCCGCTGGAAATGCGTGACGCGGGGCTGATGTCCGGCGAAACCGTGTTCACCATGCACCACCCGACCGGCGCGGCGAAGAAGACGCAGGCAAGCGTGCATGGCGGCGGCAGCAACATCGTTGGATTCGATTATTGCGGCGGCAGTTCCGGTTCATCGTTGTTCGATACCAGCGGACGCCTGGTCGGCGGCCCGCTCAGCGTCGGGCCAGTGGGAGGCAACGCGTGTGTGGTCACGTATGCGCCGTTGGCCAACGTAAAGTTCGGCCTGAGCAATCCTCCTGCTCCCGCAGCACCGTGGGACGTGATGATCGTGTTCGACCGCTCCGGCAGCATGGCCAGCAGTGCGCCGCCCATCGGACGCAGCAAGCTGGAGGAAGCGCAGGATGCCGCTTCCTTGTTCGTGCAACTGGTACGCGAAGGCGCGGGCGACCGACTTGGCATGGTGACCTTCAGTTCCAACGCAGGCCTGGACAGGCCAATGGGATTGGCGGCGACGGTCAAACCGCTACTGGTGGGGCCGGCGCCCTTCACCAGCGGCCAGATTGGAGGTATCTCGCCTGGCGGCAACACCAGCCTGGGTGCGGGCATCGGCGTCGGGTTGTTCGGCTATGGCGGAGCGCCTGCAAACGGGAAAGCGATGCTGTTGCTGACCGATGGTCTGCAGAACACAGCGCCGATGGTGGAAGAAGTGGAAGGCTCGCTGGGTGCCACCAGGCTCAATGTCATCGGCTTCGGTTCCGATGCCGACATCGACGGTCCCTTGCTCAACCGGATCGCCCACCAGCATGGCGGTCATTTCACCCGTGCGGTGGACGGCCTGGGCTTGCGCAAGTTCTTCGGCTTGAGCTTCGGCAATATCTTCGAGAACGGCGCGCTGGCCGATCCGGAACACATCCTGGGCAAGAACCAGGCCGAATCGCAGCCGCATATTTTCCAGGTCTGCGGCGAGGAACACATTACTTTGGTGCTGGGCTGGGACGACCTGCAGTCGCCGCTGCGGGCGCGTGTGTACACGCCGTCCGGCAAGCTGGTGGCCGCCGGCAAGCGCGTGCGAGAAGTGCGTGGACGCAGCTGGGTGTTCCTGAAGATTCCGCTTCCCTACGAAGGCGAACGCGACGGCGCCTGGAAACTCATCGTCGACCGCGTGCCACCGATCGTCATCGGCGTGTCCAAGCGCGCTGCCGCTGCGGCGGCCGCCCATCATCAGCTCCTGTCGGACGTGCGCTATTTCTACCTGGTTACGGCCATCGGCGGGCCCAAGTTGAGCTATCTGGGTTCGCCCCGACACCTCTACACCGGCGACGTCATACATCCGCGCGTGGGCTTGCATTACCCCAACGGTACCGTGCCCGCGGATGCCGAAGTGGAACTGATCGTCGATGCGCCGACCATCGCCCTGGGAAGCCTGACCAGCGAAGCCGGCTTGCGGGCGCCCATCACTTCGGGCGACGCGGTGGATGGCTTCCACGCCACGCTCAAGGGCATCGCCAGCAGCAACGGCGGTACCCTGCCCGTTGGCACCACCACCGTGCACCTGCCGATGTTCGACGACGGCGCCCACGACGACGGTGCCATGGAAGCCGATGGCGTGTTCAACCATCCCTTGAAGGACTTCGCTCGCGCTGAAGGCACTTACAGCTTCCGTGCACTCGCCCGTTACGGGCAAGGCTGCCGGGCCACGCGCGAAATCCATTGGGCCGTGCATGTGCAGCCGGGCATTGATCCGGACAACACCGACGTCACCCTGGTGGACGTCACCGATGTCGATGGCGGCCGGCGCGGCACGCTGGTGCTGGTACCGCACGACCGCTACGACAATCCGCTGGGGCCGGGGCGCGGGGACAGCTTTACGGTCACGCCACTGCCTGGGGTGGAAGTCGTCGGCCCGGTAAAGGATGCCGGCGACGGCAGCTACTCCGTGGTGGTCATATGGGACCCGGACGCTACTACCCCAGGGGTGGTCGTCCAACAACCCGACCGACCGCCGATCCCGGTGGTGCCGGATGGGTACGCAACGGGCGATTGCCGACCTGACTGCAACGACGCGGCCGGAGACCTGTTGGATTGCTTGGGACTGCACGATTCCCGAGTCAAACGCGTACAGGTCAAGAGCGTGTGCATCGAAGTAGATCTGAAACAGTCCGATTGCAATGTTCCGTGCAAGGACAGGGGCGACAAACGCGGCAAACCCGCAAGAAGCAATGTGCCATCGCGCCATGAGAAGCACGAGCACGGCGACAAACCGGGAAAGCCCGACAAAGGTGATAAGGGCTGCGGCTGCTGAGGTTGCGCTGGAGCCCCTGAACCAGGTGCTTCAGCGCTTTGCTGGATATCAAGGAGGCGCAGGCCGGGTCTCTCGCAAACGGAAAGCAATATCATTCGGACTGCAGTGAGGAATCTGGCGGAAGCTGAAAGCTCGGCATGAGCGATCAGCTCGCGCCTGCGTCGAAAAAATTGCCGCATGCACGACCGGCGATTGGCTTGCCGACCATCCAAAGAAAAAGCGGGCCGAAGCCCGCTTTTTCATTCCAGCGATGCAGCCACGGCTTACTCGGCCGCGACGCCCTCGCCTTCTTCGACGGCCTTCATCGACAGGCGGATGCGGCCCTGCTTGTCGACTTCCAGCACCTTGACCTTGACGATGTCGCCTTCCTTGAGCACGTCGCTGACCTTCTCGACGCGGTCGTTGGAGATCTGCGAGACGTGCACCAGGCCGTCCTTGCCGGGGGAGATGGTGACGAACGCACCGAAGTCCATCAGCTTGGCGACCTTGCCCTCGTAGATGCGGCCCGGCTCGACGTCGGAGGTGATCTGCTCGATGCGCGCCTTCGCGGCCTGGCCGGCGACTGCATTCACCGAAGCGATGGTGATCGTGCCGTCATCCTGGATGTCGATCTGGGTGCCGGTTTCCTTGGTGATCGCCTGGATCACCGAACCGCCCTTGCCGATCACTTCGCGGATCTTGTCGGGGTGGATCTTGAT
>JBDTPP010000173.1:0-5720 GCA_039932615.1 Pseudoxanthomonas sp.
ATGAAGCTGCGGAAGACTTCGTTGCGATCGGCGATCTTGCGGATCTTGGCCAGCGCTTCGACTTCGGTGATTGCCTCGGGCAGGGCCAGTGCAGCGGGCGACTTGATGTTGCCCGGCACGATCGCATCGGTCATCGCATCCAGCGAGGGGTGACCGATGACGTGCAGCATGTGGGAGATCTCGGCGTCGTTCGGGCCGATGTGGCGCTCGACGAAGGCGGAATGGTGTTCGAGGTCGCGCAAGGAAGGCGAGGGAGTCTTTGACATGGCAGGGACGTCCATAAGGCACGCGCGAAGCCGCACGTGGGGCGCCCCTCTGTCCTTCTGCCTGAGAGTTTGGAAGCACGGACGAGGGAAGCGTTCTCCTCGTGTACTTCTTGCCCCTTCGGCGCCGGCATTCTGCCGATCTCTCCAGAGTGTGTGCAAACAGCGGTCACTGGCCTGAGCGATTACGGGCGTTGCGCCTTCGGCAGCGGGACCAAGCCTGGTGCAGGCGGTCCCACTTCTTCCACTGCGTGCTGCGGGGGAATTATAACCCGCAGGGAGTCCTTGCCCCCGTGCGGCGCCCGCAGAACCTGCCCCGTACCTGATACTTGGGGGTGCAAGGCTGAGGCGGCGCCCGGTGAGCCTACCCCATACTTGCTTCAGGGCTTGAAGAGGGGAAGCGGTGAAGCCGCAGGCAGGCATGCTGAGCGTGGATTGTGAACGTGGGCCGAAAACCGCGATCTGCGGGGCACAGGGCTCCGCTCACCTCCTCTCCTGTCGCGCAGTCGCGTCGACCTCTTCCCCATAAGGAAGATATGGAATGCTTTCCCTTCTCCCCTGCCGAGGAAGTGCGGCGAGGGGAGAGATGGGTCAGTGGGCAGCTGTCGCCGTACCATAGCGAACCCATTCCACGTCCGGACCAATGAGCAAAGCTCCCTTCCAGCTGCAGCGGATTGACCATGTGGTGTTGCGTGTCCGCGATCTGGCCAGCATGCAGGCCTTTTACTGCGAGGTGCTGGGCTGCACGGTGGAACGTCGCCAGGACGAAATCGGCCTGCTGCAACTGCGTGCCGGCGACTCGCTGATCGACCTGGTTCCCGTGGACGGCAAGCTCGGCCGCATCGGCGGTGCCGCACCCGGCGAAGAAGGGCGAAATCTCGACCATCTGTGCCTCAGTGTGGTGCCGTTCGAACGCGACGCGATCCTCGCCCATCTGCAGGCCCATCGCGTGCGCATCGGCGAATTCGGCTCGCGCTATGGCGCAGAAGGCGAGGGGCCGTCGCAATACCTGTCCGATCCCGAGGGCAACGTCATCGAACTGAAGGGGTCGCCTGTGGAAGTGGCGCGGGACGGGCACATTGGCAGGATCGATCCAGGATGAGTGCGCCCACTTCCACGCGCCGCCTCACCTGGCTGCTCGCCGGCCTGTCCATGCTCGGCCCGTTCTGCATCGATACCATCTTCCCGGCATTCCTGCAGATGGGCGCGCAACTCGATGCGGGCCCGCTGGCGATCCAGCAGACCATCAGCGTCTATCTGATCGCGTATGCAGCGATGAGCATCGTCCACGGGCCTCTGTCCGATGCGATCGGCCGGCGTTCGGTGATCATCGGTGGCATGGTCGTTTTTACCTTGGCCTCGGTTGGCTGCGCATTGGCGAAGGATCTGCCGACGCTGCTGGCGTTCCGCGCAGTCCAGGGCCTGTCCGCCGGCGCCGGGCAGATCGTGGGGCGTGCGGCGATCCGCGACCTGTTCCATGGGGATGATGCGCAGCGGCTGATGAGCCAGGTCTCGATGTTGTTCGGCATCGCCCCGGCGATCGCGCCGATCGTTGGCGGCTGGATCCTGGGCTGGGGCCAATGGCCGGTGATCTTCTGGTTCCTGACCGCGTTTTCCGCGGTGTTGCTGCTGGCGACGTGGCTGTGGTTTCCCGAGACCCATCCGCCCGCCGCGCGTGCGCCCTTCGTCGCCCGTCACCTGGTGCGCGACTACGTGTCGATCTTCATGAATCCACGTTTCCAGCGGCTGGCCGCGGCGGGTTCTTTCAATTTCGCCGGGATGTTCCTGTACATCGCCTCGGCGCCGGTATTCGTGATGCAGCACCTGCACCTGGGCGAACGCGATTTTGCGTGGCTGTTCATTCCGACCATCGGCGGCATGGTGACCGGTTCGTACCTGTCGGGGCGCGCGGCCGGACGCATGAGCGGTGATCGGTCGACCTCGATTGGATTCATGATCGGCGGGATCGGCGCACTGCTGCATATCGCCTACGCCGCGTTTGCGGACCCGTTCACCATTCCATGGGCGGTGTTGCCACTGTTCCTGACCGGAGTGGGCGTGGCCCTGGTATTCCCGATCCTCACCCTTGCCATCCTCGATATGTATCCACGCCAGCGCGGCTCATCGTCGTCGCTGCAGGCCTTCACCAGCCTGGTGGTCGCGGCGCTGGTGTCGGGTGCGATGTCACCTTGGCTCAGCCACGATCCGCTGCACCTGGCGCTGGGCAGCGCGTCGTTGACCCTGCTGGGCTGGATGTTCTGGCGCTGGGAGCGCAATGTCTGCAAGCAACTGCCGGCGACGTCGTCCGATGGGGCCACGGTGGAATCGCCCAACCAGCTTTAAACACCGGTGCTGGTTCTTCCCGCATATTTTCTTTCCCTGATCACCGCAAGCGAGCGCATGTCCATCAATTCCAAAATCGGTCGCGAGGCCAGGAAGCGCAATACCGCCAAGGCCGGCACCCGCAAAGAGGGCGGCGTCCCGGTCGAACCGCATGCGCAATTGCGTGACCAGCAGGGCCAGTTGTTGGCCGGCATCGTGCGCCGTGATGGCGAATGGGTGCTGGGCATGGGCGGCCAGATCGCCGGCAGTTCGGACAGCGCCGCGCACGTTTGGGCGATGATCCGGCGCGCGGCGGTGCTGCATGAAGCGCAGGGAACGCCGGTGCGCCTGACCTGGTCAGATGCGTTGAAGGATGCGGCATGCGCGGAAGTCGCAGGGCAGGGAATGACTTTCGAGGAGTTCGAGTCGCGGCTTGAGCAATCCATGGCCACGTCGAAGACTCAAGTGGAAGACGTGCCCTGAGCGCGGGATGCACAGGAAAAAGGCCGGCATTGCCGGCCTTTTCTTTTATGGCTTCCCCCGTAGGAGCGTCCCATGGGCGCGAGCTCTTCGATCAGATTGCGAAGAGCGCAAGCGCTCGTGCCCATGGGACGCTCCTGCGGGCCGGATTCAGTCGGTTCAATCGCAGTTTGGCCGCGTCGCCGTTGGTGCGATCAGGGTTCGGAGATCCTGTTCCTGGACCGGATCCGCGGCGAATCCTTGTTGACAGGCAATGAGGCCGCTGCAGCCACGGTTGCGGCAGTTGTGCCGGGGACGCGCGGCTGCGAGCCGTTGACCCGCATGCGCGTCGGCGGCGCGGGCGCCAGCCATTGCCGGATGTGCGGAAAGACCACATCGAAGCGCGAGTAATAGTCGCGATTGCCCGCATTCGTGGTCGAACCGCTGTTGGCGCACTCGGCGGAACCGCCATACAGGCCACCCCGCAAGTGATAGCCCGTGGCATCAGCGGTGAACAGACCCGAGCCACTGCTGCCGCCCTCGGTGGTACCGCTTAGCCAGGCCACCGCGTTCTGGTAGCCGTCAACCGACATCTGCTGGCCGGAGGAAACCTTTTTCACGTCTCCCGACGGGTGGTGGATGCCGATGATGTTGCTGGAAGCGGCCAATGGCGCCGAATCCCAGCCAGCGAATTCCGCGCCCGCGGGCGGCGTGTTGTTGAGGCGAAGCAGCAAGCCGTCGGTGCCGTTGGTGGTCGTGGTGCCGGTGTCGGGGTCGGAATACAGGTAGGTGGCGCCACCGGTGAGCTGGATATTGGCCGCCACGACTCCACTGCCGCACCCGGTGGCTTCGTACTTCCAGAAAGTATTCAGGGTAGACGCAACCGTCTGGTTGCCGATGCAATGGTTGGCGGAATAAAAGTAGGGGATCTGCGAGGTAATCACGTTGTCGGCCAGCAACGTGCCGGTGCAGATGTAGGTGCCTTCGCCGGCGATCACGAAGTTCATGTGCGCCACCGCATTCTTGGCGCTTATGAAATCCGCGCCGAGTTCGCCCACGCGACAGGCGGTATCGACGTTGCAACTTTTGGATTCGCCGATCTTCTCGATCATCTTGAAATCATTGAGGCTGTTGGCCAGCAGGTGCGACAGCAACGGCGCCTGCAGCCTGGTGCCTGCGCGGGATACGCCCTTGGGCAGGTAGACCTCGATGAACTGGGTCTCGCCATCGGTGCTGGGGGTCCAGAAGATGTGGTCGTGATCGGCCAGCTGACGGATTTCCATTCCGCCCATTGCCGCGACCACGCGCGAAGGTTCGGTGGAGCCCGCGAAACGCAATTCGGCGCGCGGATCAAGCGCATCGACCTGCAGGCCTATCCTCAACGCAAGAGCGACCGGCGAGCGCACGTCGATGCGGGCGACCGAACTGCCGTCTTTTCGCGAGATCCACTTCAGCGGTGGCAGGGAAGTGGTAGTGCCTTCGCTCAATGCGGCGCGATTGATGCCGATCTGCACGGGTTTCATCCGGCGTGTGGCGTTGTTCTGTTGCACTTTCAGGATACGTACTGCCGACATCTCCTGGTACTGCAGGTGCGATACCTGCGCGGCGGGGAAATTGGCGACCCGCCAGGTGGGTGCAGCTACTGCAAGTGCCGCGTTGCTGCGCTCACTGGGCACCCGTTGGGCCGCGGAAGCGGAAGGCACAACGGAAAACAACAGGCCGCCAATCAGGCACGCACTGAAGGTAAAAGAGTAGGTCGACTTCATCCTGGTTCCTTCCGGCGGAGATGATAGATGGGGCCGGACCAGGCAACTGGTCGGGCTGAAATACGAATGCTTGCGACAATGGCAATGTAGCAGTTGGCCGAATCGGTAAAAAGGCCGGCATTCGCCGGCCTTTCGTGCCTCGTTCCATCGCCCGCCCGCTCAGCCCTGGGTGACAGGTGCCTGCGCTGCAGTTGCCGCCGGCACCTGCCAGCCGCAGGTCTTGCCTTCGTTCTGCTGCTTGAGCCAGGCCTGCAGCGGGGCGAAGTATTCCAGCACCGCACCAGCATCGGCCCTGTCGCTGCCGGTGAGTTCCTTCAGCGTGGCCTGCCATGGCTGGCTGGAGCCTTTTTCCAGCATCGCCCAGAACTTCTGTCCGGCGACCTTGTTGCCATAGAACGTGCAGTCGTAAAGCGGGCCCTTGTAACCTGAAGCGTCGCACAGTCCCTTGTAGAACTGGAACTGGAGGATGTGCGAAAGGAAATAACGCGTGTATGGCGTATTGCCCGGCACGTGGTACTTGGCGCCCGGATCGAAGAAATCCTCGCCACGTGGAGTGACCGGGGCCACACCCTGGTATTTCGCCTTCAGTTCCCACCAGGCCTGGTTGTAGTGGTCGGGCTTGATCGATCCGTCGAACACGCCCCAGCGCCAGCGGTCGATCATCAAGCCGAACGGCAGGAACGAGACCTTGGCCAGGGCCATGCGCATCTGCGAGTTGATCAGCGCCTCGTCGCCCTGTTGCGGCGTGCCGACCAGGCCGATCGAGTTGAGGTACTTAGGGGTCATCGCCAGGACCATGGTGTCGCCGATGGCTTCGTGGAAACCGTCATTGGCGCCACTCTGGAACAGCGGCGGCAGCTTGTTGTAGGCCAGGTAGTAATAGACGTGGCCGAGCTCGTGGTAGATCGTG
>JBDTPP010000174.1:0-5669 GCA_039932615.1 Pseudoxanthomonas sp.
GAACCGGCCGCGCCATTGCGCGGATTTGCCAGCACCTTGCCGCCGTGCAGGCGAGCCTGTTCGTTGTATTTCTCGAATTCCGCACGCGGCATGTATACCTCGCCACGCACTTCCAGGACTTGCGGCCAACCCTTGCCACGCAAGCGCAACGGAATCGCCTTGACCGTGCGCAGGTTGGCGGTGACGTCCTCGCCGCTGGCGCCATCGCCGCGGGTCGCGCCCTGCGCGAACTTCCCGTCCTCGTAGCGCAAGCTGATGGCCAGGCCGTCGAGCTTGGGCTCGGCGGAAAACTCAAGTACCGGACGCTCCAGCTTATCCTCGATGCGGCGCACGAAGTCGCGCACTTCGCCCTTGCTGAAGGCATTGCCCAGCGACAGCATGGGGATGGCGTGGCGGACTTCAGCGAATCTCGAGGACGGCGCGTTGCCGACACGTTGGGTCGGCGAATCCGGCGTGACCAGTTCGGGATGCGCCGCTTCCAGTTCGTCCAGCTCGCGCAGCAGGCGGTCGTACTCGACGTCGGGAATGTTGGGCTCGTCGAGGACGTGATAGCGGTAGCTGGCGTCTTCGAGCTGGCGACGGAGTTCAGTGACGTGGTCGGCAGGCGTGAGAGAAGTCATAAGGTGAATTCCAAGCTGCCAAAGGGTTCAAACCTCAAACTAGGAAATCCATGTCGGCTCTGTTCCGATCAGTCGCCAATGCCCGTCTAACCAGCGCAGGGTCGCGCGCGACCCGCTCCCGCATAGCGGGCCACAACCGATTTCGAAATCAACTGTAGTGACCAGCCCGTTGTCGAACCGATAGACAGGTAGATCCAAGGATAGCCAGCCAGAAAAACCAGGATACTTCGCTTGCATGCATGGAATAGGATCACCGTGGAGCTTGTCGGGGATGGAGCCCTGACAATCCTTCATCGCCGCCTCAACCGCCGCCTCTTCCTTGAACTGTATGGAAATGCAATCCCGGTCTTTGGGAAACGCCAACACGCCCAGCGAACGACGACTATCCAGGCGATCAGCCGGTTCGCCGGAAGCGACATGGAGATGTCCAGCCAGCTTGTAGAGGCCTGCCAATGCAGTACGCAAGACAACTGGGGCATTCCGAACCGCAAACTCACGCGTCAATTCAAACGAAGGTGCGTCATCCGCCGGCGGAGGCAGCAACACTTCCGGTGACTTGAGCAAGGGCAGCACCATCAAAGCCACGACAGCGGCCGATATCGATATCACCCAGCCTGCAATTCGGACACCCTTCATCGCCTCTCCTGCCAATGCAGTAATGCAATCTCGACAAGATCAAATGCCGCAGCGATGAAGCATCACCACCTCGGCGTCTTGGTCAGCGGCGGCGCTTCATGCTGGCGGTCGTAGGCGCGGAGCTCTTCGCGGATGTGCATGATGCGCTGGCGACCGAGGGCGTTGCGGCTGTCGTCCAGCGGCACGCCGTCCAGCAGCTCGGCCATGCGCTGCACGTTGGGCAGCAGCTTTTCCCAGGCTTCCAGTGCGGTGATCGGCGCCGGCAGGGTCAGGAAGAAGGCGATGGCCGGGGTTTCCAGTTCGCGGATATTGGCCATGTCGAAACTGCCCGGCTGCAGGATATTGGCCATGCTGAAGATCGGGCCCCGCTCGGGATGGTTCTCGACCAGGCGGTGGAACACGTTCATGTGGCCGAAGGTCAGGCCGGTCTTCTCCGCGGCGACCACGATGTCCTCGCCACGCAGGGTGTTGCCGGCGCGCGCCGCGACGTAAAGCGAGACGATCTTGTCGAAATCCTGGCTGGGGCGCTTGCCCAGGTCCGAATCCGGGCCAGCACCGGGCAGGCCCAGATCGGGCTGGGACACCGCATCGCTGCTGTAGTCGATACCGGACCCGTCCGTCGCCAGATCACCGGCTAGGCTCGGCTCGACCCGGGCACCGTCACGCTCCGCAGGTTCGATGCGTTTGCCCTGCGAGGATTTACGCGGACGGCCGAAGAAGATGATCGCCGCGATCAGGAGGACGCCGGCGACGAGGATGCCGATGCGAAGCATGGCCATGTCGGACATTTATCTGTTTCTCCGCGTGCGGGTCGCTGAGGGGATCATGCAGTACACAACCATGTAGTTCACAACCATGCTTTCGAGGGCCGTGCCAGTCAAACTCAAGCCGCTCCTGCCAGCCGTGCCGCTTCTTCCAGGTCTACCGACACCAGTCGGCTGACGCCCGGTTCCCGCATGGTAACGCCACTGAGCTGGTGCGCGGCTTCCATGGTCGACTTGTTGTGGCTGACGAACAGGAACTGCACCTTCTCGCTCATCTCCTTGACCATGGCAGTGAAGCGGCCGACGTTGGCTTCATCCAGCGGCGCATCCACCTCGTCCAGCAGGCAGAACGGCGCGGGATTGAGCTGGAAGATGGCGAACACCAGCGCCACCGCGGTCATCGCCTTCTCGCCGCCCGAGAGCAGCGAGATGTTGGACACGCGCTTGCCCGGTGGACGGGCCATGATCGCCACGCCGGTGTCCAGCAGGTCTTCGCCGGTCAGCTCCAGGTAGGCATGGCCGCCGCCGAACAGGCGCGGATACAGCTCCTGCACGCCGGAATTGACCCGGTCGAAGGTGTCCTTGAAACGGCCGCGGGTCTCGCGATCGATCTTGCGAATGGCTTCTTCCAGGGTTTCGAGTGCCGTAGTCAAGTCAAGGTTCTGCGCGTCCAGATAGTCGGAACGCTGCGAGGCTTCGCCGAACTCCTGGATCGCGGCCAGGTTCACCGGCTCCAGCCGGCGCATCTTGCCGTCGATGGCATTGACGGCCTGCTCCCAGTCGGCGACGGTGGCAACTTCGGGCAGGCTGTTGATCACGTCTTCCAGCACGAAACCCGCATTGACCACGGCGGATGAAAGCTGGTCGGCCTTCAGGCTCAGCGCCTGCTGGTCGAGCTTGCGCTGGGAAATCACTTCGCGCTGGGTCAGCGACTGTTCGTCGCGCTGGTGGCGCACCTGCTCGAAATTGCGCAGGTCGTTGTCGATGCCTTCCAGTGCCGCGCGTGCCTCACCCAGGTTGCGATCGGCCAGCACGCGCTGTTCCAGCGCGGCCTGGCGTTCGTTCTCCAGCGATTCGACCGGCGAATCGCCCGCGTTGAGCTGCGAGGCGAGGTCGCCCAGCCGCGAATCCAGTTGTCCGCGCTGGCTGCCCATGCGCTCCAGTGCCTGGCTTACGGCCACGATCTGGGCGCGCTGCGATTCCAGGGTCAGCGCCAGTGCATGCGCGGTATCGCGCGAACTGCGCGCGGCATCGCGCGATGCATCGCGGGCCTCGGACAGCTGGCGGCGCTCGGCGTCCAGCGACTGGCGCGCGGTCTCCAGTTCGGCCATGCGGCTGATGGCGTCTTCCAGCTTCGAACGCGCCTCGCGCGCCTGTTCTCGGCTGTTGTCCAGGACCTCGTGGAGTTGCAGCAGCTCGCCATCGATCCGGTCGATGCGGTTGCGCGCCGATTCCACCTTGCCTTGCTGGCTCTGCAACTGGCCGGCGAGCTCGGACACAGTACGGTGCGCGATATAGAGCGCACGCTGCGCATCCTCGCGTTGCTGTTCCGCGGCCAGCAGCTGGTCGCGGAAGCTGCTGAGCAACTGGTCGAGTTCGGCTTCGCGTTTCTGCAGGGATTCTATTTCCACGCGCAGCGACTGGATATCGCGCTCGCGCAGCAAGGCGCCCTGCTTCGCTGCACCCGAGCGCAGCACGCGGACCCAGCCGGCGCCCATGCGTTCACCGCTGCGGGTGATGACCGAATCGGCATCGCCCAGCTGTGGCAGCAGGCGGCGCGCTTCGGCCAGGTCCTCGGCGACATGCAGGCGCGCCAACAGGCGACGGATCGCCAGCGGGCCTTGCACCTTGGCCGCAAGCGAGGTGGAAGCGAAGGAGGAACCGTCGTCGTCCGAAGAGACCAGTGCAATCCTGCCCTCACCCAGTTCGCCCAGCGCTTCGACCAGCGTCTCCGGCGCATCGACCAGCACACCTTCGATCAGTTGGCCAAGCGCGCCTTCGACCGCGTTTTCCCAGCCGGATTCGACCGTAAGTTTCTCACCGACGCGCGCGGCCGAATCCAGCCCACGCGATTTAAGCCAGGCCACCGCCGCGCCTTGCTCCTGGCCCAGCGCGGCATGCTGCAGGGTTTCCAGCGAGGACAGGCGACCGCGGGCGGCCTGGGTGTTCTTGCGAACCTCGGCCAGCTGCGATTGCGCGCCGCGCTGCTGCTCCTGCAGTGCACCGACGGATTGCTTGCGGGCTTCCAGATCGGTGTTGAGGCTGTCCAGCGAGGCTTTCTGGGTTTCGTGCTGTTGTTGCGCCTGCTCGAATACCAGCGCCAGCGCATCCAGGTCCAGGCCGCTGCGTTCGCTGGTCAGGACTTCGCGGCGGCGATCGGCTTCAAGCGATTGCTTGTCCAGGTAATCGACGCGGGTGCGCTCGACTTCTCCGGCGCGCGCGGCCTCCGAGGATTCGCGGCTGTGCCCTTCCCAGCGCTGCTGCCAGTCGGACAACTTCGTTTCCGCGTCGCGCAACGCCTGCTGTTTGTACTGGTCGTCGTCCTGCAGTTGCGCCAGTTGGGGCTCGGCCTCGGCGACCGATTCGCGCAGCACGCCCAAGCGGGTTTCATCGCCGCTGATGTGCTGGCCCAGTTCGGCCAGCGCATTGGCGGCCTCTTCGCGCGCCTTGTGCAGGCGATCGGAGAGTTCGCGCTGGTGCTGGATCTGTTGTTCGATACGGGCCAGTGCGCTACCGACTTGATAGACCTCGCCCTGGGCCTTGTTCAGCGCGTCGCTGGCCGATTCACGGCCGACCCGGCCGGTTTCGAGCTGGCGTTCTGCTTCGCGTTGCTCGGCGATCAATTGTTGCAGCTTCGTTTCTTCCTGGGACAGGCCATCGCGCAATTTCTGCAACTGGCCGTCCAGTCCGCGGTATTCCAGCGCCTTCCACTCGGCATCCTTGACCTTGCGCTCTTCCTGCAGCGCCTGGTACTGCTCGGCCTGGCGGGCCTGGCGCTTGAGGTGCTCGAGCTGCTTGCCGATTTCCTCGCGCAGGTCGCCCAGGCGGTCGAGGTTTTCTCGGGTGTGGCGGATGCGGGTCTCGGTTTCCTTGCGGCGTTCCTTGTACTTGGAGATGCCGGCGGCTTCTTCCAGATAGACGCGCAGGTCTTCCGGCCGCGCTTCGATGATCTGGCTGATCATGCCCTGCTCGATGATCGAGTAGCTGCGCGGGCCCAGGCCGGTGCCGAGGAACAGGTCGGTGATGTCGCGGCGGCGACACTTGGTGCCGTTGAGGTAGTAGTTGCTGGTGCCGTCGCGGCTGACCAGGCGCTTGACCGAAATCTCGTTGAAAGCAGCGAACTCGCCGGCGATGGTGTGATCGCTGTTGTCGAAGATCAGTTCGACCGTGGCCTGCGACACCGGCTTGCGCGCGGCCGAACCGGAGAAGATCACGTCGGTCAGCGAGTCGCCGCGCAGGCGGCTGGCCGAGCTTTCGCCCATCACCCAGCGCACCGCGTCGATGATGTTGGACTTGCCGCAGCCGTTCGGCCCGACCACGCCGGTCATGTTGGTCGGCAGGTGCAGGACGGTAGGATCGACGAAGGACTTGAAACCTGACAGCTTGATGGTCGAAAGGCGCATATAACTCTTTGAATTGCAAGGGGACT
>JBDTPP010000175.1:0-5630 GCA_039932615.1 Pseudoxanthomonas sp.
CCCCGATGTTCTTCAAGAAACTCCGCGGCATGTTTTCCAACGACCTGTCCATCGACCTGGGCACGGCCAATACCCTCATTTATGTGCGCGGACAGGGCATTGTCCTGAACGAACCTTCGGTGGTCGCAGTGCGCCAGGACCGCGCCTTTGGCGGCAACCGGACCGTGGCCGCAGTCGGCGCCGAGGCCAAGCAGATGCTGGGCCGCACGCCGGGCAACATCACCACCATTCGCCCGATGAAGGACGGCGTGATCGCCGACTTCACCTATACCGAGGCGATGCTCAAGTACTTCATCAAGAAAGTGCACAAGTCGCGCTTCCTGCGCCCCAGCCCGCGCGTGCTGGTCTGCGTGCCCGCCGGCTCCACCCAGGTGGAGCGCCGCGCGATCAAGGAATCGGCCGAAGAGGCCGGCGCCCGCGACGTGTTCCTGATCGAGGAGCCGATGGCCGCGGCGATCGGTGCCGGCCTGCCCGTCACCGAGGCCCGGGGCTCCATGGTCATCGACATTGGCGGCGGCACCACCGAGGTCGCGGTGATCTCGCTGAACGGCATCGTCTATTCGCAGTCGGTGCGCATCGGCGGCGACCGCTTCGACGAGTCGATCACCAACTACGTGCGCCGCAACCACGGCATGCTGATCGGCGAGGCCACGGCCGAGCGGATCAAGCTGCAGATCGGTTGCGCCTATCCGCAGCCGGAAGTGGTGGAAATGGAGATTTCGGGCCGCAATCTCGCCGAAGGCGTGCCGAAGATGATCAAGATCACTTCCAACGAAGTGCTCGAAGCCCTGCACGAGCCGCTGGCCGGTATCGTCAGCGCGGTCAAGCTGGCGCTGGAGCAGACCCCGCCGGAGCTGTGCGCCGACGTGGCCGAACGCGGCATCGTGCTTACCGGAGGCGGCGCCCTGCTGCGGGACATGGATCGGCTGATTTCCGAGGAAACCGGCCTGTACGTGCAGGTGGCCGACGACCCGCTGACCTGCGTCGCCCGCGGGGGCGGGCGCGCCCTGGAACTGGTGGACATGCATGGCAACGAGTTCTTCGCGCCTGAGTGAGGGGAGAAACGAGTGGAGAGGAGTGAGAAACGAGTAAAGGCAACTGCCCTCGTAGGTCGTTTCCTGTCCCGTGAATCCACTTTTCGCAGCGTTGCTTTGGCTTGCTCCGCTTTTCCCACTCCTCTCCACTCGTCACTCGCCTAAGTGCCTTCCTACGCCGGTCCTCCCGTCACCGCACGTCCAGGCGAAGTCGCCAGCACGCTCAGGCTGCTGGGCTATCTGGCGCTGGCCATTGGCCTGATCATTTTCGACCACCGTGGGGGCTGGCTTTCGCAGCTCCGCATCCAGGCCAATGTAGCCACACAGCCGCTGTGGTGGGTGGCCGGCCTGCCCGGTCGCTTGGGCGTGCGCATGCAGGAAGATGCCGGCACCCGTGCCCATCTGACCACCGAAAACCGCAACCTGCGCAACGAATTGTTGATTGCCAATGCGCGCATGACCCGGCTGCAGACCGCTGCGGCCGACAACGCGCAGCTGCGCGCGCTGCTGGGGGTCGCGGAAAGCCGTGGCCTGGACGTGCAGCTGGCGCCGATCCTGAATATTGACCTGGATCCGGTACGCCAGCGCCTGGTGCTGGATGCCGGTACTCGCGATGGCGTGCACGTGGGCCAGGCGGTGATTGATGCCGGTGGCTTGATGGGCCAGATCATCGAGGCCACGCCGAGCCATGCCACGGTGTTGCTGCTGACCGACCCCGACCATGCGGTGCCGGTGGTGGTGGCGCGCAACGGCGTGCGCCTGATCGTCTACGGGCGTGGCGACCACCTGGAGCTTTCGGACGTGCCCTTGAATACCGACGTGAAGCAGGGCGACGTGATCGTCACCTCGGGACTGGGCGGACGCTTCCCGGCCGGGTTTCCCGTGGGCACGGTCACCGCACTGCGCAGCGATGACAGCCGCGCCTTCCTGGTCGGCGAACTGAAACCGGCGGCCCAGCTTGATCGCGGTCGCGACGTACTGTTGCTGCGCTCGGCGCCGAGCTCCTTGCCGGTCCAGCCGTCGCTGCCAGGCACCGGCGACGTAGGCGCGGTGGCGCTTGGCGCGGCCACGGTGTCCGACCCCGCGGCCATTCCGCTTGTCGAGTCCGCCACGACCTCGTCGGCAGCGCCGCCGTCCGGTCCGGCAACGACCGATCGTCCCGCCGTCGCGCCCGTCGTGGAGCCTGGCCGATGAGTCGCGCGCGCAACGGCTGGATCCTGCCGGTCAGCATCGTGATCGCGCTGCTGCTGGGGCTGTTGCCGCTGCCGCCGGCGGTGCAGCCGCTGCGGCCCTATTGGCTGGCGCTGGTGCTGGCGTACTGGGTGATCGAAGCGCCGGAAAGTGCGGGCCTGGGCTTCGCCTTCATCGTTGGCCTGATCGCCGACCTGATGTTCGGCGGGCTGCTGGGTGAGCAGGCGCTGCGGTTGGTCATCCTTACTTTCATCCTGCAGCGCTTCCGCGCGCGACTGCGCTTCTTCCCGCTGTCGCAACAGGCACTGGCCGTAGGCGGTCTGCTGTTGAACGACCGTGTGGTCGCCGGCGCCGTGCACCTGACCCTGGGTGAGCCGGCCCTGCCGTGGAGCTACTGGTGGGCGCCGCTGTTGGGCATGCTGCTGTGGTCTCCACTGTTCCTGCTGCTGGACGCAATGCGCCTGGGCAAGCGCAAGTAGGCCATGAGACCCGCGCGCCGTCCGTCGAAGAACCCGCATGCAGAGGCCGACCAGTTCCGTCGCCGCGCGGTGCTCGGTTTCATCATGGTGACGATCTCGCTGTTAGGCCTGGGCGGCTGGTATTTCAAGCTGCAGGTGGTCGACCACGCCGCCTACGCAACCCTGTCCGAAGCCAACCGGATCAAGCCCAAGCCGGTGGTGCCGGGACGCGGCAGCATCTTCGACCGCAAAGGGAGATTACTGGCCGAGAACGTGCCCGCATTCCGCCTGGACGTGATGGCGGAGAAGGCAGGCGACATCGACACGCTGGTGGTCGAACTGGGCAAGATCTTCACCCTGGCGCCGGAAGACATCGAACGCTTCAACGCCGCCCGCAAGGCGACCCGCGGATTCCGCCCGGTGACCCTGAAACTTCGGGTCAGCGACGACGAGATGGCGCGTTTCGCCGTGGACCGCTGGCGTTTCCCGGGAGTGGAACTGGAGCCTTACCTGACCCGGCGTTATCCCTATGGCGATCTGTTCGGGCACATCATCGGCTACGTCTCGCGGATCGATGAAAAGGATCTGGAAACGCTGGGCGAAGGCAATGCGGCGCTGACCCATATCGGCAAGACCGGGTTGGAGCGCTATTACGAAGAACTGCTGCGCGGCAAGATCGGCTACGAACAGGTCGAGACCAATGTCGAGGGCCGCGCCCTGCGTACCGTCGGCCGGGTCCCGGCACAGGCGGGTACCGACCTGCGCCTGGGCGTGGACGCCGACCTGCAACGGGCAATGGTCGAAGCCTTTGGTGAGCTGGAAGGCTCGGCGGTGGCGCTGGATCCTCGCACCGGCGAAGTACTGGCCATGGTCAGCCTGCCCAGCTTCGATCCCAACCTGTTCGTCAACGGCATCTCGCATGCCGACTTCAATGCGCTCAACAGCAATCCGTCGCGTCCGCAGTTCAACCGGCTGGTCCTGGGCGGCGTGGCCCCGGGCTCGACGGTCAAGCCGCTGACTGCGCTTGCCGGCCTGGACAGTGGCCTGCGCAAGCCCGAGGACCGGATTCTTTCGACCGGCATGTTCCGCCTGCCCGGGATGAGCGGGCGTGGCTGGGGCGACTCGCATCGCGGCGGCCATGGCTGGACCGACGCGCGCAAGTCGATCTACGACTCGGTCAACACCTACTACTACCGGTTGGCGCTGGACATGGGCGTGCAGCGTTACGACGAATACATGGCCAAGTATGGGTTCGGCCAGAAAACCGGCATCGACCTTATGGGAGAAATCGAAGGCATCGTGCCGTCTCCGGAAAGCAAGCGGAAATACGCCAAGGAACGCTGGTACCCCGGCGACCTGGTCAACTCGGCCATCGGCCAAGGCCTGTGGAAAGCGACTCCCCTGCAGCTGGGGCGAGGCGTGGCGGCGCTCGCCGACGGCGGGGTGATGCGGCGCCCGCACCTGGCGACCGAACAGCGCGCCGGCTTCGGCGCCCCGTGGCAGTCGTTGCCGCAGCCGGCGCCGCTGCGCATCAGCGACCGCGCCGACCACGTGCGCGTGGTCCAGGAAGGCATGGAAATGACCGTCTCCATGGGCACCGCGGCCAGCGTGTTCCGTGGCTCGACTTACAGTTCGGCGGGCAAGACCGGCACCGCGCAGGTGGTCAACCGCAGCACCGTTTCGGTCAACCCGAAATCATTGCCACTGTGGAAACGCCACCGCGCGCTGTACATCGGTTACGCACCGGCTGAGAACCCGACCATCGCCATAGCAGTGATGGTCGAAGGCGGCGGTTATGGCGCATCCACCGCGGCGCCGATCGCGCGCAAGGTGTTCGATGCCTACCTGCTGGGCAAGATGCCGGACGGCACCCGGCTCGATGCGAATGACCCGGACGGCACCCAGGCGGTGCAGGTGGGCGTGCCGCAACCGTCACCGTCGAACCCGCCGGCGAAGCAACCTATAGCCCCCGCCGCCACACCGGCAATGCGGCCATGAGCGAAATCCTGCACTGGTTGCTGGACCTGCTGCGCTACTTCCTGCGCACCCTGGACTGGCCCTTGCTGCTGGCGTTATCCGCGCTGATGGGCATCGGCCTGGCGGTGTTGTACAGCGCCGGTGGCGATAGCCAGGGCATGCATCTGATGCTGGCGCAGGGTGCGCGTTTCGCCGTGGGCCTGGCGGCAATGTGGGGCCTGTCGCGAGTTACACCCACGCGATTGCGTGCGTGGACGCCGGGCGCTTACCTGGCCTCGTTGCTGCCGTTGTTGCTGGTGCTGTTCATCGGCAGCGGCAAGCATGGCAACCACTGGATCGACCTGAAGCTGTTCTATTTCCAGCCTTCGGAACTGATGAAGCTCAGCCTGCCGATGATGATGGCCTGGTACCTGCATCGCGAACCGCTGCCACCGCGGCTTCGCACCGTGCTGGTGGCGGGCGCCTTGATCGGCGTTCCGACCGGAATGATCCTGCTGCAGCCGGATTTCGGCACCGCCATGCTGGTCGCGGCCAGCGGCGTGTTCGCGCTGTTGCTGGCGGGCCTGCCCTGGTGGTGGGTGGGCGTGGCCGTGGGAGGGGTGTCCGCGGCGGCGCCGGTGGCCTGGTTCTGGTTCCTGCGCCAGTACCAGAAAGACCGCATCCTGACCTTCCTCAACCCCGAGAACGACCCGCTTGGCACCGGTTGGAACATCATCCAGTCGAAGATCGCCATCGGCGGTGGCGGCATGACCGGCAAGGGCTGGGGCGAAGGAACCCAATCGCACCTCAACTTCCTGCCCGAGCACACCACCGATTTCATTTTCGCGGTGTTGTCCGAGGAATTCGGCTGGATAGGGGTCGCCCTGGTCCTGGCCTTGTACCTGTTCGTGATCGGCCGCTGCCTGTGGATCGCGATCGACGCGCGCGACACCTATTCGCGCCTGGTCGCCGGCACCATCGGCCTGTCGTT
>JBDTPP010000176.1:0-5608 GCA_039932615.1 Pseudoxanthomonas sp.
GTGTCGGGCAGGTCCTCGACCAGGTCGGCCAGGTCGTCGATGTCGAGGTCTTCGACCGCGGCGATGATCTCGTCCGCGTCCATGGCGGCAAGCAGGCTTTCGCGCACTTCGTCGCCGACGTGGACCAGCACCTCACCGTCATCCTCGGCATCGACCAGGCCCCACACGACCACGCGCTTGCCGGGCGGCAGCGATTCCAGCAAGTTGCCGATTTCCGCGGGCGCCAGGGTATTGATCAGGCGCCGCACAGGTCCCAGCCGGCCGCTATCCAGTGCATCGGACAGCAGGCGCAGCTGGCGCGCGGTCTTGTCGTGGCGGACGGCTTCTGCCATGCGCGACTCCCGGTAGCGGTGGGGCCGCTCCCGTGTGGGAGGCGGCAGGTCAGGCGTTCATTGCAGCATTATCCCCCCGCGCTGCACATATGCACACCCCGACCTGATGCAGAGCAGCGTTCTAGCGCAGCTTGCCGCGGGCAATCAGGCGCCGCACGCCCTGGATGATCCGACTCAGCAGGGTTTGCCCCAGCTCGGTCTGCAGTCGGGAGATTTCGACGTATAGACGACGGTTGTGGGCGCTGCTGCGATCCACCATGTCATGCAGTTCGACGCAATCGCGTTCGCTCAATACGCGGCCTGGCTTGAAATGCGCGGGCAAGGTGCGGTCGACGTAGATCGTCGAATGCGCCTGCGCGGTCTGCTGTTCGGGACGATCCCGGGTATAGAAGTACAGCGCAATCGATTTGCGGCTGAGTCCGGGCCGGTCCACCGGCAACTGGATTTTCGGGAAACCATGCCAGCTGTGTTCGGTGGTTTCGAAGATGACGCAGCGGTTGAACAGCGGCATGACCCTGACGACCTCGTCCGCCTCGGGGTTGTAGGGGTCGCGATGCAGTTCCAGCGCGCCGCCCCAGCTTTCCTCCCACTCGGGGTTCAGGTACACGATCAGGTTCAGGCGTCGATGCCAGCCCGTGCCGGGGTGGTAGTTGAAATCGATGTGGTTATCCAGGCTCTGCCCATCGCGGTTCTCGTGCGTGCCGCCGCCGAAATACCACGGGTCGTAGAGCAGGTCGGAGATGCCGGTGATGCGGCCGACCAGCTCCAGGAACGCGGTCGATTGCACGCATCGGTCCAGGCGCGCATAAGCTTCGCCCAGTGAATGCATCCTCTCGACGACCGATTTCCCCGCAGGCATTCCGTCCTCATTGAGCGAGTTGCCGCGCTCGAAGGCAGGGAATGCCTCAAGCAGGTTGCGGGCAAAGGCATCGGTGAAGAAATTCTCGATCACGCAATGCGCGAAAGGCTGCGCACCGAGGAACCCATCGCGCAGTCGGTCGGCCTGCGCGAGCACGCGCGGGGCGATCATGGTGAGCAGGCTGGTGCCCGGTGCGGGTGCATTCATGGCCGCATTATCGTTGCTGGCAGTGGTACGTGAAACCGTTGCGTCTGGCGATGGCGTGCACGGCCGTTTCGCCCGCGAGGCCTGCTCATTCCAGCCAATCGCGAAGAGCATCGCGGGCAAGGCCCGCTGCTACAGGTGCGAGGCCAGCCTCAGCCAGTTTTCGATACCGGCGCGGTCGCGTGCCTGGAGTAGTTTGCCTACGCGGGCAGTCAGTGCGGACAGGTCGCTGCCACGGATGGCCTTGCGTACTTCCAGCAGGGTAGCCGGGTGCAGGCTGAATTCGGTCAGGCCGAGGGCCAGCAGCAGCGGCGTCAGTGCGGCATCGCCGGCGATTTCACCGCAGACCGCGACTGGCGTCTTGTATTCGTTGGCGACGTTGATGATGTGCTTGAGCAAGCGGATGACGCCGGGATGCAAGGGCGAATAGAGATCACCGAGGGTATCGTTGTTCCGGTCCGCCGCCAGCAGGTATTGCACCAGGTCGTTGGTGCCGACCGAGAGGAAGTCCACCACATCGACGAAGGCATGCAGCGCGATCGCCGCGCTAGGCACTTCGATCATCGCGCCCAACGGGATATCGTCAGCCACTTCCGCGCCCTGCTTGCGCAGATTGCCGGCGACCCGCTTCAGACGCCGACGCACCGCCATGAATTCCTCACGGCTGCTGACCATCGGCACCAGCACGCGCACCGGGCCGTAGCCTGAAGCCCGGACGATGGCACGCAACTGGGTATCGAACAGGTCGCCGTTGGCCAGCGACAGGCGCACGCCGCGCAGGCCCAGCGCCGGGTTGTCCTCGTTGTCGAGCACCAGCCCGGTCCGGTCGGCCTTGTCGGCTCCCAGGTCCAGGGTGCGGATGGTCACCGGCCGGCCGCTCATGCCCAGCACGGCATCGCGGTAGGACAGGAACTGTTCTTCTTCGTCGGGCAATTCGTTGCGTTGCAGGAACAGGAATTCGGTGCGGTACAGGCCCAGCCCGGCCGCGCCGAGGGCATGGGCATTGGCAACGTCCTCGCCGGATTCGGCGTTGGCCAGCAAGGCGATGTCGACACCATCCCTGGTCCGCGTGGGCTTGGAGCGCAAACGTCCAAGCTCTTTCTGCTCCTTGGCCAGGTCGCGCAGCCGCTGGCGATAGGCGCGCAGGTCTTCCGGCCCGGGTTCGATCACGATCAAGCCGCTGGCGCCGTCGACGATGAGTACATCGCCGTCGTTGATCTTCTGCAGGGCCTTGCTTGCACCCACCACCAGCGGCATGTGCAGGCTGCGGGCCAGGATGGCGCTATGCGAGAGCGTGCTGCCGCCGGAAGTCACTACCGCGACCACGCCCTGGACCTGCAACTGCGCAAGTTCCGACGGGGCCACGTTGTCGCTGACCAGGATGTCGCCCGCAACCCCCTTGGGGCCATGGGTTCTCTTTTGCAGATGGGCGTGGATGCGGCCGATCACATGGTCCAGGTCATCCATGCGGCTTTTCAAATAGGCATCGTCCATGCCGTCGAATACCGCGGCCAGGCGATCGCGCTGCAGGCGCAAGGCGTAGTCGGCGCTGTAGCGCCCGGCGCGGATCAGTTCGTCCAGGCCGTGGAGCAACTCCGGGTCGTCCAGCAGCAAGGCATGCAGGTCGAGGAATTCGCCGACTTCCTTGGCCAATGCGCCGTGCAGGCGCTCGCGCAGGATTTGCATCTCGGCGCGGGTGGAATCGACCGCATCGTGCAGGCGTCGCAGTTCCTTCTCCACGGCCGCGGCGGGAATGCGTTGCTCAACCACCTCCAGCGCGTGCGGCATGCGCACCCTGGCACGGCCAAGCGCGCTGCCGCGCGATGCGCCGTGGCCGGGAAGGTGCGCGGGCACCGGTCAGGTTTCCTCGTCGAATCGTCGCTCGAACAAGGCAACCACGGCTTCCAGCGCCTCGCCTTCGCCTTCGCCATCCACGCGCACCGTGACCGGGGTGCCCTGGCCTGCGGCGAGCAGCATCACGCCCATGATGCTTTTGGCGTTGACCTCGCGGCCCTTCGCCGACAGCGTCGCGTTGCAACGATAGGCCGACAGCACCTGCACCAGTTTGGCGGTGGCGCGGGCGTGCAGGCCCAGGCGGTTGGAAACGGTGAGTTCGCGCTCAAGCATCGTCGACTATTGCTCCATTGCGTGTGCCGGCAGCGGCTGTTGCCGGCAGTTGGTCCAATCCCTGTTCCGGGTAGTTCATCACCCGCAGCAGCATAGGCAGGCTCAACGCGGAAACGCGCCGGACCGGCGTACCCAGCCGGGCGAGTTGCCCGGCCAGGTTGCTGGGGCTGGCGCCGTAAAGATCGGTCAGCACCAGCACGCCTTCGCCACTGTCCACCCGTCGCAGCGCCGAGGAAGCCTTGGGCAGCAGGGTTTCGAGATCGGCATCCAGGGGGACTTCGAATGCCTCCGCCCGCAACGGCGATTGCCGCATCAGGGCGGTGGCGACCGCCAGGATCGAGGCGCCGATTCCGGGGTGAGTAACGAGGAGGATGCCACAGGCCATGCGGGAACGTTAACAGACCGAAGTGATCGGCTGGAAGTCGTCAGTGAAGGTGAAGGGCGAAGTCGCCGCGGCGCGGCTGCAAGTTCGACCGCCGCGCGGTCTGCGAAGGGGCAGGGCGACGACTTCCAGGCTCATGGTTAAGATTTCCGGGGCTCACGCGCCACCCGTTCACAGGCGTCGCAGCGGCCGACTTCTCCCTCTCCAGCGCCGCAGGCGCGAGTTGCCTCCGGAATCAATCCAGCTCGCGATGAAATGTAGCGACCTCTTCCCAGCCCTGGCCTCGGGCATGGTCGGCCAGGCGTTCGGCCAGGTACACCGAGCGATGCTTGCCGCCGGTGCAGCCGAAGGCGATGGTGACGTAACTGCGGGTTTCCCCGCGCAGGCGCGGCAGCCAGGTATCGAGGAAGCTGCTGACCTGGCCCACGTATTCGCGGACTTCCGGCTGGGTGTCGAGATAGTCGCGTACCTCGGCATCGCGGCCCGACAGCGGTCTTAACTCTGGATTCCAGTGCGGGTTGGGCAAGACCCGCGCATCGAACACGAAATCCGCGTCGCCCGGAACCCCCCGCTTGTAGGCGAACGATTCAAACAGCAGCGACAGGGTCATGCTGTTGTTGAAGGCGAGTTCGGCGATGATCCGGCGCCGCAACTGGTGCACGTTGAGCGCGCTGGTATCGATGACCACGTCGGCTTCGCTGCGCAAAGGCGCAGTGATTTCGCGTTCGCGGGCAATCGATTCGGGCAGGGACAGGCCGGTGTGGGCCAGCGGATGCCTGCGGCGCGTGTCCGAATAGCGTCGCAGCAGCACCTCGTCGCTGGCGTCGAAGAACAGCAAGGTGGCGCCGATCCCCAGTTCGGTGACCGCGGCGCGCCATTGCGCCAGCTTGGACAGGTCGCTATGCCGGTTGCGCACGTCGATGCCTACCGCGACTTTCTGCGGCAACACGTCATCGCGCATCAGGCTGCGCACGAAGGAAGGCAGCAGTTCCACAGGCAGGTTGTCGACGCAGTAGTAGTCCAGGTCCTCGAAAGTCTTCAGTGCCACCGACTTGCCCGACCCTGACAGGCCGCTGACGATGACCACGGTCGGCAGCGGGCTGGAGGGCTTGGCCGCTGCGGAGCCTTCGTCGCCGTGGCTGGGCAATTCGCCGCCAATCTTCTCGCCGGTCATGGTGAGCTGCGTTCCAGCAGGTTGCTGTGGCGGGCGATGAACATCGCCGCCGGGTCGATGCCCTTGGTGCGCAATATGTGCAGGCGTGTGGCTGCTTCGGTCAATACCGCCAGGTTGCGGCCGGGCATCACCGGCAAGGTGATCAGCGGCACGTCCAGGTCCAGTACGTGGCGGCTGCCGCTGTCGCCTGTCAGGCGCTCATAACCATGCGGGTTGGGCTCGGTCATTGGCCGGGTCAGGTGCACGATCAGGCGCAGGTATTTGTTCTTTTTCACCGCTGTGTCGCCAAACATGTCGCGCACGTTCAGCACGCCCAGGCCGCGCACCTCCAGCAGGTCCTGCAGCAATTCCGGACAGGTGCCATCCAGCACGTCCGGGGCAATCTGGGTGAACTCGGGTGCATCGTCGGCGACCAGGCGGTGGCCGCGGCTCAACAACTCCAGCGCCAGCTCGCTTTTGCCTGATCCGGCTTCGCCGGTGATCAGCACGCCGATGGAATAGATTTCCATGAACACGCCATGCAGGGTCAC
>JBDTPP010000177.1:0-5546 GCA_039932615.1 Pseudoxanthomonas sp.
TTTCGCCCATCACCCAGCGCACCGCGTCGATGATGTTGGACTTGCCGCAGCCGTTGGGCCCGACCACGCCGGTCATGTTGGTCGGCAGGTGCAGGGTGGTCGGATCGACGAAGGATTTGAAACCGGACAGCTTGATGGTGGAAAGGCGCATGCGGCAGTGGTTTCCGGCAGTGTCGGGACCAAGGCCCGCGACACCGCGCTTGAATTATGGATATGTATTAAGAAGTTCCGCCAACCCGTTGAATTGAATGGCGGTGCCGCGACAGAAGCAGCGGTTTCACGGGCGAGTATAACTGACCGGCAGAGGCCCTTCCCTCTGCCTTTATGGGGGAGGGTGACCCAAGGCCATATAAGGGCTGGGCTTTTGATCCTGACGCCAGCTTGTCGCGGTCGGGATTCGGGATGAAAGACGCGAACAGAAGCGCCCCAGCTCCGCGTGCCTTGTCCCCCGACGCGCAGGCACGTCGACCTGCGAGAGGAGAGGTGGCGCCCCGATAGCCCCTACTCCAACCGCAAACCGCTCTGCGGATCGAAGAAATGCAGGCGGTCACTAGCCAGGGTCATTGCCAGGTGGTCCCCGATCGCAGGCATCGCCGAAGGCGCAACCCGCGCCACCAGCGGGTGCGTCCCATAGCGCAGGCTCAAGAACACCTCGTTGCCGACCGGTTCGACCACTTCGACCACGGCCTGGAAACTTCCGGGTCCGGCGCTACCCGGATGCAGGCTTTCCGGGCGGATCCCGACACTGATTTCCCGGGCCAGCCAGGCTGGATCGATGCGCGCATCGCCTAGAGGCACTCGAAGTCCTTCGCCCAGCGCCAGCGCCAGGCCCTCTGCCTGCACAAGCCGGCCTTGCAGCACGTTCATGGCAGGACTGCCGAGGAAACCGGCCACGAACAGGTTCGCGGGTTTTTCATAAAGCGCCATCGGTGTGTCGATCTGCTGGATCTCGCCGTCCTTCAGCACCACGATGCGCTGGCCAAGGGTCATGGCTTCGACCTGATCGTGGGTGACGTAGATCATGGTTGTGCCCAGTTGCCGGTGCAGGCGCGCGATCTCGGTGCGCACCGAATGGCGCAGTTGGGCGTCCAGGTTGGACAGCGGCTCATCGAGCAGGAACACCGACGGTTCGCGCACCAGCGCCCGGCCCAGGGCAACGCGCTGGCGCTGGCCGCCCGACATCTCGCGCGGCAGCTTGTCCATCATCGGGCTGAGCCCCAGGGTTTCGGCCGCGGCATTGACCCGTTTTTCTATGGTCGCCCTGTCGTGCTTGCGCAACTTCAGGCCAAAGGCCAGGTTCTCGGCCACGGTCATGTGCGGGTACAGCGCGTAGCTCTGGAAGACCATGGCGATATCGCGGTCTTTCGGCGCCACGTCGTTGACCACGCGGTCGCCGATGGACACGGTGCCGGCGGTAATGTCCTCCAGCCCGGCGATCATCCGCAACAACGTGGACTTGCCGCAGCCCGAGGGCCCTACCAGGACCATCAACTCGCCATCGGCGACTTCGAAACTGGCACCTTGCACGGCGACCTGTCCGTTGTCGTAAACCTTGCGTACGCGATCAAGTTGGACGCTGGCCATGGGCTTCCGGGGTTTGAGAGGGGCGGTGGATCGGGGAACGGGCAACTCGGGAACCAGAGGCGTGTAACCGGAGAGAGCACAGGGTCCTCCGCTTCCGGCTCCGGGGTCCATGTTATTCTGCCATGTAACCGTTTTCACGACACAACTTCAATGCCAGACACCATCCACGACACCGCCGGAGGGGCCATGTCGAATATTTACCAGTTCCCGGAAGGTTTCGTCTGGGGCAGCGCCACCGCGGCCTACCAGATCGAAGGTTCCCCACTTGCTGACGGCGCCGGTCCCAGCATCTGGCAGCGTTTCGCCCACACGCCCGGCCGCATGCTCAACGACGACCATGGCGATGTGGCCTGCGACCATTACAACCGCTGGCGCGAGGACATCGCGATCATGAAAGACCTGGGCCTGCAGGCCTACCGCTTCAGCATTTCCTGGAGCCGCGTGCTGCCGGAGGGCAAGGGCCGGGTCAACCAGAAAGGCGTGGACTTTTACGAACGCCTGGTCGACACGCTGCTGGAAAACGGCATCGAGCCAGTCGCCACCCTGTTCCATTGGGACCTGCCCGCGGCGCTTGACGACCAGGGCGGCTGGTTGAACCGCGACATCGCTGGCTGGTTCGCCGACTACGGGCGCTTGATGTTCGAGCGTCTGGACGGTCGCATCAAACGCTGGGCCACGCTCAACGAACCATGGGTGGTCACCGACGGTGGTTACCTGCATGGCGTGCTGGCACCGGGCCACCGCAATCCTTTCGAGGCGCCGATCGCCTCGCACAACCTGATGCGCGCGCATGGCGCGGCAGTCAAGGTCTATCGCGAAATCGGCAAGCATGAGATCGGCCTGGTAGTGAACATCGAGCCGAAGTATCCGGCCAGCGACAGCCCCGAAGACCTGGCGGCGACGCGTCGCGCCGAGGCCTACATGAATCGCCAGTACCTGGACCCGGCGTTCTTCGGCACGTATCCGGAGGAACTGCGCGAGATCTTCGGCGAAGCGTGGCCGGAATGGCCACAGGAAGACATGGACCTGATCAAGCAACCACTTGATTTCATCGGCGTCAATTACTACACCCGCAACGTGTCCAGGCACGAGGAAACGAACTGGCCGCTGAAGGTCGCGCCGGTCCGGCAAAAACAGCATACGTATACGGAAACCGGCTGGGAGGTCTATCCGCAGGGCTTGACCGACACCCTGCTATGGGTCAAGGAACGCTACGGAAATCCGAAAGTCTTCATTACCGAGAACGGCGCCGCCTTCTTCGATCCACCCAAGGCCGAGCGTGGCCGCGTGCGCGATCCGCTGCGCCTGAGCTACCTGCGCCAGCACCTGCGGGCGGTGCATGCGGCGATCGAAGCCGGCTGTGATATCGGCGGCTATTTCGTCTGGTCGCTGCTGGACAACCTGGAGTGGTCGCTGGGTTACTCCAAGCGATTTGGCATCGTCCATGTGGATTTCGACACCCAGACCCGCACGCCGAAGGATAGCGCCCGCTACTATGCGAGCGTTGTTGCCAGCAACGGCGCGGCGCTGGCCAACGAAGACGACTGAGTGGGACGCCGCGGACTACTCCCTGCAACCATCCATTAAAGTACTCCGCATGACCGACTCCACTTCCCCAGCACCCTCACGCGTGTTGCTCGCCGACATAGGGGGGACCAATGCGCGTTTTGCATTGGCTGATACGTCTCTGGAAACCCCGTTTATAGCCGACAGCGTTGGCGAATACCCGGTGGCGGATTTCCCCTCGCTTGCCGACGCCGCCCGGCACTACCTGGACCAGACCGGCGCAACTGCGCAGAACGCCGGGCCCCAGAACGGCGTGTTCGCTGTCGCCGGTCGCGTGGATGGCGACGAGGCGCGCATCACCAACCACCCCTGGGTCATCTCCCTGTCGCGCACACGCAGTGCGCTGGGTTTCGACAAAATAGAACTGGTCAACGACTTCGCCGCGCAGGCGATGGCGGTGTCGCTGCTGACCACGTCCGATGTGGTCGAGATCGGTGGCGCCCACTGGTCGCCCGCCCCTGTTTCCCAAAACAGGACCTATGCAGTGATCGGTCCGGGCACCGGCCTGGGCGTGGGTGGATTGCTGGTCCGCGATGGCCACAATTACCCGCTGGAAACCGAAGGCGGCCATGTCAGTTTTCCGCCGGGCACCCCGGAGGAAATCGAAATCCTGGAAAAACTCTCCGCCCAATTCGGCCGGGTTTCCAACGAGCGGCTGATCTGTGGGCCTGGCCTGGTGAACCTGCATCGCGCGCTGAGCGAGATCGCCGGCGAAGATCCCGGTCCGATGCAACCCGCGGACGTGACCGCACGCGCAGCTGCCGGCGACCCGCGCTGCATGCGCACGCTGGATATCTTCTGCGCGGTGTTCGGCGCCATTGCCGGCGACCTTGTGCTCAGCGCCGGCGCCTGGGATGGCGTGTTCCTTACCGGCGGCCTGGCCCCCAAACTGCTGTCGTCCTTGCAGCATTCCGGCTTTCGTCAGCGCTTTGAACACAAGGGGCGCTTTTCGCCAGCGATGGCCCGCGTGCCGACATTGGCCGTGGTCCATCCACAACCGGGATTGCTGGGCGCAGCAGCATTTGCCGCGGGAAGCTTCAAATCGAACTGATTGCGGATTGTCGGCAATCGACACTGCGTATGATTGGTATCTTACTGGTATCTAATATCAGCAGATTTAGGTGCCCAGAAAAGCTAAGATAGTAAAAATGCCAATCCTGGGCGGAATGGTTTCGATAATTGGTATTGCGCTGGTCTCTCGCAACAGAAGTCTGCCGTGCAGCGGCCGGCCCCGCCAATCGCCTGTGTTGATCGCTTCCAGCCCTTTCACGGAGAGCCAGCCGCCATCATGACCCTGCACCCCCGTCTTCACGAAGTCACCGAACGCATCCGCCAGCGCAGCGCCGATTCGCGTCTTGCGTATCTGCAAGGGATTGAAATCTCGGGTCGGGACAGTCCAAACCGGACCCGCCTGAGTTGCGGCAACCTGGCCCACGCGTTTGCTGCGTCTGGCCCCACCGACAAGGGCCGCTTGCGCGCCGACATCAGTCCCAACCTGGGCATCATCAACGCCTACAACGACATGCTCTCGGCACACCAGCCGTTCGAACACTACGCGGAAATCATCCGTCAGGTCGCACGCGACCTCGGGGCCACCGCGCAGGTCGCCGGCGGCGTGCCGGCGATGTGCGACGGCGTCACCCAGGGGCGCCCGGGCATGGAACTGTCGCTGTTCTCCCGCGACATCATTGCCCAGGCCACCGCCATCTCGCTCAGCCATGACATGTTTGATGCTGCGCTGTACCTGGGCGTCTGCGACAAGATCGTGCCGGGAATGTTGATAGGCGCCCTCGCCTTCGGGCATCTGCCGGCGATGTTCGCACCGGCCGGGCCGATGACGCCCGGCATTCCCAACAAGCAGAAAGCCGAAGTGCGCGAGCGCTATGCCGCCGGTGAAGCGACGCGCGAGGAACTTCTGGAAGTGGAAGCCGCTTCCTACCATGCCGCCGGCACCTGCACTTTCTACGGCACCGCCAACTCCAACCAGGTACTTCTGGAAGCAATGGGCCTGCAACTGCCGGGTACATCCTTCGTCAACCCAGGCACGCCCCTGCGCGACGCGCTGACCCGCGCTGCCACCGAGCGGGTCCTGCGCATCACTGCGCTTGGCAACGACTATCGCCCGATCGGCCACCTGGTCGACGAACGTGCCATCGTCAACGCGATGGTCGCGCTGATGGCCACCGGCGGCTCCACCAACCATACGATCCACTGGATCGCGGTGGCCCGTGCCGCCGGCATCATGCTGACCTGGGACGACATGGACCTGCTCTCGCAGACCGTGCCGCTGCTGGCGCGCGTTTACCCCAATGGCGACGCCGACGTGAACCGCTTTGCCGCGGCCGGCGGCACCCAGTTCGTGTTCCGCGAACTGATCGATGCCGGCCTGATGCATG
>JBDTPP010000178.1:0-5514 GCA_039932615.1 Pseudoxanthomonas sp.
GTTGGTTGCCGTTTCCGTGGAACGCACGTCGACACGGTTGACGATGCGCGAACCGATCACCTGCACTACGTCCAGGTTTACTGCGCCTGCGCCGGCCAGGTTCACGGTGGTGGTGCCGCCCAGCGACACGCTGATGGAAAGCGGCTCGCCGCTGCCCGCAACCAGGGTGTAGTCGCCTGGCGGCAATTGTGCGACGCGATAGGTGCCATCCTTGCCAACCGTCACTGTGCGGCTCAGTCCCGTGGCGGGATTGGTGACCGTGATCTGTTCGCCGGCGTTGGCCCGGCCAGCCACGGCGCCGGTCACGCTTTGCGCCATCGCCAAAGGCGCCATGGATGCCAGACATGTCCCCAACGCAATACACAGCGCGGCCCTACGCATAATTTTGCTGCTCATCCCCGATCTCTCCTGCTGAGTTGGTTGGTTGGTCCCGCCTGGCTATTCGGCGCTGCTCTTGGGCGGCAGCACTTTTCCTTCGAACTGGTAATCCCATTGATCGAAATAGAGATTGCCACCGCTCCATTCCGCTTCCCCCCGTTGCAGGTCCACCGTCTCCGAGCGGAAATGCCGCTTGGCGGGGACCAAATCCTGCGAAAAATCGTCGTTGAAGGCGATGCGATATGCATCCAGCCCCCCGAGATAGAAACCTGCGACCTGCGGATCCGGATCGTCTAGCCGGCCGGTGGTGACATCCATCGGCACCCAGCCGTAGGGTTGCAGGTACAACCCACCCCAATCGTGCAGGTTGTCGTAGTCGCCATCGGAATAGACCATGCCCGACTGCCAGCGCGCCGGGATGCCGTTGAGCCGCAGCAGGGTGATCAGCAACAGGGTCTGCTGCCCGCAGTCGGCGTGGCCAGCATGCAGGGCATAGTCGCTGATGTTGGTGATGGTCGAATACTCGCGCGCGCCGGCCCACGGGATCTTGTCGACCGCGGCAAAGAGCTTCTGCGCGATCCGGTACGGATTTTTCTCGTCGCCGACCACCTTGCGTGAGAACTCGCGGATTGCCGGCGTGAACACGACGTGCGGCGGGCGTTCGGCCACGAACGGCGCCAGCTCCGCGGTGAGCGGTGCCGCGAGAACCTTGTCCGCATCAATGGCGTGGTACTGGCCATGGACGGTCAGCTCATAGCTGATCGAAAACTTCGTGGCCTGGCCTGCGATCGCCGGTTTCTCCAGATACACCGTGCGCTGCAATGTCGACTCGGGCGCGATCTGGTGCGCTGCCGGCGTGCTTTCGATGAAGCGTATGTCTTCCTGCTGCCCGGCAATCGCGCGCGGATATGGAATCCACGCACGCACGGTTTCCCCGGCCGGTACCGCATTCGCATCGACGGTCAAGGACTGGTCAACACGGACATGCCTCGACCCGGCGCCCTTGGCGCGATCACTCGGAGCCGCGTCGATTACTTCCCGATGATGGGCATTGGCCGCTTCCATTGGCCCGTCAACCAGTGGAGTCTGGTCCCGTCGGCGTGCCCTGGCTTCGGCGCTCAGCCGGAAAAGATTCGAGGGTGCGCGGTTGAAGTACAGCTTGCGCCCGTCGATGAGCTGGTATTCAAGCAATCCTGCCCCATCCCAGCGGGCAAATTCCTCGTCGCCCAGGTCGGGGATCTGCTTGCGGATCTGCGCCTTCGCCTGATCCTCACCAAGCGTGAAGTCCAACAGGATCCGGCGCATGCGCTCGCGCTGGAACAGAAGCGCCGACTTCTCGTCGGCCGATACGTCGGCCGATTCAAGGGATTTGGCGAGGGAGGACTCTGCTTCGGCAAAAGAACCCGCGTCGACCAGTCCGACGACCGCCTGTACCTCCTGCGTGCCAGCGTCGGCCGACACCGGACAGGCGAACGCCGCAGCCAGCAGCAAGCCCGCCAAGGCCTGCTTCCCGCCAAGCCGAACGAATACGTTGATAGGGCTCCCCGGCATATCGACTCGCGATGCCTCCACAGCATCCAGCGGATAATGACTGTCTAACATGCCCACGAACAATCGTCAATAATTTATTCTTCAATCTTGTGATATAAGAATCATGTATTCCCAATTCGGCCGGATGGGCCAGCGGGGAATCGAAAAGCACACGGGCAAGGGGAAAAAATGATCCGCACGGTCTGGCCCTATCTGGCGATCATGTTGCTGGCAGCCGGCATTTTTCCGGCCCTCGAGCGCCGCTTCCGCTGGCGTTTCTTCTCGGTGCTGCCACCTATCGTATTGACCTATCTGCTGGTCACCGCGCTGGCGGTTTCCGGCTTGTGGGAAATCAATGCCGAGATCAAGTCGGCGCAATCCATCGCCTTGTCGCGCCTGGTGCCCGCGCTGTTGTTCCTGCTGTTGATCAATTGCGACCTGCGCGCCATCTTCGCCCTGGGTCCCCGGGTGCTGGCGGTGTTCTTCTGTACTTCGGTGAGTTTGTTCATTGCTTTCCTCGCCACCTACCTGATCTATCGCCATTGGCTGCCGGGCGATGCCTGGCACCCGCTTGCGGCGCTGAGTGGAAGCTGGGTCGGCGGCACCGCCAACATGATCGCGGTCAAGCAATCCATCGGCATGTCCGATGCGCACCTGGCGATGTCGTTGCTGACTGACGCGTTGTGTTATTCGATGTGGGTGGTGGTGCTGTTTTCAGTCGCGCGACTGGCGCCGGCGTTCAACCGCTGGACGCGTGCGACCTCCAGCGCGGACCTGGTGGTCGAAGCCACGCGCGACACCGGCCCTGCGACTGCGGACAGCATCCTGCTGTGGCTGGGCATGGCGCTATTGGTATCGGCGGGTTCGGCCCTGCTGGCAACGCACCTGCCGGTGTCGAGCATGGTCACCGCCACCACGTGGACGATCCTGCTGGCGACCAGCGCCGGGCTGATCGTCGCCCACACCCCCCTGGCCCGGCTGCCGGGCGCCGGCGCGTTGTCGGGGGCGTTGCTGCTCGGGGTGGTGGCAATACTGGCTTCGCAGAGCAATTTCGAAGGGATCGCCGCCGCACCCCTGTACCTGCTGTGCGGCGCCACCGTCATCCTGGTGCACGCGCTGCTCCTGACTGCCGCCGCCCGCGTGTTCCACTTCGACCTGTTCCTGTGCGGTATTGCATCGCTGGCGCACATTGGCGGGGTGGCGGCGACGCCGCTCCTGGCCGCCAGTTATTCCCGCAGCCTGGTGCCGGTTGGCGTCCTGTTGGCACTGTTGGGCTACATCCTCGGCACCGGCTTCGGCCTGCTGGTGGCCAGCATTCTCTCGACCCTTGCTTCTGTCTGAGGTGAACCATGCGCTTCACTCCTCCCATCCTGCTTGTCCTCTCGTTGTTCGTTGCCGGCGCGGGCCTTGCCCCCGCCGCGGCGCGTGACCTCCGTGCGACTCCTGCCGACCAGGTTCCATCGCATGGCGTAATCGGGATCGGCGAGGCGCAACTCAGCGCCGATTTCTGGGTCGCCCATGCTGCCCAACCCGACCGGGTGGTGCTGGACGAAGCCGCAATCGGCGCGCAGAACGAAAAACTGCTGCGCAACGACCCATCGATGAACGACCTGGCGACGCTTCCCTCTGCATTGCCCAGGGCACGGATAGTGGAATGGATCAAGGACCTTTCATCACCGCCCAAAAAGCCCCTCTACGATGTGGACGGCAATCCGGTTCCGGTCGCCACACTGGAAGCATTGGCCTCCGCGCTGGACCTGCAGGCGATCGTGGACGGCACGCAAACGCGCTACGGACTGGTGGTGCATCGCACCGCATTGCGCGCCTTTCCCACCGAATTGCGCGTGTTCAGCACCCGTGGCGATACCGATATTGATCGCTTCCAGGAAAGCGCGCTGTTTCCCGGCACGCCGGTGGCAATCGTGCACCAGAGCCATGACCGGCAGTGGCTATGGGTGGTGAGCCCCAGGTACAAGGCATGGGTACGCCGGCAGGACGTTGCCGAAGGCAACAGGGAGCAAGTGCTTGCCTACGCGGACAAGGCGCCTTATCGGATCGTGCTGGGGCCGAAAGTGTCCACCGTTTATACGCGCGAGCAGCCACAGCTGTCCGAGCTGCAACTGGACATGGGCGTGCGCGTTCCGCTGGCCGATGCGCCAGCGGACGCACCGGTGAACGGGCAGCACCCCTACACTTCGTGGACGGTAGAACTGCCGATTCGCGCCCCCGATGGAACCCTGGATTTCGCCCCGGCGCTGCTGCAGAAGAACCAGGACAGCGCCGGCAGCTATCTGCCGCTCACTCACGCAAATCTTGTTCGCCAGGCGTTCAAGTTCCTGGGCGAGCGCTACGGCTGGGGCCATTCCTACAACGGCCGCGACTGCAGCGGATTCGTTTCCGAGGTCTATCGCAGCATGGGCGTGGAGTTGCCGCGCAATACCAGCGACCAGGCCAGCAGTCCCGCGCTGAACCATGTGACCTTCGCCAGGGATGAAGGCTCAACGCGGCGCAAGGCGGCCGTGGATGAGTTGCAGGTGGGTGACCTGATCTACATCCCCGGCCACGTGATGATGATGATCGGCCGCATCGACGGCGCGCCCTACGTGATCCACGACACCAACGGCGGCAGCTTCCTCGATGCAGATGGAAAGTTGCGCTCCCTGCACCTCAACGCCGTCTCAGTGACCCCGCTGCTGCCGCTGCGCTTCGACACCGAGCATTCCTACGTGGACCGCATCACCAGCATCGTCCGCATCCGCCCCTGACACCGCAACCTCAAAGACCGGACAACAATGAAAATCACCCACATCACCTTCGGCATGTTGCGAGTCCCGCTGAAGACCCCTTTCAAGACCGCGCTGCGCACGGTGGACCGGGTGGAGGACATCGTGATCATGGTGCATACCGACAGCGGCAACATCGGCTATGGCGAAGCGCCTGCCACTGCGGTCATCACCGGCGACACCCATGGCTCGATCGTCGATGCGATCCGACACTACATTTCGCCGCGCCTGATTGGCGAGGACGTAGCCAACCTCAATCGCCTGACCCAGCTGATCCAGGGCGCGATGGAGAAGAACTCGAGCGCCAAGGCCGCGGTGGAAATCGCCATCTACGACCTGTTCGGCCAGTTGTACAACGCGCCGTTGTACAAGCTGCTGGGAGGCGGCGATCCGGTCATCACTACCGACATCACCATCAGCGTCGACTACATCGACAAGATGGTGGCCGATTCCATGGCCGCGGTGGAGCGTGGCTTCGAGTCGCTGAAGATCAAGGTCGGCAAGGACATCGGCGTGGACATAGAACGGGTCAAGGCCATCTACGCCGCCGTGGAGGACCGGGCCCTGTTGCGACTGGACGCCAACCAGGGTTGGACGGCCAAGCAGGCGGTGTACGCGCTGCAGACGCTGGAGGATGCCGGCGTGCGGCTTGAGTTGGTCGAGCAGCCGGTCAAGGCCCACGACCTGGAAGGCATGCGCTACGTTACCGAGCGCGTGCATACGCCGATCATGGCCGACGAGAGCGTGTTTGGCCCGATGGAAGTAGTGGAACTGATCCGCATGCGCGCGGCCGACATCATCAACATCAAGCTGATGAAAACCG
>JBDTPP010000179.1:0-5505 GCA_039932615.1 Pseudoxanthomonas sp.
CAGTTTGTGGAACCAGGCGCGGACCTTGTCGCGCGCCCGCCCGCTGGCCAGGAAGGCATTGCTGGCCAGCAACCAGTCGCGGCGGGGTTCGCCGGTTTTCGCGGTCATGATTTCCACCCGGTCGCCGCTGCGCAACTGGTGGCTCAGCGGCACGATGCGGCCGTTGACCTTGGCCCCGCGGGTGCGGTGCCCGACCATGGTGTGCACGTGATAGGCGAAGTCGAGCACGGTGCCGGCGCGCGGCAGGTCGATGACCTCGCCCTTGGGTGTAAGCGTGTAGATGCGTTCTTCGGCGAGTTGCGCGTCGAGCTCGCCAGCCAGACCCTCGCCTTCCTCGCGCCCGCTCTCGCCGCTTGGTTCCAGCAACTGCCGCATCCACGCGATCTTGCGGTCGAAGGCCTTGTCGCCGCCCTTGCCGCCTTCCTTGTAGCGCCAGTGCGCAGCCACGCCGAGCTCGGCCTGGGCATGCATTTCGTGGGTGCGGATCTGCACTTCCAGGGTGCGCCCTTCCGGTCCGATCACCGCGGTGTGCAGGGAACGGTAGTCGTTGGGTTTGGGCCGGGCGATGTAATCGTCGAACTCGCTCGGCACCGGCAACCACAATGCATGGACCACGCCCAGCGCGGCGTAGCAGGCGGCCACGTCGTCCACGGCCACGCGCACCGCGCGCAGGTCGTAGAGTTCCTCCATCGTCACCTGTTTCTTCTGCATCTTCCGCCAGATGCTGTAGATGTGCTTCGGTCGTCCGCTGATCTCGGCGGCGATGCCGTGTTCGCGCAGCGCATCGCGCAGCGTGGCCTTGACCGCCGCAATGTAGCGCTCACGGCCGGTGCGCTTCTCGTCCAGCTGCTGGGCGACCTGGCGATAGGTTTGCGGTTCCAGGTAGCGGAAGGCCAGGTCCTCCAGTTCCCACTTCAGCTGCCAGATGCCCAGGCGGTTGGCCAGCGGCGCATGGATGTCGCGCGTCAACTGGGCGAGCAGGCGGCGTTCCGTGGCCGCCAGTTTCCCCGCCACACGCATCCGTGCCAGCTGCCGGGCCAGCAGGATCGGAACCACCCGCAGGTCGTTGACGATGGCCAGCAGCAACCGGCGCAGCCCTTCGTTATTGCCGGCAATCTCGCGCTCCGCGTGCAGGGCCCAGACCTGCGCAGCCGCGTTCTGGCCGTCGAGCAGCCCCGTGACCCCGGCGTGTGGGCCAAGCTGCGGCTTGAGTGCTGATTGCAGGCTGGGCACACCAAACAACAGGGCCGCCAACAGCACGTCGGCCTCGGCCGACAACCGGGTCAGCGCCTCCAGCGTGTCGATCAGGACCGGCAACGGATCCGGCATGCCGGCCGTCGCGTCCGCAGCGGCCAGTGCATCGGCAATGGCCGTGCGCATTGCCGGCGACAGCGCGTCGGCTGAACGGGACTGCAGCCAGGTTTGCAGCGGATCTGTGGATGAGGCGTTCAAGGGCGTTGATTTCAGGAAGATGTGACTACACTAGCGGCCTTGCGCCTGGAGGACCAACCATGAAATCACTACGTATCCCGTTCGCCCTGCTGATGCTCGCCCTGGCGCCGCTTGCGTGGGCCCAGCCATCGACCCCGCTCACCGCCAATGTCGAGCAGCAGATGAGCGCCGACGAGTTCAAGGCCGCCGGCCTGGACAAGCTGAGCGCGCAGGAACTGGCTGCGCTCAACGCCTGGTTGCAGCACAAGGTGGTGCAGGAAACCTCCAAGGCGGTAGCGACCGCGAAGGAGGAAGGGCGAAAGGAAGTGAAGGAGCAGAATCGTGGCTTCTTCGATTTCGGCTCAGCCGAGCCGATTGCCAGCATCCTCGTGGGCGAGTTCAAGGGCTTCGCCAAGGGCAGGAAGTACACCCTGCAGAATGGCCAGGTGTGGGAACAGATCGAACCCGCCTCGCTGGAGGGCGTGCGCAGGACCGACCCGAAGGTGACCATCAAGCCAGGCATGTTCAACAACTGGTTCATGCGCATCGATGGCTACAACACTGCAGCCAAGGTGCGGCGCATCAAATAACGTCCTCGCGGCCTGGTGCAGGAGCGGGACTTGTCCGCTCCTGCAACAACGCGCCGCCGTGACGCAAGAGGGATTCAGCGCAGTGCCGCCAGGCGTTGCGCCAGTTTCTTCGGCGAAATTCCGCCGCGCGCGCCCAGTTCCTGCGCGAACATCGAGACCCGGAGTTCCTCCAGGTCCCAACGCAATGCCTGCCATTCCGGGCTTTGCCGTTTGCCGGATTGCTGATCCAGCGCATCGATGAAGGGTCGCAATTCCAGCAGGCGGGCCTGGTCGCGGACGGGATCGCGCAACGCCCGCTCGGCACGCAGCCGCATTGCTTTCAGGTAGCGCGGGAACTGGGCCAGCGCGGCGGCGGGGGTATCGCGCAGGAACCCTGCGTGTACAAGTGCCGCGAGTTGCTGGCGCAAGTCGTCCAGGTTACCGCCGGCCCAGCCCATCAACGTCGATTCCAGTTGCGGCTTGAGCTCGGCGACCGCACTGAGGATCGATTCGGCCAGCTTCAGTCGCTCCATCGCCTCAGCAAACAATTGCCGGCCTGCGCTTTCGCGCCGCTGCTCGAAGGCTTCGCGGTCGCGGATGTCACCCAGCCCTTCCGCCAGTAGCGCGTTCAGCGCCGCCTCGACCAGATCGCCGCGCAGGCGCTCCTGCGATTCGATCGACGCATACAGCAACCCGGTCTTCGGCGAAACCGGCAATTGCTTGCGCGCGCTCTTGGCTTTGTCGGCCAATGCGATCTCCAGCAATCGGCGCACGCCTTGCGGATGGTTGGCGTCGGCTTCGGTGCGGTCGGCGAA
This sequence comes from Pseudoxanthomonas sp., assembly GCA_039932615.1. Lineage (GTDB taxonomy): Bacteria > Pseudomonadota > Gammaproteobacteria > Xanthomonadales > Xanthomonadaceae > Pseudoxanthomonas_A. The sequence goes on from JBDTPP010000179.1 coordinate 2,816, forward strand.
TACCCGCAGCGCAACTGCCTCGCGTTCATCCACCAGCGCCGGATAGGCAGGTACGCCGGCTTCGCCGTGCACTTGCAACGGGACCGGGGTGGCGGGGAATTCGTGCAGGCCTGCGGCCGTCAGCTCCCTGCCCGCGCGCGCGGCAAAGTCGTGCCCCGCGCGTTCGCCGAAACGTACGCGTAGTTCGTCTAGATCGCGTGACTCGGCCAGCACCTTGCCCTCGGCGTCGCGCAGACGCAGGTTCATGCGCAAGTGCGGATCGATGCCTGCCTCGTCGAAATCCAGCGCAGCCACCGCCGCACCCGTGGCGCGAGAAAGGAACCGGGCCAGTTCGCCACGCACGTCGTCGGCGCTTGGCTTCGCGAACGCCTCGGCAAAGGCGCGGCCGAAATCCGGCGCCGGCACGTAGTTGCGCCGCATTGCCTTGGGCAGGCCACGGATCAGGTCGGCAGCCTTGTCGGCGATGAAGCCCGGCGCCAGCCAGGACAAACGCGCGGAATCCAGTGCATTGAGCAAATGGATCGGCACCTCCAGGGTGACGCCATCGTCGGCCGCGCCCGGTTCGAATCTGTAGTGCAACGGCAACCGCGCATCGCCGAGCGGGAAATATTTCGGGAACCGGTCCTCTTCGCTGCCCTCGCCCGGCAACAGGTCGATCAGCGACCAATGCAGGGCGCGACGCGCTTCCGGCGCCAGCTTCCTGTACCAGGCATCGAGTCCCGCGGCGGAATGCAGGTCGGAGGGAATGCGATCCAGGTACCAGCGCGCCTGCCAGTCCTCGTCGGCGACGATGCCGGCGCGACGCAGCTTGGCTTCCTCCTCGCGCGCCTGTTCCAGGGTCTTCAGGTTATCGGCGACAAAGCCGGCGCGGGTGTTGATTTCCCCGGTTACCAATCCCTGTCGCACGAAGATCTCATGCGATTCCTGTGGCGCGATGCGACCGTAGTGCACCGGCTTCTTCGGCGCCAGCACCAGACCGAACAGACTGATCTGTTCCGAGGCCAGCACATGGCCCTGGGCCCGCGACCAATGCGGGTCGAAGTGCCGGCGCGCCAGCAGGTGCGGCAGTTCGGCGATCACCCAGTCCGGCTCGATCGCGGCATTGGTCATGCCCCAGACGCGTGCGGTGTCGAGCAACGTCGCGCTCAACACCCAGGCCGGCGGCTTCTTTGCCAGGGTGGAGCCAGGGAACAGGTGGTAACGACGCTGGCGCGGCCCCAGGAAGTCGCCCTTCTCGGTCTTGTGCCCCACCTGGGTGGGCAGGCCGGCGAGCAGCGCACGATGCAATGCGACGTAGGAACGAGGTGACAGGAACGAGGAATGAGTATCTGCCTCCCCGCTCTTGCCTTCTCTCGTTCCTCGTTCCTCCGCACCCGTTCCTGGCTCTTCCCAGCCCAGTTCCTCGCACAGCAGCAACAACTGGCGGTGCAATTCACGCCATTCGCGCATGCGCAGGAAACCGAGGAAGTGGCGTTCGCACCAGTCACGCAGTTTCGACTGGGTCAATTCCTCGTGCGCCTGGCGATAGGCCTGCCACAGCTTGAGGATGCCGATGAACTCGGATTTGGGGTCAGCGAACTTCGCATGGGCGTTGTCCGCCGCCTCACGCGACTCGGGCGGGCGCTCGCGCGGGTCCTGGATGCCCAGGAACGAGGCGATAACGGTCATCTCGCGCAACGAGCCATTGTCGTGCGCGGCCACCAGCATCCGCGCCAGCTTCACGTCCACCGGCAGGCGCGACATCTGCTTGCCGATGGAAGTAAGCGTGCGGCCGCCGCCCTTGTCAGGCGTGCTGACCGCGCCGAGCTCGCCAAGCTGCTGCCAGCCGTCGGCGACAGCGCGCTCATCCGGTGGCTCAAGGAACGGGAAATCCTCGATCCGTCCCAGGCCCAGCGACATCATCCGCAGGATCACCCCGGACAGGCTGGATCGACGAATCTCGGGGTCGGTGAATTCAGGACGCGACTGGAAGTCGGCCTCGGCATACAGGCGATAACAGATGCCGTCGGAAATGCGCCCGCAGCGTCCCTTGCGCTGGTTCGCGCTGGCCTGCGACACCGGCTCTATATGCAGGCGATCAAGCTTCTGCCGCGAGCTGTAGCGCTTGACCCGCGCATAGCCGGGATCGACCACGTACTTGATCCGCGGCACGGTCAACGAGGTCTCGGCAACGTTGGTGGCCAGCACCAGGCGGCGTTTCGGCCCGGGACTGAAGACCTTGTCCTGGTCACGCGCCGACAGCCGCGCATACAGCGGCGTGACCTCGGTCTCGCGGTACTTGCGCCGTTCCAGTGCCTGATGCGCATCGCGGATCTCGCGTTCTCCCGGCAGGAACATCAACACGTCGCCGCGCGGATCCTGGCGGGTGATCTCGTCGATGGTGGCGACGATGGCGTCGTTGATGGTGCGTTCGCCCTTCCGGCCTGTCTCGAGATCGGCATCGGCATCGGGATTGGTATCGCCGGCGTCGCCCTGCAACGGCCGGTAGCGCACTTCGACTGGAAAAGTGCGCCCTTCCACGTCGATCACCGGTGCATTGTCGAAGTGACGCGAGAAGCGCTCGGTGTCGATGGTGGCCGAGGTCACGATGACCTTCAGGTCGCGACGCTTGCGCAGCAGTTGCTTGAGATAGCCGAGCAGGAAATCGATGTTGAGGCTGCGCTCGTGCGCCTCGTCGACGATGATGGTGT
>JBDTPP010000180.1:0-5347 GCA_039932615.1 Pseudoxanthomonas sp.
TGGCAAACGTCAAGGTCATCACCTCGGCGATGACCACCGAAGTTACCGGCGATGGGCAAAAGGTCAACGGCCTGGTCTATGAGGACCGGGGCAACAACGAGAAACACGAGATCGCACTGGAAGGAATCTTCGTGCAGATCGGACTGCTGCCCAACACCGAATGGCTGAAGGGCACGATCGAGCTTTCGCCGCGTGGCGAGATCATTGTCGACGAACGCGGCCAGACCTCGCTGCCCGGCGTGTTCGCCGCCGGCGACGTGACCACGGTGCCGTACAAGCAGATCGTGATCGCAATGGGCGAAGGCTCCAAGGCCGCGCTGAGCGCGTTCGATCATTTGATTCGCACGTCCGCACCGGCAGAGGAAGCAGAAGCGAAGGCAGCTTGAGTTCAAGCTTCTCCCACCAGCAGAAGGTGCCCGAAGGGCGGACGCCCCGAAGGAAGCACCCTTGGGGTGCGAGGGAACGGACTTTCAGGTTTTACGGAACTACCGGCAATTCACTCTCCTTCCCTCACCCGGCGCCTCGCGCCAGTTTCTCCCGGCCGGACAAGGAACCGGAACATGGACCCATGAATCTGCGCGACCTCAAATACCTGCTGGCGCTGGCCGAACACAAGCATTTCGGCCGCGCTGCCGCAGCCTGCTTCGTCAGCCAGCCCACCCTTTCCACGCAGATCATGAAGCTGGAAGGGGAGCTGGGCGTATCGCTGGTCGAACGGGCGCCGCGCAAGGTGATGCTGACGCCTGCGGGTCGCGACGCTGCAGAGCGCGCGCGACGCATCGTGGCCGAAGTGGAGCAGATGAAGGAGGGCGCTCGCCGCAGCCAGGACCCGGAAGCCGGAACGGTACGCCTGGGCATGTTTCCTACGCTGGGGCCATACCTGCTGCCGCACGTGATCCCGCGCATCCGCGAGCGCTTTCCCAACCTCGAGTTGCTGCTGGTCGAAGAGAAAAGCGACGTGCTGATGTCGCGCCTGCAAGAAGGCAAGCTTGACGCCGCGCTGCTGGCGTTGCCGGTGCACGAAGACCAGTTGCATAGTGAGTTCCTGTTCGAGGAACCTTTCGTGTTGGCGGTGCCGGAAAACCATCCGCTGGCCGAACGCGATTCGCTTAGCCTGGCCGATCTTTCCGAACAGAAGCTGCTGCTGCTGGAAGACGGGCATTGTCTGCGCGAACAGGCCTTGGAGGTGTGTCGCCTGTCAGGCGCAAACGAGAAATCCGAGTTCCGTGCAACCAGCCTGGAAACCCTGCGACAGATGGTCGCGGCCAATGTCGGCATCACCCTGCTGCCGACGCTGGCGATCAAGCCACCGGTGGCGCGCTCGCCCAACATCCATCTGCTCGGCTTCAGCGACTCGCATCCCAGCCGCCGGATCGCGATGCTGTGGCGCAGGAGCTCGGCCATGAATGGCTTCCTGCTGGAGCTTTCCAGGGTCTTTTCGGAGCTTCCAGGCGAACTGTTCTCCCCCGTATGGGACATACCGGGGCCCGACAAAGCCAGCAGTGGCAAGGGCTCACGCCGGAAGACTTGAACCGGCGCGGCTTCCCGGCTACGGTTGACGCACGATCTGGATACCGATGGGCGGCGCGGCAACGCGGCGCCCCTTTTTCTTATCTGATATTTGCTTATCCGATATTGTCTTATCCGATATTTTTCCATCTGATATTTTCCTTCCCATACTTACCTTTCCGATGCCTGTTTCAAGGAGCAAAATCATGCAAACCGCGCCCGCCAGTGGCCTCCCCCCCTCGGGGATCGCGCCACCCATCGTTGTTTCCAGCCGCGATTTCAATCGCCTGGAACAGCTTCTCGATTCACCTGCGCTGCGCCGTCATCCCGCCGCCATGGCTTTGAACAACGAACTCGCTCGCGCCGAAGTCGTGCCTCCGGACAAGATTCCGGCAGGTGTGGTCACCATGCATTCCACCGTCGAATGCGAAGACGAAATAACCCACGACCGGCACACCCTGACCCTGGTCTATCCGAACGAAGCCAATGTCGGAACCGGGCATGTGTCGATCCTGGCGCCGGTCGGCAGCGCCTTGCTGGGCCTTTCCCTGGGCCAGAGCATCGACTGGGCGGCACCCGATGGCCGCAAGTTGCGCTTGCGCGTGATCAACGTGCGCTATCAACCCGAGTCCAGCGGCGACTTCAACCGCTGATCCGTGCCGGGCGCAACGCATGCTTGCGCCGGCCACTCCCCTCCCAGCACAGGAATACCGGTGAACCCCAACTCCACACCCGCCTCGAAGCTCCAGCAACTCCGCGAACTGTCGGTGGTGGTCGCCGATACCGGCGATTTCGAAGCGGTCAAGCGCCTGCGCCCGGTCGATTGCACCACCAACCCGACCCTGGTGCGAAAGGCCCTGGACCTGCCGGCGTATGCCGAAGCCATCGACAGGGAACTGGCCTGGGCAAGCACCCAGTCCGGCGACCCCACGGCGCTGGTAGAAGAAGTAGCGGACCGCCTGACCATCGCGGTCGGCTCCGCACTGGCGGGATTGGTTCCCGGCCGGGTTTCGACCGAAGTGGATGCCGACCAGGCCCACGACACCGAAGTCACCGTGCGCAAGGCGCATAAATTCATCGACATGTACGCGCAACGAGGCATCGGCCGCGAACGCGTTTTGATCAAGGTTGCCGCTACCTGGGAAGGCGTGCAAGCCGCGCGTCAGCTGCAGCGCGATGGCATCGACTGCAACCTGACCCTGATCTTCAACCGCACCCAGGCCCTGGCCTGTTCGGAGGCCGGTGCGTTCCTGATTTCTCCCTTCGTCGGCCGCATCCTCGACTGGCACGTGGCGCGCGGCGATACACCGGCCAGCATCGACGTCGATCCCGGCGTGGTGTTCGTGCGCGGTGTCTATGACGAATTCAAGCGTCGCGGCTCCTCCACCGTGGTGATGGGTGCCTCGTTCCGTTCCACCGCGCAGATAGAAGCGCTCGCCGGCTGCGACCGCCTGACCATCTCACCGGACCTGCTGGAGAAGCTGCAGGTGGAAACCGGCGAAGTGCCGCGCAAACTGGTGCCGGGCAAGGCCGAAGCGAACGCGAACGCGCCGATCGATGCGGCACGTTTCGCCGAAGACCTCGCTGCCGATGCGATGGCCACGGAGAAACTGCGCGATGGCATCGCCGCGTTCGCCAAGGACCTGGCCGGACTGCGCCAGACCCTCGCCGGGCGGCTTTCCGCCACCGCGTGAACCTGCGCAACTTCCTGGTCGCCTGCCTGGTGCTGGGCGCACTGGGCTGGTGGTATTCCGCGCATTCGCCTCGCGATGTCGTTGCGCCTTCCGGCGTCGGCACGAACATGGGTTGTCCATTGCCGCCCACGGTCGCGGCGGGCGACCCGCCCTTGCAGAGCGACGTGCCGGACTCCTTGCGGCCGTTCGCATTACCTGCCGCGACCTTGCAGCCACTTGCCGGATTAAGCATCGATGCGCGCGTGTTGTCGCGCGAGGACTACCGCCTGGGGCGCCAGGCCGATCTTTCACCCACCGACCTTGCCCTGGGCTGGCAACGCATGCGCGAACAGGCAGTTCTATCGCAACTGCAGATCAGCCAGTCCTCGCGCTGGTACAGCTACCGCTGGCAGGACCAACCGCCGTTGCCGCCACAGGAAATCGCACGCAGCAGCGCCAACATGCACATGATCCCGGCCAATGACGCAGTGGCCGATACACTGGCTGGCATCGGCAAGGACGACCGCGTGCGCATTGACGGCTGGCTGGTAGAGGCCACTGCGCCCGACGGCTGGCACTGGCGCAGTTCGACCACACGTGAGGACACCGGCGGTGGTGCCTGCGAAGTGGTCTACGTATGCGCGATCACGCGCCTTTGATCCGGCGCGCAATGCGCCACGGCGCGGACACTGGCGCCGGACGCCAAAGCCCCTGATCATGCGATGCATGAAGACAATCCTGTTGCCACTTGCATTCCTGTGGACCGGAGCCGCTGCGGCGACTCCGGCCGAGCCTGCCGAGGTCAGCCTGGTATTCGTCGGCGACATCATGGTCGCCGAGATACCGGGTGAACTGATCGCAAAAGGCGTCGATCCGTTCAAGCCCTTCGAATCGTTCCTGGATGCCCAGGACCTGCGCATCGGCAACCTGGAATGCGTGATCGCCACGACCGGCAAGGCCGAAGTGAAGCCATTCACTTTCCGCGCCGATCCGCAGGTCATCCCGGTGCTGGCCAGGCATTTCGACGGCCTGTCGCTGGCCAACAACCATTCCGGCGATTTCGGCAAGGAGGCTTTCGCCGAACAATTGCAGCTGCTGCGCAAGGCCGGCCTGCCCTACTTCGGTGGCGGCGACAACGCAGCCGAAGCGCACAAGCCCTGGATCGTCGAGCGCAACGGCCTGCGCATCGCCTTGCTGGGCTATCTGGAGTACAAGCCGCGCTCCTTCGAAGCCAGCGCCACGCGCCCGGGCGTGGCGTGGAGTGGCGAGGACGACCAGGTGATCAACGACATCATCGCGGCACGGCAGGTCTACCACGCCGACCTGGTCATTCCGTACATGCATTGGGGGTGGGAAGACGAGCCGCAACCCAGCGAACGCCTGCGCGAATTTTCCAGGCGGATGCTGGATGCCGGCGCCGACATGGTGGTGGGCGGCCATCCCCACGTCACCCAGGGAGTCGAGTACTACAAGGGCAAACTGATCGTCTACAGCCTGGGCAATTTTCTTTTCAACAGTTTCGACACACCGGCAACCACTACCGGCTGGGTATTGAAGGTGCGCATGAACAAGGCCGGGATGCTCGACTGGCAAACCCGGATCGCACGACTGGACGGCGATGGCGTGCCGCATCCGGACCTGAAGGCCTCAAGCCCGTGCGGCAAGGCCGGTGTGGCCGCCATTTCGCAATGCACGGGGGAAGAATGAAAACCTTGATAGTAGTCGGACTGATGCTGGCGTGCGGCACCACCGAAGCCGCGACCGCGCGCTGCCATGTGATCTATGGCGGTGAAAACTGGACGGTCGATGCGGTTCCCACGGACCAGCCATATCTCGCCATTGGCCAGAAGATCGGAAAATATTTCGAATTCAAACTGGTGTACGTGGACCAGCCCGCGACCGGCACGGCGATCAAGATCTATACCTACTCGACCGTCAGCGGCGAATCGGTATTGATCCACCAGGCCACCCACCGGCCGCCCTTCAACACGCGGAACACGTCGTTCGGCTTCACCGGATTCAACTACGTGTACGAGCCGAGCAAGAGCAGCGAGCTGCAGTACTGGTGCGAATTACGGGAGAAGTGAGAAGTGAGACGATAGCTGCAGTGCGGCTTCATGGCTTCCGGCTCCAGCTTCACTTCTCACTTCTCACTTCTCACTTCT
>JBDTPP010000181.1:0-5168 GCA_039932615.1 Pseudoxanthomonas sp.
GTGTGCCCGCAGGATCGCCTGTGCGAAGGCAGCTGCACGCTGGAGGACGGCTTTGGCGCGGTGACCATCGGCGCGGTGGAAAAGTACATCGTCGATGCGGCGCTGGAAAAAGGCTGGCGTCCCGACCTCGGTAATGTGGTCGCCACCGGCAGGCGCGTGGCAGTGGTCGGTGCCGGTCCGGCGGGCCTGGCTTGTGCCGACGTGCTGGCACGCAACGGCATCCACGCGGTGGTGTTCGACCGCTACGAACAGATCGGCGGATTGATGCAGTTCGGCATCCCCAGCTTCAAGCTGGAGAAAAGCATCATCGCGCGCCGTCGCGAGGTGCTTGAGGGCATGGGCGTGGAATTCCGCCTGGGCATTGAGATCGGCCGCGACATTTCGATAGCAGAACTGCTGGCCGACTACGATGCGGTGTTCCTGGGCACCGGCGCCTATCGCTATACCGATGGCGGGCTGGCGGGGCAGGACCTGAAGAACGTGCTGCCGGCGCTGCCGTTCCTGGTCCAGAACGGACGCATCGTCAGCGGCAACGATCCGGCGCATCTGCAAGGCAGGGGCCGGCCGATCGCGGGCTGGGAAGACACGCTGGCACTGCCGGACTTGAATGGCAAACGCGTCGTGGTGCTTGGCGGCGGCGATACCGGCATGGACTGCGTGCGCAGCGCGATCCGCCTGGGCGCGGCGAAAGTGACCTGTGCCTATCGCCGCGACGAAGCCAGCATGCCGGGCTCCGCGCGCGAAGTCGCCAATGCGCGCGAGGAAGGGGTGCGCTTCCTGTTCAACCGGGCGCCCTTGGCCATCGAAGGCGATGACCAACAACTTGTCGGCGTGCGCGTGGTCGAGACGAGGTTGGGAGAACCCGACGCACGTGGCCGCCGCAGCGCAATTCCCATCGAAGGCAGCGAATCATTGCTGGAGGCAGACGTAGTCATCATTGCCTTCGGCTTTTCGCCGGCCGTGCCGGAATGGCTGGCCGCACAAGGCGTCGAAGGCAGCCCCGATGGGCGCATCATTGCCGGCGGCAGCACCCCCGACGGAACGGCGCGGCTGCCGTTCCAGACCACGAATCCGAAACTGTTTGCCGGTGGCGATGCCGTGCGCGGCGCCGACCTGGTGGTGACTGCCGTGGCCGAAGGCCGTGACGCGGCCAACAGCATCGCCCAGCTGCTCTTGGCCTGACCCGTAGGAGCGGGCCTTGCCCGCGATGCCCTTCCCCACGCCGCGATAATCCTGACGAAGATCATTGCGCCCAACGAAGAGCATCGCGGGCAAGGCCCGCTCCTACGGGTTTTTGGTGTACCGCGTAGAATCGCCGGCCCCGCGCAGGCTTCCCCCTTTCCATGAGAATCGGCATCGATTTCGGCACCAGCTACTCGGCCGCCGCCGCGCGCGTAGGCGATCACCTGCAACACATCCAGTTCGACGGACGGCCGCAGTTCCGCACGGCGGTGTTCTTCCCGACCGATCTGCCCGACCCGGCCGACTTCCACATGACCCGCGAGCACGAGGGCGAGGCCGCGGTGCTGGTGCGCGCGGCCAGGGCCGAACAGACCCGCAGCGGCGTGGCCCCGCGCAGCGAGGCGCAGCTGTACCGCGATGCCGTGCAGGTGGTGCGCCGGCAATGGCTGGAGGCGCAGGCCAGGGAAGCCGAGGAAGCGGCGGCGGACCTGGACGACGCGGTGTTCGGCGAAGAAGCCATTGACCGCTATCTGGAAGAAGGCAGCGGCCATCTGGTGCAATCGCCAAAATCGATGTTGGGCTACGACCTGCTGCCACGCGCGCGCCAGACCATCACCGGTATTGCCGCGCAGATCCTGGAGCACATCCGCATCGCGGCAAGTGAACAGCTGGGCACGGAGGTGCGCGTGGCCACGCTGGGACGACCCGTGCAGTTCCGCAGTTCGCTGGGCCCCGAAGGCGGCGAACAGGCACTGGATATCCTGGCCGCGGCGGCGCAGATCGCCGGCTTCGAGGCCGTGGATTTCCTGGAGGAGCCGGTAGCTGCGGCGCTGCATTACCACGCCAGCAGCGCGGCCCGGCATTCGACCCTGGTCGTGGACATTGGCGGTGGCACCACCGACATCGCCCATGCCCAGGTCGGCGGTCGCGAAATGCCGGTGATCCACCGCGCCTGGGGCCTGCCCAACGGCGGCACCGACGTGGACCTGGCCCTGAGCATGGCCCACTTCATGCCGCTGTTCGGTCGTGGCGACACGCGGGTGCCCGCGCATCATTTCGTCGACGCGGCAATGGTCCAGGACATCCCGCGCCAGCGCGCCTTCCACAAACGCAATTTCAGCGAAGTGCCGGCGCCCTACAACGAGCGACTGCAGGCCTTGCAGCACGATGGCGGCACCACCCGCCTGTATCGCGGCGTGGAAGGAATGAAGATGCGGCTCAGCGAACACGCGGACAGCCGCCACCCACTGGACTACATCGATGCGGCCCTGTCGGTCGCGGCCAGTCGCGAGGATCTCACCGTGGCCAGCGTGGATTTCCTGGGCAGGCTGGCCCGCCTGCTGCAGGAAGTCGGGTTGCAACTGGGGACGCCACCGGACAGCGTGTTCCTGACCGGCGGCATGTCGCGTGCGCCCTACGTGCAGGCCGTGGTCCGCGATGCGTTTCCGCTGGCACGGCTGGTGCATGGCGATCCGTCGCTGGGCGTGGTCTCGGGATTGGCCAACCACGCCTCGGGCATGCACCAGTAAGGCGGTGCGTGCATGAGGCACGCGCGTCTGATGCAAGAGCCTTTCAGTCCGGCTTGGCCAGGGACGCCATGTCGATCACGAAACGGTACTTCACGTCGCCCTTGAGCATGCGTTCGTAGGCCTGGTTGATTTCGTCCATGCGGATCATCTCGATGTCCGCAACAATCCCGTGGCGGGCGCAGAAATCCAGCATTTCCTGGGTCTGGGCAATGCCGCCGATCAGCGAGCCTGCGAGCGAGCGTCGCTTCAGGATCAGGTTGAACACGCTGGGCGACGGATGCGGCTTGTCCGGCGCACCCAGCAAGGCCATGGTCCCGTCGCGCTTGAGCGCATTGAGCAACGGGTCCAGGTCGTGCGGCGCGGCAACGCTGTTGATGATGAAATCCAGGCGGTTGTACTGCGCCGCCATCTGCTTGGCGTCCTTCGAGATCACCACTTCATCGGCGCCCAGGCGCAGCGCATCCTCGCGCTTGTTCTCCGAGGTGGTGAACAGCACCACATAGGCACCCATCGCCTTGGCGATCTTCACCGCCATGTGGCCCAGTCCGCCCAGGCCGACCACGCCGACTTTCTGCCCCGGCCCGACCTTCCAGTGGGCCAGCGGTGAATAGGTGGTGATGCCTGCGCACAACAGCGGCGCCACCGCGGCCAACTGCGCGGTGTGCGAAATCTTCAGGACGTATTTCTCATCGACCACGATCTGGTTCGAGTAGCCACCGAGGGTGTTTTCGCCAGCACCGGACAAGGCGCCGTTGTAGGTGCCGGTGAAGCCGACTTCGCAGTATTGCTCCTCGCCTTCCTGGCAAGAGCCGCACTGGCGACAACTGTCGACGATGCAACCGATGCCGGCGATGTCGCTTGGCTTGAATCCCTTCACCTCGCTGCCGACGGCGGTGACCTTGCCTACGATCTCGTGCCCGGGCATGGACGGGTAGCGCGTGTTCTGCCAGTCGTTGCGGGCAGTGTGCAGGTCGGAGTGGCAGACGCCGCAATACATGACTTCGACGCAGACATCGTGTGGCCCCGGCTCGCGCCGCTGGAAGGCGAACGCGGCCAGTGGCTGGTCGGCAGCAAGGGTGGCAAAACCGAGCGCTTCGCTCATGGGTATCTCCAGGGGACGAGGGAAAGAGGGGGTGGAATAGTAGGCCACGCCGCCGCAAGCCCGCGTCATGGAATGGGATTCTGCCTTCCATGCCCACAGCTCGCGTACAACGGCGACAATGACCGACATGACCCCCCTGCCAGAACGCAACCTGCTGCGCGACCTTTCCCTTTCCGCGATCGCCGCCGGTTTCGTCACCGTGCTGGTCGGCTTCACCAGCTCGGCGGTGATCGTGTTCCAGGCCGCGCAGGCGCTGGGCGCGTCGCAGGCCGAAATCAGTTCCTGGATGTGGGCGCTAGGCCTGGGCATGGGCATCACCTGCATCGGCCTGTCGCTGCGCTACCGCCTGCCGGTGGTGACCGCATGGTCGACCCCGGGTGCGGCGATGCTGATGACCAGCAGTGCGGGGCTGCCGTTGTCGGATGCGATCGGCGCCTTCGTGCTGTCGGCGTTGCTGATGACCGTGGCCGGATTCTCGGGGGTGTTCGAACGCCTGCTCGACCGCATCCCGGTGTCGCTGGCCTCGGCGATGCTCGCCGGCGTGCTGTTGCGCTTTGGCCTGGATGTGTTCGTGGCCATGGACACGCGCCCGGGCATGGCCTTGGGCATGTTCGTGGTGTACCTGCTGGGACGCCGGCTGATGCCGCGCTATGCGGTCATCGTCACCTTGCTGGTCGGCATCGGCATCGCCCTGGGCCAGGGCCTGCTGCGCACCGACGGCCTGCAGCTGCAGCTGGCGACGCCGTTGTTCACGATGCCGACGCTGTCGCTGGCGGCGGTGTTCGGCATCGCCCTGCCCTTGTTCATCGTCACCATGACTTCGCAGAACGTGCCAGGCGTGGCAGTCATACGCGCCTCGGGCTACGACGTACCGATCTCGCCGGTGCTGGGCTGGACCGGCGTGGCCAATGTGCTGCTGGCGCCGTTCGGGGCGTACGCCCTGAACCTGGCCGCGATCACCGCCGCGATCTGCATGGGCCGCGAAGCGCATGAGGACCCTGGCCGACGCTATGTCGCGGCGATGTCGGCGGGTTTCATCTATGTGCTGGTCGGCCTGTTCGGGGCCACGGTCGCCGCCCTGTTCGCCGCCTTTCCGAAAGAACTGGTGATGGCCATCGCCGGCATTGCCTTGTTCGCCACCCTGGGCAACAGCCTGGGAGCCGCATTGCGCGAGGAACGCGATCGCGAACCGGCATTGATTGCCTTCCTGGTCACGGCCTCGGGGCTGACCCTGTTCGGCATCGGTTCCGCGTTCTGGGGATTGCTCGCCGGCGTGCTGGTGCTGCTGGTGCTGCGCTGGAAGCAATGAAGTGGCAGCGGCATTGTGGGAGCGGCATCCTGCCGCGAGCTCTTGA
>JBDTPP010000182.1:0-5162 GCA_039932615.1 Pseudoxanthomonas sp.
CTCAACCGCGCGCATGCCTACAAGGCATCGGTGGACAAGAATCGTGCCGAAGGCGAGGACGACGACGCCGGCATCAACGCAGGTCTTTTCATGTACCCGGTGCTGATGGCCGCCGACATTCTGCTGTTCAAGGCCAACAAGGTGCCGGTGGGCCGCGACCAGGTCCAGCACATCGAAATGGCGCGCGATTTCGGTCAGCGTTTCAATCATCTGTTCGGCAAGGAATACTTCGTTCTCCCCGAAGCGGCGATCGAGGAAAGCGTTGCGACGCTGCCGGGCCTGGATGGCCGCAAGATGAGCAAGAGCTACGACAACACCATTCCATTGTTCGCGCCGCGTGCGGAATTGAAGAAGCTGGTGTCGGCACTGCTCACCGATTCGAAGGCGCCGGGGGAACCGAAGAAGACCGAAGGTTCGGCGCTGTTCCAGCTGTACCAGGCGTTCGCCAGCGCGGAAGAAACCGCGCGCATGCGCCGGGCCTACGCCGATGGCATTGCCTGGGGCGAGGCCAAGCAGCAGTTGTTCGAGCGCATCGATGTCGAAGTCGCGCCGTTGCGTGAAAAGTACGAAGCGCTGGTCGCCCGGCCGGCCGAAATCGAAGCGATCCTGCGCGATGGCGCGGCGCGGTTGCGGACGAAGTACGCCACGCCTTTCATCGCCGAATTGCGTGATGCGGTGGGTCTGCGGGACTTGTCGAGTACGTCGGCGGTGGCCGGGAAAGCTGCGGCGAAAGCGGCGTCGCCACAATTCAAGCAGTACCGCGAAGCGGACGGGAAGTTCTACTTCAAGCTGATCCATGGCGATGGTCGGGCTCTGCTGCAAAGCGGAGGCCACGATTCGCCGCGCGAAGCCGGTCAGCTGATCGCCCGACTCAAACGGGAAGGCGGCGCGGCGCTGCATCTGGCCGAACACGATGCGGTCAAGCTGGGCGGTGAGGTCGTCGGCAAGCTGGTCGAGGATGCGGTCGGCCTTGATGCACTGGTTGAAGCGTTGGCGGCGTTGGTGGAAGACGAGGCCTGATGCCGTATCTCGCGCTGATCCTGTTCCTGCCGTGGTTCCTGTTGATCGGCGCGCTGTTCTGGTTGTTTCCGCGGCAACCGCGGGATGCGGGGCGCAAGTGTTTCGACCTCGCTGCACTGGCCGTCGCCTTCGTGCTCAGTTTCGGCGGAATGCAGTGGGGCTATGCGCTGGGCCTGGCCGACGTGGGCACCGGCGCCATCTGGAAGCAGGTGCTGGCCACCTTGGTTGCCTACGGCGCGTTCCTGGCGGTGATGTTCATCGCGGTGGTGTGGCGTACCTGGTGGCTGCAGCGCCGCAACAGAACCCTGTAGGAGCGACCCCTGGCCGCGAGCTCTCCGGTCAGGCCGCGGAACAAACCAAAAGCTTGCGCCCAGGGACCCTGCTACGAAAGCCGCTTCGTGGAGAGATGCCGCACTCGCTAGAATCTGACTCCAGCTAATGATCCGGGAAAGACATGAGTGAGCACGGCATCCATACCATCGACACCGCGTTCCATCGCGACCATTTCGATGCCGCCTACCTGATCGTCGAGAACGGCCGTGGTGCCTTCGTCGATTGCGGCACCAACCATTCCGTTCCCCACCTGCTGTCCGCGCTCCTGTCCGCCGGACTGGCGCCTGCGGATGTCGACTGGCTGATCGTCACCCACGTGCATCTGGACCATGCTGGCGGTGCCGGTGCGCTGATGAGGGAGTTGCCGAACGCGCGGCTGGTGGCGCATCCGCGCGCGGCGCCGCATCTGATCGATCCGGCCAAACTGATCGCAGGCGCGACCGCGGTGTATGGCGAAGAAGAAATCAGGCGCAGCTATGGCGAGATCCTACCCGTCCCGGAAGCGCTCGTGGTCGTCGCCGTGGACGGACACAAGGTCGATCTGTGCGGGCGCGAGCTGCTGTGCATCGATACGCCGGGGCACGCCAGGCACCATCATTGCATCTGGGACGAACGCAGCCGTTGCTGGTTCACCGGTGATACGTTCGGACTGTCCTACCGCGAACTGGACAGCGCGCAGGGTGCCTTCATCCTGCCGACTTCCACGCCGGTGCAGTTCGAGCCGGAGGCATTGAAGACCTCGATCGCACGGTTGCTGTCGTTCAAACCCGAGGGCATGTACCTGACCCATTACGGTCGTGTCGGCAATGTCGAAAAGCTTGCGCGGGATCTGCGCGAACAGATCGATGTGATGGTGGCCATCGGGCGTGCTTGCGATGGATCTCCGGATCGCCACCGGGACATGGTTGCCGCATTGACGGCGTTGTATCTGCAACGCGCACGCGCGCACGACTGTCCCCTGGACGATGCCGGGGTAGCCGCAGTGCTGCACATGGATATCGAACTCAACGCCCAGGGGCTGGGCACATGGCTGGATCGCGACAAGCGCTAGTGGGGGGGAGCTGTTTTTGATTGCGGGAGCGAGGTAAGTCGCGATCGCCAGGCGGAGAGGATCCTCCTAGCCTCTTGAATGCAGGAGCTTCGCGACTCACGTCGCTCCCACACCTGCGAGTCAGGTAGTTCTACTTCCAGACGTTGGGTTCTTGCCGATCCGAGTCGCGCATCGGGACCACGCAGAAACGGTGGCCGCTGGGGGCTTCCATCACCCACCAGCGTTCGCGAATGAATTCGACGCGCTTGGCGCCGAGTTTCTCCAGTCGTTTCACTTCCTCCTCGATGTCGTCGGTCTCGATGTCAAGGTGCACGCGCGAGGGATGCGAGACTTTCTGGACTTCTATATGCAGCCCGCCGGGGCCATCGTGCATCGGCGCATAGATGCCGAGGCCGTCCTCGTCGTAGTCCTGGACTTCAAGATTCAAGGCACGGCCCCAGAAATCCGCCGATTCGCGCAGCGTGCCTTGCTTGCAATCGATGATGAAACCGGCGAGTCGGCTGCGATGGGTCATGACGCTCTCCGTAATCGGAAAGTCAGCAATGTAAGAGCGGGCCCTGCCCGCGACGCTTTTTGCGTTGCCCGTCCGAAGGGCATCGCGGGCAGGGACCGCTCCTACTGGGGATGTGCCAGGTCGTCGATCAGCGCCTTCAGGAAACGTGCGGCCTCGCCGCCGGTGGCGGCGCGATGGTCGAAAGTCACCGACAGCGGAATGACCTTGTGCGATTCGAAGCCGCCCATCACCGACATGACCTGGTGGCGGGCGCGGCCGGCGGCGACGATCGCCACGCACGGCGGAACCACGACGGGAGTGGCGTAGCGGCCGGCGAACATGCCGAAGTTGGACAGCGAAATCGTGTAGCCACTCAGCTCCGAGGCCGCGATGCTGCGGTCTTCCACCTGCACGCGCAGGCGGTTGACGCCTTCGCGGATGCCGCGTGCATCCAGGATGTCGGCGTTGCGCAGCATTGGCACGAACAGCCCGTCGTCGGTGTCCACGGCGATGCCGATGTCGACCTGCGGATGCAGCGTGCGTGTCAATTTCTCGCCATCGAACCAGGCGTTCAACGCCGGCATCGCCTTGCAGGCGCTGACGATGGCGCGGATAAGGCGCACGGTGACATCGTTGCCCGGAGTCCAGGCCTGGACGTCGGCGTCGTCGCTGAGCGTGGTAGGCACGACCTTGGAATGCGCGTCAGCCATCACCCGCGCCATGTTGCGGCGGACGCCCTTGAGTTGTTCGGGTTGTCCGCTGACCGAAATGCCGGGCGGTTGCGTGCGCAGCGGTTTGCCGGAAGCGGACAGCGTGGTGCGCTGGGCCTCCGCGCGTTGAAAGGAAGGAGGCGAGGACTGGGTTGCGGACACGGGTTGTGCCGCGCCGATCCGCGCACTGCCGCTGGCCGCGGCCTGCTTCACGTCGTTGAGGCTGACCGTGCCGTCGCCGCCAGTCGGCGCGAGCCGCGCGAGATCCACGCCGAGTTTCTTCGCAAGCGCGCGCACCACCGGCATTGCCTTGATGCCGCCGACGGCGATCGCCTGTTCCTGGTGCACGGTATTGGAGCTCTGCATGGCGCCGACCACGGTGCCCGCATCGTCGCGTTCGCTTTCCGCTTCGTCCTTGGCTACGAGCGGAACGGGAGCCTCGGCTTTCGCTGGTGCTGGTGCGCCATGTGCATGCCCGGTGTCCTGTCCATCCGCGCGTTGCGGCAAATTCGGGTCGGGTTCGAACTCGGCCAGCATCGCCCCGGTCACAACGATGTCACCGGTGTTGCCGGCCAGCTTCAGCACCTTGCCAGACACGGGCGAGGGCACTTCCACTACCGCCTTGGCGGTTTCCATCGATACCAGCGGTTCGTCCAGGCGGATCACGTCGCCTTCCTTGACGAACCATTCGATGATGGTGGCGTCGGGCAGGCCTTCGCCCAGGTCGGGGAGGTGGAAGGTTTTGCTTGCGCTCATGTGTGGTCTCGTTGTTTCGATGCTTGTAGGGACTGCCCCTGCCTTTCGCCGCAAGCGAACGGAAGGCGGGGAAGGGTGCCTCTGCTTTTTATTCTGACTCTGATTGCCAGGCGAAAAAAAAAAGCAAAAAGCACCCCTCCTCAATCCTCCCCTACCCACCAAGTGCGCAAGGGAGGAGGTTTATTCATGCCGCCAGCACGCGTTTAGCGGCAGCGACGATTTTCTCCACGCTGGGCAGGTACTTCATTTCCAGGCGGAACAGCGGGATGTGGGTGTCGTAGCCGGTGACGCGTATCACCGGCGCCAGCAGGTCGTACATCGAGCTTTCGGCCAGGCGCGCGGCGATCTCCGCGCCGAAGCCTGCCGTGCGCGGTGCCTCGTGCACGATCACGCAACGCCCGGTCTTGCTGACCGATTCGGCGATGGTGTCGAAGTCCAGCGGTTTCAGCGTGGCCACGTCGATGACTTCGGCGCTGATCCCGTCCTTCGCCAAAGCTTCAGCCGCTTCCAGCGTCTCTTTCACCTGCGCGCCCCAAGTGACCAGGGTCACGTCGCTGCCGTCGCGCAGCACGAAGCACACGTCCAACGGCAGCGCTTCGCCATCGTCGATCACCAGTTCCTTGTACTGGCGGTAGATGCGCTTGGGCTCCATGTAGATGACCGGGTCGGGGTCGCGGATCGCCGCCAGCAACAGCCCATAGGCGCGCTGTGGCGAGGACGGCATGACCACGCGCAGGCCGGGCACGTTGGTGAAGATGGATTCGTTGGCTTCGGAATGATGTTCCGGCGCGCGGATGCC
>JBDTPP010000183.1:0-5144 GCA_039932615.1 Pseudoxanthomonas sp.
TTGAGCAGGAAGAAATTGAATGGCTGGCGCGGCTGGTCGCTGTCGGCGCCCAGATGACCGCCCATGTTCTGCAGCCAGTCGTCCAGCAAGGGGTCTTCGAGCAGGTAACCGTAATTGCGCAGCTCGCGCAGCATCATGCCGCCGTATTCGGCCTGTCGTGCCGGAGTCAGCATTTCCCCAGCGGAAGAACCGATATCCGGAAGTTTGGAGTCCTGGGCCGGCGCCAGCGGGGCCGCCAGGGCCAGGGTCAGGGCGACGGCAAACAGGGAAGGGCGCAAGCAATACTCCGGCACAGGGAGGGATGGAATCGCGCAGTGAGGATGACCGCTGGCGCCAGCGACCGGGTGAACATCTGGTTAATCCTCAGCGTTCCAGTTCGCAGGCGGGTAACGCTGCGTCATGCCACCATAGTCTCCTGACCCCGATCGCCGCCGAGAATTCCCGTGTCCGATGCAGTTGCAGTTGTTGCGGTAAAACCCGAAATCACCCTGTACACCACGGCCATCTGCCCATATTGCGTAGCCGCCAAGAACTTCCTGAAGAGCAAAGGCCAGAGCTGGACCGAGGTACGGATCGACACCGATCCGGTCGCCCGCGAAAAGATGATGGCCAGCGCCCGTCGTACCAGCGTGCCGCAGATATTCATAGGCCAGACCCACGTAGGCGGTTACGACGATCTGATTGCGCTGCACCGCGCCGGCAAGCTGGAGCCACTGCTGGCTGGCCAGGCAGGCGGGGGGCCGGCATGAGCGACAGGCGCGGCACCGAAAGCGATCGCCTGGCGGAGTTCACCCAGTTCCGTCAGCGCATGAACGAACGCATCCTCGCCGAACCCAACCAGGTCGTGCGGCGCTTTTTCGCACTCGACACCCAGACCTACCAGGCCGGCGCACTGGACGTGAAGACCAAGGAGCTGTTGGGACTGGTGGCCTCGATGGTGTTGCGGTGCGACGATTGCATCAGCTACCACGTGGCCCAGTGCAAGGAGGCTGGGGTGACCCGAGAGGAGTTCTTCGAGACGTTCTCGGTTGGTTTGGTGGTGGGCGGCTCGATCGTCATTCCACATCTGCGTCGCGCGGTTGATTTCCTCGACCAGCTTGAAGCGGGAGCGCCGGCACCTGTGGCGCACGATCACGGCTGACTCCCGGCTTTGCCCCATTGCGGAAAAGGCCCCAAGAACACCGGCGATTTGGGGGCGGCGGGCCGGATCGGGCATAATTGACCCACTCACTCTTCTCAGCGCCCGCGCCGGTCATCTGCGCCGGTCGCCTCTGTACGGAATCCCGACACAATGACCACTCAGACGATCACCGTCATCCGCGGCGATGGCATCGGCCCCGAAATCATGGATGCCGCCCTTTACGTACTTGATGCGATGAAGGTTGGACTGGATTACGAAGACGCCGACGCAGGCCTGGTGGCGCTGGAGAAGCACGGCGAATTACTGCCACAGGCCACGCTGGATTCGATCCGCAGGAACCGCGTGGCGCTGAAGAGCCCGTTGACCACGCCGGTCGGCGAAGGTTTCAGCTCGATCAACGTGGAGCTGCGCAAGCATTTCGATCTTTACGCCAACGTGCGCCCGGCCAAGTCGTTCCCCAACACCAAATCGCGCTTCCCGACCGGCGTGGATCTGATCACGGTGCGCGAGAACACCGAGGGGGCCTACATCGGCGAAGGCCAGAGTGTGTCCGAAGACGGCGAAACCGCACTGCTGACCCAAAAGGTCACCCGCAAGGGTTCCGAACGCATCGTGCGCTATGCCTTCGACCTGGCGCGCAGCACCGGCCGCAAGAAAGTCACCGTGGTGCACAAGGCGAATATCCTCAAATCCACCTCCGGCCTGTTCCTGAAGGTGGCGAGAGAAGTAGCGGCGCAATATCCCGATATCCAGTGCAGCGAGATGATCGTGGACAACACCTGCATGCAGCTGGTGATGCGTCCGGAACAGTTCGACATCATCGTCACTACCAACCTGTTCGGCGACATAATTTCCGACCTGTGCGCCGGCCTGGTCGGCGGACTGGGCCTGGCCCCGGGCGCCAACATTGGCGCCGACACGGCGATCTTCGAAGCGGTGCATGGTTCGGCCCCCGATATCGCCGGCAAAGGCATTGCCAATCCTTGCGCGCTGTTGCTGGGCGCGGTGCAGATGCTGGACCATCTGGGCCAGCCGGATAACGCTGCACGTTTGCGTAACGCCATCGTGGCTACACTTGAAGCGCAGGATTCGTTGACCCCGGATCTCGGTGGTGAAGGCACCACGATGTCCTTTGCCAAGGCAATCGCCAGTCGCGTTTGATGCAGTCGCATGAAGGATTTAGCCGGAGCCGGGGGGAGACGTTGTAGGGGTCTATGTCGCGGGAATTTCCGCGGGAGAGCTTTCATGCCGTTTTTTCGTTGTTTTTCCTGGGGCTGCGCCCTTGCAATGCTGCCTGCCCTTGCCTCGGCCACTACCTACACCGTAGGGCCGGGCAAGCAGTACGCCCAGCTTTCCACCGTGTTCACGAGCAACAACCTGGCGCCGGGGGACATCGTCCTGGTTGACGGTGGTGTCACCTACAACGGTGGCATCACAGTCCAGGACGACGACGGCGGGACCGCAGCCAATCCGGTCATCATCCGCTGGAACCGGGCCGTGGGAGCATCCCGCCCGATACTCCGGGGCGGGCAGCACACGATCAAGTTCGAGCAGTCCAACAACGTGGTCTTCGAGGGCTTCGAAGTCACCGGCGGCAGCAGCACCTGCATCTTCAGCGAAGCCGACAACATCACTGTGCGCGACAGCCTGATTCGCGACTGCCCCTCGCACGGAATTCTTGGCGCCGACCAGAATTCAGGATCGTTCACCCTCGAATACAGCGAGATTCGCAATTCCGGTGCCGGCACCAGCCGACACTCGATCTACATGCAGAGCGACGAAGTGGCCTTTCCGGGCGCTGTTTTCCGCATGCGCTACAACTATGTGCATAGTGCTACGGGTGGCGTGCTGGTGCGCGTACGCCATGAGCGTGCCCTGATCTACTACAACTGGATCGAAGGCTCGGTGTACGGGGAAATGGAGCTTATTGGCCCCGACTGCGACACCCAGAAGGCTGGATGGACGCCGGACCTGAAGCGCGAGGACGCGGACGTCGTCGGCAATGTGATCGTCCATACCAACGCTTGGCGCAACGCGATCCGGGCCGGTGGCGATCTGGACGGACGCAGCCAGGGGCGCCTGCGCCTGGTCAACAACACGATCATCTTCGACCGCAGTGGTGCGGCCAATGCACTGATGGTGCAGTTGGGTGCGGGTTCGGTCGAGATGCAGAACAACGTCGTATACCAGACTGCTGCAGGCAGCAGCCCTGCGATTCTTCGCGAGAATCCCGCCAGTGAAGTGGACAATCCGGATGCCTGCGAACCCCAGAGCAAGGAACCCTGGGCCAATGGTCGCAAGGTCTTCGGCAGCAACAACTGGGTGCAGACCGGCGCGCAGCTGATACCGGCTGAATTCACTGGCACGCGGCAAGGTGCCAACCCCCTGCTGGTCAATATCGCCGCGCGCAAGCTGCGTCCGGCGGCAGGCAGCCCGCTGATCGACGCCGCCAATGCCAATCCGCCTGCGCCGCCCGCATTCCCGTTTCCTTCGCCGCAATTATTGCCGGCCTATGACCCGCCGTTGCGCGCGAAGATGGCAGTCGGAGACGAGCACGCACGGCTGCCGCTTCACTCCAAGTACGACATCGGTGCCTTCGAACAATTCGATATCGACGACATAATCCAGCGTATCCGCGTGAATGGATCACAGCCACGCATACCGGGCATGCCCGCTGGAACTTCCGTCCAGCCAGTTCCTTCGCAGAGCCCGGGTGTCCGCGTGCGCACAGGGGATGCGCACGCCGATGACTATCAGCGCTCCCCGCGCACGCGAGTCAGGCCCCGGCCTGTCGATGAGCGCTGACTGCTCATGTCTCAGCCGCGCTGACTACGGCAAAACTGAAAAGGGGCGCAATGCGCCCCTTTTTATTGCATGAGAAAGCCCGAATCAGCGCGAATTGAGTTTCGACAGCAGGCGCAGGAACTCGATGTACAGCCAGACCAGGGTGACCATCAGGCCGAAGGCGCCGTACCACTCCATGTATTTCGGTGCGCCCTGCTCAACGCCGTTTTCGATGAAGTCGAAGTCCAGGACCAGGTTCAGCGCCGCGATCACGATCACGAACAGGCTGAAGCCGATGCCGACCATGCCGGATTCATGGATCAACGGGATATTGACGCCGAAGAAACCCAGCACGATGGTCGCCAGATAGACCAAGGCGATGCCGCCGGTGGCCGCGACCACTCCCAGTTTGAAGTTTTCGGTCGCCTTGATCAGGCCGCTACGGTAAGCCATCAGCAGGGCGAACAGGGTGCCGAAGGTCAGCAGCACGGCCTGGAAGACGATGCCGTCGAAGCGCAGTTCGTAAACCGCCGAGATCGAGCCCAGGAAGAAGCCTTCCACCAGCGCGTACAGTGGCGCGGTGACCGGTGCCCAGGTCTTCTTGAAGATGGTGACCATGGCCAGGATGAAGCCGCCGATCGCGCCGCCCAGCATGTAGCCGGTCGCTGCCGGGGCTACGGCCTCCGCCACGCCATTCGCGCCCATGAGGAGGGATTGGTTCCAGGCGAAGGCGGCGGTCAGCACGCTCAGCAGTAACAGGATGCCGGTCTTGTTGACCGTGCCGTTCAGGGTCATGGCCCCTGCGTCGCGGGAAACCACCGCGCCGCTGCCGAGGTCGAGGAAAGTGGATTCTTTGAGTGCCGGATTGCCGCTGCGGATCATGGGTTTCCTCGTTGGGGTGTGCGGACTGCAGTCCACTGAATGTGAGGATAGCCTATCGCCGAATCAAGTCGCCGCGTTTGACAGGGCAGGCGCAGGTTCCGACAATACGCGGCCTTGTTGGCCTGCACGGCATCGCGGGGCCCGAGTCGGGGTATAGCGCAGTCTGGTAGCGCATCTGGTTTGGGACCAGAGGGTCGGGGGTTCGAATCCCTCTACCCCGACCACTTCAGGTGCCGACCTCTTGGATAGGTCTGGTGGCTGGATGCGACAATCCCGGAACGGGCGCCCGTAGCTCAACCGGATAGAGCACCGGCCTTCTAAGCCGGCGGTTACAGGT
>JBDTPP010000184.1:0-5102 GCA_039932615.1 Pseudoxanthomonas sp.
CAGCACCACGGCATCGGCCGCAATGGCGGCCACGTAACCCGGGCCGCGCGCACGCCCGGGTTCTGTTTCGGCGACCGGGCCAGCGGATCTCGCCGCCGATCCGCCTTCCAGCTCCTTCAACGCCTGGTTGAAGCCATAACGCTGGTACAGCCGACGCAGCGATTCCACGTCACGCTCGCGCAGGCCCAGGCTTTGCGCGTTGCCATCGAGCGGAACATCGACCTTGATCGTCACCAGGTCGCGATTCAGCGGCAACCGGTGGAGTGCGGCGCGCAGGTTGTCGCCGATCTTGCCCTTGATCTCGCCTGCATGCCGCATGACCCCGTCGAGCGTGGCGTATTCCGCCAACCATTTGGCAGCGGTCTTGGGCCCGCACTTGTCCACGCCCGGGACGTTGTCGACGGCATCGCCCATCAAGGCCAGCAGGTCGACGATCTGGTCAGGCTTGACCCCGAACTTCTCGAAAACCTTTTCATCGGAATCCAGCCGGCTGCCGCTCATGGTATTGACCAGTTCCAGGCCCGGGCGCACCAGCTGGGCGAAATCCTTGTCACCGGTGGAGATGGTCACGTCGATGCCGTCGTTGACCGCCTGCAGCGCCAGCGTGCCGATCACATCGTCGGCCTCCACGCCGTCCACGCGCAGGATCGGCATGCCCAGCGCCTCCACGATCTCGCACATCGGCAGCACTTGCGCGCGCAGGTCGTCCGGCATCGCCGCGCGATTGGCCTTGTACAACGGATACATATCGTCGCGGAAGGTCTTGCCCGGCGCATCAACCACAAAGGCAAGGTATTCCGGGTTTTCCTTCAAGGTCGCGCGCAGCATGTTGACCACGCCGAACAGCGCACCGGTAGCTTCCCCTTGCGCATTGGTCAGGGGCGGCAGCGCGTGGAAGGCGCGATACAGATAACTGGAACCGTCGATCAGTACGAGTCTGGGCATGCGTCGATTCTAAACCCTCTGCCCTGACCGCTGCGCCTCGCATCCCGTGCGCCGCCCCCGCGTCCCAGCGCATGCTCTCACGCATGCTTAGCGCAGCCGGCGCATAATCCATATCCAATATCGACCGCGAGGAATGGCCATGAAAGCCTTGTTGTTAGCACCCCTGCTGGCGCTCGCCGGTTGCGCCGCGATGGGGTCGTCGCGCAACGACCCGGCAGTGGATCTCGCCGATGCGCAGGTCGCGGTTCGCACCGAAGCCAATGGCGACGTGATCGAGGAATATCGCGTCGCCGGTCAGTTGCGCATGGTCAAGGTCACGCCATCGCGCGGCACGACCTACTACCTGATGGACGAGAACGGCGATGGCCGCCTGGACAAGAGCAAGGGCGCCGGCGAGAAGGACATCTCGCCGGTGTACTGGAAGCTCTACGGATGGTGAGGGGCGCGCGCGGCGGGCTGGGTGCCGCAGCGGAGCCTTCGGTCGACACCCGTGTCGACATGGCCCATTTCGATATCCACGAAATAATCAGCGACGAAGCTTTGCACGCGGTATGGCCGGTGGTTGCGCAGCTGCGCGACCACCTGGATGAAGCGGGTTTCGTGGCCCAGGCCAGGCGCCAGTTCGCCGAAGGCTGGCATGCCGTGGCCCTGTTCCAGGACGACGCTCCACGCGCTTTCGCGGGTTGGCGCGTGCAGGAAATGCTGGCCCATGGCCGCCTGCTGTACGTGGACGACCTGGTGACCGATGCGCAAGCGCGCAGCGAGGGCCATGGCAAGGCGTTGCTGGACTGGCTCAAGGCGGAAGCCAGGCGCCAGGGCTGCCGCAAGCTGGAGCTCGACTCCGGCACCCAGCGCCATGGCGCGCACGCGTTCTACCTGCGCGAACGCATGCGCATCAGTGCACATCATTTTTCGATCGACCTGGATTGATTGCCAACGCGTTGCGCAGGGTGGGCCTTGGCCCATCGGGTGTCGCGAAATTTCCCGGATTGGCCAAGGCCCACCCTGCTCAGTTAAAGCTTTTTCCAGCCAAGCCCTGCACCACGACGGTAATAGACCGCCACCGCGCGACCATACAGTTCGCTGGCCGGGACGAAACCGAAAAACCGGCCATCCAGACTGTTGCCACGGGCATCGCCCAGCATCAGCACCTGTCCTGCCGGTACTTTTATCCCGTGCAGATCCGGCCCCCCACCGTAGGCGAGATTGAGGCGCGCGCGGTGCTGCTTGAACAGTTCCGTATCCGCCCGGTCCAGCGCCTGCATGGCCACACCATTGATTGTCAGTCGGCCGTCTCTCAGATCCACTACGTCGCCGGCCACCGCCGCCACGCGCTTGATCAGCCTCTCGCCATCCTGCGGTGAATCGAAGATCGCAATGTCGCCGCGCTCGGGCTTTCCAGTTGCCAGCAGCTGCACATCGGTGAATGGCAGGCGCACGCCATATGCACGCATGTCCACGGCCACCCGGTCGCCGATCTCCAGGGTGTGCTCCATCGAGCCTGATGGCACGTAATAATGATTGGCGAAACTATCGCGGGCGGCGCCCAGCATGAGCAGCATCAACAGCAGCTGTGGCAACTCCGACCTCAGCCAGTGGGGGAGCGGCTTGCGGAGTGGTTTGTGGTCCGGTGTCGGCGTGATGCTGGGATTCATGGCAAATCCTCCGTGAACTACGCTGGCGAATGTCCGCCACCGGTGGCCTGCGGTGCATGTGCCATGGGTAATACCGGTTCAGCGGATTCGCGCGGGATTACCGGCCACGGTGGTGGCCGCCGGCACATCACGGGTCACCACGCTGCCCGCACCGATCAAGGCGTCGTCGCCGATGCTGACGCCCGGCAGGATGATCGCGCCACCACCGATCCAGACATTGCGACCGATGCGCACCGGCTTGCCGGATTCAAGGCCGGTACTGCGTAGTTGCGGATCGCGCGGATGGTCGGCGGTGTAGATCTGCACGGCGGGGCCGATCTGCGTGCCGTCGCCGATCACGACTTCGACCACATCCAGGATCACGCAATCGAAGTTGAGGAAGACGCCGGTGCCGAGATGGATGTTGTAGCCATAGTCGCAATGGAACGGCGGCCGTATCACCGCGCCGGCGCCGACACTGCCGAAGCGTTCGCGCAACAGCGCGTGGCGCGCTTCATTGCCCTGGTCGATCGCGGCGTTGTAACGCGCCAGCCAGGCCATGGTGGCGGCGTGGTCGGCCTGGATCTCCGGCGAATCAGCGCGGTACAGCTCGCCAGCCAGCATCTTTTCCTTTTCCGTACTGCTCATGTGCGTTTCCTGCGGTGCCGCCGATCTGCAGGATTAAACCACTCGCAGATTCGCACAGGCCAACATCAAAAGGTCGAACCTGCCCGGTAGTCCTTCACCTTGAAGCCAAACAATCCTGGCAAGCCCGGATCTGCTGCACGCGGCCTTCGGTGTGCGCTGCTCCACGGATCACCCCCTACATCACCTGCAGATTTGCGTAGGCCAGCACCAGCCACTTGCTGCCTTCGTCGTCGAAGTTCACCTGCACACGCGCATGGGCGCCGTTGCCTTCATAGTCGGTAACCACGCCCTGGCCGAACTTGGGATGCAGGACATTGGCGCCAAGCTTGAGTGGTGGCGCCTCGAGGGCGACGTGGCCGGGGTTGCGCGGAGCGCCGGGGGAATACGTCCGCGACACCTGCACCTTGGGCCGCACTTCATTGAGCAGGTGCGGCGGAATCTCGCGCAGGAAGCGGGACGGAATGCCGTACATGTCCTGGCCGTGGATGCGCCGGGTCTCGGCGTAACTCAGTATCAGCTTCTGGCGCGCGCGGGTGATGCCCACATAGGCCAGCCGACGCTCCTCTTCCAGGCGCCCGCTTTCGTCCAGCGACTTGCCGCTGGGGAACAGGCCTTCCTCCAGGCCGCCCAGGAACACCAGCGGGAATTCCAGCCCCTTGGCCGAATGCAGGGTCATCAGCTGCACGCCCTCCTCGCCGGCCTGGGCCTGGCCTTCGCCGGCTTCGAGCGACGCATAGGAAAGGAACGCGACCAGTTCGCTCATGCCGACGGTCTCTTCCTCGTCGCGGCGCACGAAACGCGAGGCCACGGACACCAGTTCGTCGAGGTTCTCGGTACGCGAATCGAGCTGGCCCTTGCTTTCGTTGAGATAGAACTCACGCAGGCCCGAGCGCATCAACACGTGGTCGATCTTGTCCTTGAGGTCGAGCTGGGCCGCTTCGACCGACAGCGCCTCGACCAGGGTGATGAACCCGGCCAGCGCGTTGCGTGCGCGGCCGGCGAGTTCATTGCCAATGGAGAGCTCACGCGCCGACTCGAACAGCGATTTCGATAGTGAGCGCGCACGCTTGCGCACTTCGTCCAGGGTCCGGTCGCCGATACCCCGCGTGGGCGTGTTGACGGCGCGCTCGAACGCCGCGTCGTCGGCACGGTTGGTGATCATGCGCAGATAGGCCAGGGTGTCCTTTATCTCGGCACGCTCGAAGAAGCGCATGCCGCCATAGACTCGGTATGGCACCTGTTCGGCCAGCAGGACTTCCTCGAACGCACGCGACTGGGCGTTGCTGCGGTACAGAATTGCTGCCTCGCTGTAGCTGCCGCCATCGCGCACCCATTGGCGGATCCGTTCGACCACGTAACGCGCTTCGTCGACTTCGTTGAAGGCCGCATACAGGTCGATGGTTTCGCCATCGCCGGTGTCGGTCCACAGCTGCTTGCCGATGCGATCCGGGTTGTGGGCGATGACCGCGTTGGCGGCGCCGAGGATGTTGGCGCTGGAACGGTAGTTCTGCTCCAGGCGGATGGTCTGCGCGCCGTCACCGCCTTTGGAGCCGAAATCCTTGAGGAAGCGCTGCACGTTCTCCACCTTCGCGCCGCGCCAGCCGTAGATGGCCTGGTCGTCGTCGCCGACCACGAACACATTTCCCGTATCCCCAGCCAGCAGGCGCACAAAACCGTACTGGATCGAGTTGGTATCCTGGAACTCGTCGACCAGTATCTCGCGGAAACGCGTGCGGTAATGGTTGAGCAGGGCCGGGTTGTCGCGCAGCACTTCATGCGCGCGCAG
The DNA here is from genome assembly GCA_039932615.1 of Pseudoxanthomonas sp. GTDB lineage: Bacteria > Pseudomonadota > Gammaproteobacteria > Xanthomonadales > Xanthomonadaceae > Pseudoxanthomonas_A. The sequence continues at coordinate 5,014 of JBDTPP010000184.1, forward strand.
CAGCAGTTCGGCGAAATCGACCAGTCCCGCGCGATCGCAGCGCTCCTGGTACAGCGCATAGGCGCGGCGCAGGGTGTCGGTCCACTGGT
>JBDTPP010000185.1:0-5049 GCA_039932615.1 Pseudoxanthomonas sp.
CCGAAGGTTACCCGATGCGCGAAGCGGGCGACATCGCCGATACTAGGCGCCATTGCAGCGAACGGTCGGAAACATGCCTGACATCCTGGTGCTCTATTACAGCCGCGGCGGCTCCGTGGCACGCTTGGCACGGCAGGTCGCACGCGGCGTGGGCGAAGTCGAAGGCATGAGCGCACGCCTGCGCAGCGTGCCACCGGTGGCGGTGGTGACCCAACAGGCCGCGCCGCCAGAACCGGAGGAAGGCGCACCTTATGTGCAGCCACGTGATCTGCAGGAATGCGCGGGAATCGTGCTGGGTAGCCCGACCCGATTCGGCAACATGGCCGCGCCGTTGAAGCATTTCATCGATGGCTTGGGTGCGGAATGGGCCAGCGGCACCCTGGTGGACAAACCTGCGGGCGTGTTCACTTCCACCGCCACCCAGCACGGCGGACAGGAATCGACACTGCTGTCGATGCAGCTGCCACTGTTGCACCACGGCTGCGTGATCGTCGGCATTCCCTTCACCGAACCGGCCCTCAGCACGACCCGCAGCGGCGGTACGCCCTACGGCGCCAGCCATGTGGCCGGCGGCCAGGATGACCCGCAATTGAGCGATGAGGAAAGCGTGCTTGCGCGCGTCCTGGGAAAACGCGTGGCCGACGTCGCGCTCCGCCTGGGAGCGCGAACATGAAAAAGCCCCGGGTAACGCTGGCGCTGGCCTTGTTCGCCCTGTCGGTGCTGTTCTCGTTGTGGTTCCACGACGACAAGCATCGCCTGGCCGCAATGCTGGTCTTCGTCCTGCCGCCGCTGCTGATGCTGGTCGGCGCACTGCGCGGCAGTGCCACGGCCGCATTCTGGGCTGGCGTGTTTGGACTTTTCTGGTTCTGCCACGGGGTCGTGGTGGCGTATGGCCGGCCGGCCGAACGCGGCTACGGCTGGGCGGAAATCGTGTTGGCAATCGTAATCGTGATGGCCTCGAGCTGGCCAGGCGTGAGAGCGCGCTTCGGCAGGAAGAAAGCCTGACCGTCGAAGCTGCGCCATGCAAGGCCAATTTTAACCAGCGTGGACAACCAGGCGTTGACCACGTCATTGAAACTGCAGGAGACAAGCGCGTGATGGAAGAACTACTGATCGTCACCACCGGTGGCACCATCGACAAGGTCTACTTCGACGACAAGTCCGACTACCAGGTGGGCGACCCGCAGATTGGACGCATCCTGCAGGAGCTCGGCGTGGCCTTCCGCTTCAACGTGATCCCGCTCATGCGCAAGGATTCGCTGCACATCGGCGATGCCGACCGCGCACTGGTCCGCGACACCATTGCCGCGCAAGCGGCACGGCACGTGCTGATCACCCACGGCACCGACAGCATGGTCGCCACCGCCAGGGTCCTGGCCAGCATCGAAGGCAAGACCATCGTTTTGACCGGCGCCCTGAACCCGGCGCGCTTTCGCGGCTCGGATGCGGAGTTCAACATCGGCTGCGCGGTAGGCGCGGTGCAATCACTGTCGGCAGGCGTATACATCGCCATGAACGGACGCATCTGGGATCCGGCCAAAGTGCGCAAGAACGTGGATGCCAATCGATTCGAAGCAACCGGCTGATCGTAGGAGCGCTCCATGGGCGCGAGCTCTTGTCGCTGCTTGACCAAGAGCTCGCGACCATGGGGCGCTCCTATAGAGGAATAAAGAACCCCGGCCGAAGCCGGGGTTGTTTATTTCGCACAACCGATCGTTCAACCGATCAGAAGGTCACACTCCAGCTGTTGATGTAACCGGTATCCCCAGCACCGTTGTCGTTGACGCGCAGGTTCCAGGTGCCATTCAACACTTCACTCGACAGGTTGACCGTATAAGTCGTGTTGATGTTGTCGGTACTGCCGCCGCTGCGGTTGTGCAGCACGTACACGCTGCCATCCGGCGCCACCAGGTCCACCTTCAAGTCGCCCTTGTAGGTGTGCACGATGTTGACCGCCACCGAGGTGCTGGCCAGGCCGTTGCCGCTGCGCCCCGACACCGTGATCGGGCTGCTGACCGTGGTGTTGTCGTTGATCGCCACGTCGGTGCCATTGGTGTACGTCTGCGCGCTGCCACCGCCGCCACCGGCGGTGAAGCTGCCGGTCAGGCTGACCCCGGAGAAGGACGAGTAGGCCTTCAGACGGACGTAATACGTGCCAGCGGTGGGTGTTGCAAAGGTACAGGTCTCGGCATTGCCGGTCTTGTACGGACGGCAGTCGTAGATCGTATCGGTCGGCACACTACCGGACTTGACGTAGAGATCCATGTCACCGGTACCCCCCGAGGTGGTGAACTTCAGGTTGGAAGCTCCTGCCGGCACCACCATGGTGTAGTTGAGCGAAGCGCCAGTCGCCGCCGACAGGCCGGTCACCGGCACGCCATTGCTCAGCACCGTGCCGCCGCCACCGCCCGCACTCACCGTGACCGAACCGGTCTTGCTATTGGTCGCACCACCGTTGTCGGTGACCGTCAGGGTAACGGTGTAGGTGCCTGCCGCCGAATAGGTCTTGCTGGGACTCGCCGCCGTCGAAGTGGTGCCATCGCCGAAACTCCAGCTGCGCGAAGCGATGCTGCCATCGCTGTCGGTAGAGGTGTCAGTGAAACTGACGGTCAAACCACTGACCGAGGAGGTGAAATTAGCCACCGGCGCGACGTTGCCGCCGCCGCCGCCCGCCGCATCCACCGCTGCCTTGGCGTTGACGATACCTGCACCGATCGGTTGCGAGGGTGTCGCCGGGAACGCCCGCGCCGAGCTCTTCAACAGGGCCTCGATCTGCGCAGGTGTCTTGGCCGGATTGGAAACCGACTGGATCAGCGCCACCACGCCGGCGACATGTGGCGTCGCCATCGAAGTGCCGCTATACGAAGCATAGGTTTCCGCACCCGGCGTGCGGGCACCGGCATTCAGCGTGGACAGGATGCTCGAACCCGGCGCGGCGACGTCGACCAGTGCACCGTAATTGGAGAAGCTGGAACGCGCACCCGTGCTGGTGATGGAACCCACCGCCACCACATTGTTGCAGTTGGCCGGCGAGGCGTTCGACACGTTGGTATTGTCGTTGCCCGCTGCAATCACCAAGGTAGTGCCACGGGAAACCGCGCCATTGATCGCGCTTTGCGTAGTGCTGCCGCAGGCGCCGCTGCCCCCGAGGCTGAGGTTGATGACTTCGGCCGGATTGGAATTGGCGGGCACGCCGCTGACGGTGCCGCCCGAAGCCCAGATGATGGCATCGGCAATGTCCGAATCGTAGCCGCCGCACTTGCCCAGCACACGCACCGGCATGACCTTGGCGCCGTAGGCAACGCCGGCCACGCCCTTGGCGTTGTTGGTCACTGCGGCGATGGTGCCGGCGACATGGGTGCCATGCCAGCTGGAATTGGAAGCGGGCACGCCCGAACCGCATTCGTTGGCGTTGTAGCCATCGCCGGGATCGCTGGCGTCGGCATCGCGGCCGTTGCCATCGACCGACACCGCGGTGTCGACGATGAAGTCGTAGCCCGGAATGATGTTGGCCGCCAGGTCGCTATGACTGGTGATGCCGGTATCGAGCACCGCGACCACCGCGCCGGAACCACTGGTAATGTCCCAGGCCTCGGTGGCGCGGATGCCGCCCGCGCCGGTGCCATAGCCCCATTGCTCGCTGAAACGGGTGTCATTGGGGGTCAGCAGCGCTTTATTGAGCTTGTCGACTTCGACGTATTCGACATTAGGATTGCTGGCCAACTGGCGCATCAGCGATTCGGCCTCGACGCGGTCAAGCTTGCGGTCGGATTGGATTACGTCCGCACCCAAGGCCAGGCGGCGCAACGACTTCACGCCCAGCGCACGACTGGCCTTTGCCGGTATCGCCGACGAAGCGGATCGCAACGTAAGGTCCAGCGCGGCCGCACTGCTGCGCTCGCTGCTGCCGTCGCGATATTTGACGATGAAGCGATCGAAAGTCTGCTGCTCGGGGGAGTGCAGCCCACTGATATCAATGCGCCCTGCCGCCAGGGCGGGCAGTGCGTACATCGAGGAGATTGCGATTGCGGTAGCACTGGCAAGGACGTGCAAACGCAGGCGACGCTTGGAGACATCGGACATTGAAGTTCCCTCTACAAAGTGATGGTGCCGCTGCTGCGGCTGGTCCGGAAGCGGGCGCAACTTGAACAAGGGGTGGTAACGACCGCTGCCGCTGTAGGCGCGTCGAGCGACGACGCCTGACCGGAACCTAAACTGCGCGCCCTCGGCGCACAAGGTGGCAAGCGACGCAATGCATAAAAATGGAATCGGGGTTACAGAACGGCGGCCGCAACTGTGACGGTAACCGGTAACACGGGTGTCGGAACGGCCTCCCGGCGTGACCACACGGTGAAGAAAACGACGCGGTCACGCCCAGGAGATACGCCCATGCTGCAATACGGCGCTGCATTGCGCAGCCGCCGCACCGGGTCAGAGCATCCCGGTTTCCAGGCGCGCGGCCTCGGACATCATGTGCCGGCCCCACGGCGGGTCGAATACCAGTTCGACATCGGCCTCGATGATGGTCGGTATCAGTTCCAGCTTGTTGCGCACATCGTCGACCAGGATCTCGCCCATGCCACAGCCTGGCGCAGTCAGGGTCATCTTTACTTCCACCTCGCGCTGGCCATCATCGCGATGGCGCAGGTTGGCCTCATACACCAGGCCGAGGTCGACTATGTTGAACGGGATCTCCGGATCGAAGCAGGTGCGTAATTGCCGCCAGATCAACGCCTCGACTTCATCGTCGCTGGCGTTCTCGGGCAGGCTCAGCGATTCGGCCGGTTCCTTGCCTATGGCATCGCCATCCTGACCGGCAATGCGGAACAGGTTGCCTTCCACGAACACCGTATAGCTTCCGCCCAGGGCCTGGGTGATATAGCCGAAGCTGCCAGCCGGCAGGGTGACGCTGTCGCCCTGCGGGACCAGGACGGCGGGGCAATCACGTTCGAATTGGACGGGTTCGCTGCTGCGGGAGTACATAAGAACCAGAATGGGGGCGGCGCCGAGCGGCGCAAGCCGTCATTTTAGCGCTCTACGCTTCCCCGC
>JBDTPP010000186.1:0-5019 GCA_039932615.1 Pseudoxanthomonas sp.
CTTGAGCACTTCCTGGCCAACCGCGCGCACCTTGATCCGCTCGATCAGCGCCTGCACGACCGGCAAGGCCACGTCGGCCTCGAGCAGGGCGATGCGCACTTCGCGGGTGGCTTCGCGGATGTTCTCTTCGCTCAGGCGGCCCCGGCCACGCAGGCGTTCGATGGTGCCGGAAAGACGCTGGGTGAGTGACTCGAACATGGGCAAGGACTGCATGCGGAAATTGGGGCTGGATTATAGCCGTTGACCGTTTCAAAGCCCGTAGGAACGTCCCATGGGCGCGAGCTCTCTGGTTTGTTTCGCGATCGGATCGGAGAGCTCGCTCCCATGGGACGCCCCTACAACGACGGGCTGTATGCGACACTCAACCGATGACAATCGTTCTCATCGCCATTGCGCTGTACCTTATCGCCGCCGGCCTGCTGGTGGGCGCAGTCGCCAGTGACAAGCTCGACTCCCGACGCGGATCGTTCTGGCCGGCGCTGGGTGGCGTGCTGCTGCATGCGACCTATCACCTGGTGGTGGCGTGGCAGACTCCCGGTGGCCCGGACATGCATTTTTTCGCAGCCCTGTCGCTTGTAGGCTTGGGCATGGCAGCCATGACCACGATCGTGGGCGCACAAGGACGCATGCGCGGCTTGGGTGTGCTCGCCTATCCACTCGCAGCCCTGCTGCTGTTCGCCTATCACTCTTACGGACATGAGCCCTCACGCGGACTGGACTGGCGCCTGCAGTTGCATGCCTGGCTGGCGTTGCTGGCCTACGCGACGCTGGCGATCGCCGCGCTGCTGGCGGTGATGTTGTGGGCGCAGGAACGCGCGCTGCGCCGACGCGAATTCCATGCGTGGCTGCGCGCGCTGCCACCGCTGACCGAACTGGAAGACCTGCTGTTCCGCACCATCACCCTGGGTTTCATCCTGCTGACGGCCACTTTGCTGACTGGGTTGTTGTTCGTCGAGGACCTGCTCGCCCAGCACCTGATCCACAAGACCGTGCTCAGCGTGTTTTCGTGGCTTGCATTCGGTGCGCTGCTGGTGGGCCGTTGGCGCTATGGCTGGCGCGGCGGCAAGGCCGTGCGCTGGACGCTGATAGCGATGTTGTTGCTGTTGCTGGCCTTTTTCGGCAGCAAGTTCGTGCTGGAACTAATCCTGGGCCGGGCCACTTGATTCACTGGTGAAAGAAAGCAGCATTCCTGCGACACAATATTTCATTGCTAGAACAATATTTGCATTGACAACTATTGCATAGGCGAGGATATTCCCTCGCCATGTCCGAAATACCCACCCACCCCGAAGCCAACATGGGCCTGCTGTTCCGGCAGGTCCGCGATGCCATGTGGGCTGATGTGGCCCGGGAAATGGCCTTGGCGGGCCATGACCTGACCTACAGCCAGTTCATGACCATCAAGCAACTGGCCAATGGATCGGCCGGGGTCACCGACCTCGCCCGCCATGCGCAGCTCAACCCGGGCGCGATGACCCGCCTGCTGGATCGGCTGGAAACCCGTGGCGTGGTGCAACGAGTGGCCGATCCCAGCGACCGCCGGGCCCTGAACATCGTGCTGACCGAAGCCGGCTTGGCGATCTGGCGCGACATCAACCATTGCGGCCAACGTGTGCGCGATCGCGCCGTGCAGGACATGGATGCAGGGGAGCGTGAACAGTTGTTCCGCCTGCTCAACCAGGTGCTCCACAACCTGACTCCACCCCACGCCAACGACTGAATCGACATGCCTATTTCCCTCTCCCGTGACGTACTCGTCCGGCCCGTCGCCATTTCTGTTGCGATGGGCCTGCTGCTGGCGGGCTGCGCAAGTACCCACGGCCTCGAACCGCATGCGAATGCACTGGACAGCAACAGACTGTCCGCTGCCCGCAGCCTGGATCCGCACAGCTTGAGCGCCGCCGATTTCCCGCGCCAGGACTGGTGGAAATCGCTGGGCGATCCGCAACTCGACGCGCTCATCAATGAAGCCCTGCAAGGCAACCCGACCCTGGAAGCGGCCGATGCGCGGCTACGCAAAGCCCAGGCCCAGGCTGGCCTGGCCGAAGCAGCGCGCAAGCCCACCCTGAGTGCCAGCGCCCAGTATTCCGGAGTGCAATTGCCAGCCACGCTGCTCCCGCCCCCGGAGGGCGGTTCGTATCTGGGCAGCACGGTGTTGATGCTGGATTTCAAATACGGACTGGACCTATGGGGCGGCAAGCGCGCGCAATGGGAAGCCGCTGTCGGCCAGGCGAAAGCCGCGGAGGTGGATGCGCAGGCCGCGCGCCTGACCCTGTCGTCGAACATTGCACGCGCTTATGTGGGCCTGGGCCAGGCCTATGCGGCGCTGGACGTGGCCAACCACGAACACGACCGCGCCAGCCACCTGCGCAACCTTGGCCAGCAACGCGTCAAAGCCGGCCTGGATAACCAGCTGCAACTGCGCCAGTCCGAGAGCACCATCGCCAGTGCAGAACAGCAGGCGCAGGCAGCGCAGCAACAGATCGACGCTGCCCGCACCGCCCTCGCCGCATTGATGGGCCAGGGCCCCGACCGCGGCCTGGGTATTGCCCGTCCGCAAATATTGATCGCCGGTAGCCTGGGCATTCCAGAAGTGCTGCCCAGTGAGTTGCTGGGCTATCGCCCCGATGTGGTTGCCGCTCGCTGGCGTGTGGAAGCGGCCAGTCGCGCTGTCGACGCCAGCAAAGCCTCGTTCAAGCCAAGCATCAACCTGAGTGCAATCGTCGGACTGGCCTCCAGCGGTCTCTCGGACCTGTTCAGCAGCGATGCTCTGCTCGGCCTCGGTGGCCCGGCGATCAGCTTGCCGATCTTCGACGGCGGCCGCCTGCGCAGCCAGCTTGATGCCAGCGACGCCGACTACGATCTGGCCGTCGCCACCTACAACCAGAGCCTCGTCGGCGCACTGCATGAAGTCACCGACGCATTGCAGTCCGCACGGTCGCTGGACCAGCAAATCGCTTCCAGCAAACGCGCGCGCGCCGCCGCGCAGTCCGCATGGGACCTGGCACAGACGCGCTACCGCGCGGGGCTGGGCACGCAACTCGACGTACTTTCGGCGCAACGTCCGCTGCTGCAGTTCGATCAGCAAATCGCCGCACTGCAGGCCCAGCGACTGAATGCCGCCATCGACCTGGACCGCGCCCTCGGCGGCGGCCTGGTCCTCGCACAACCCACCACCCCCATTGCCAATACCGTGGTCACCCCATGACTTCCAAGATCAATCCCGAAGCTTCCACCCCCGCTGCCGAGCCCGCCGCGCCGAAGAACAGCAAGCGCAAGCGCGCACTGCTGATCGTCGCCGTCGTGGTGATCGTCGGCGCCATCGCCTGGCTGGCGTACTACTTCCTGTACGCACGCTGGCACCAGGACACCGATGACGCCTACGTGCAGGGCAACGTGGTCAGCATCGTGCCGCAGACCAGTGGCACCGTGATCAGCATCGACGCGGACGACGGCATGAAGGTGGAAGCCGGCCAGGCGTTGGTCCACCTTGATTCCAACGACGCCCAGGTCGCCTACGACCAATCGGTCGCCAACCTTGCCGGTACCGTGCGCCAGGTACGTGGCCTGTACAGCAGCGTGGAAGCGGGGCAAGCCGACCTGCGCGCCCGCCAGGTCGCGGTTTCGCAAGCCCGCGCCGACGTCAACCGCCGCACCGGCCTGGTTGCCAGCGGCGCCGTTTCCAGCGAGGAACTTGCGCATGCACGCGACATTCTGGCCGCTGCTGAAGCAGCGCTCAGCGGTTCCCGCGGCAACCTGTCGCGCAGCAGCGCGCTGGTCGATGCCACCACGCTTTCAAAGCAACCACAGGTGCAGGCCGCCGCTTCACAGTTGCGCCAGGCCTATCTGAACCTGCAGCGTTCTGCAATCGTCGCGCCTGTGTCCGGCTACGTAGCCAAGCGCCAGGTCCAGTTGGGCCAGCGCGTGCAACCAGGCGCGACCCTGATGACCATCGTGCCGCTGGAACAGGTGTGGGTGGAAGCCAACTTCAAGGAAACCCAACTGGGCAAGATGCGCATCGGCCAGCCGGTCGAAGTGCATTCCGACCTCTACGGCAGCGATGTCGCCTACGACGGCAAGGTCGCCGCGCTCGGCCTCGGCACCGGCAGTGCGTTCTCCCTGCTGCCGGCGCAGAACGCCAGCGGCAACTGGATCAAGATCGTGCAACGCGTGCCGGTACGGATCGAACTGGATCCGAAGCAGCTTGTCGAGCATCCGTTGCGTCTGGGCCTGAGCATGAGCGTTGACGTTGCCATCCGCGACCAGAGCGGCTCATCGCTCGCCAACGCACGCAAGGACGTGCAGCCGGTGCTTGCCACAGCTGCCTACAAGAAGCAGTTGAACGATGCCGATGCGCTGATCACGCAGGTCATCGAACAGAACCTGCCTGGCGCGGCCAGCCGCTGATCCCGCCATGGCTACCCTCACCGATGAAGAAGAGAGCTTCGGCTTGCCGGTGACGCCCGAGCCGGCGGCGAGGCCGTTTGCGCCGCCCAACCTGGGCTTGGCCACGATTGGTTTGGCCCTTGCATCATTCATGCAAGTGCTGGATACGACCATTGCCAATGTCTCGTTGCCGACCATCTCCGGCAACCTCGGCGCCAGCACCAACCAGGCGACCTGGGTCATCACCTCGTTCGCGGTCAGCAACGCGATTGCCCTGCCGCTGACCGGCTTCATGGTTCGCAAATATGGCGAACGCAAGGTCTTCATGTGGGCGACGCTGGCCTTCGTCTTCGCCTCGTTGCTGTGCGGCCTGGCCAACAGCATGGGCCTGCTGGTTGCGGCGCGCGCGCTGCAGGGTTTCGTCTGCGGACCGATGTATCCGGTCACCCAGGCGCTGTTGATCTCGATATATCCGCCACAGAAGCGCGGGCAGGCGATCGCGCTGCTGGCGATGGTGACCGTGGTCGCACCGATCGCCGGCCCGATCCTTGGTGGCTGGATCACCGACAACTACAGTTGGGAATGGATCTTCTTCATCAACATTCCCATCGGCATCTTCTCCAGCATCGTGGT
>JBDTPP010000187.1:0-5008 GCA_039932615.1 Pseudoxanthomonas sp.
GGTCGCCGCGCAGTCCGCTGCCGCCGCCATCACCAGCGGTTCTGGGCAGATGCTGGAAGACAGCAAGAAGCTGTTCGACGCGTTCTCCTCGTTTGGTTCGGTCCGTGACACGCGCCCGTTCCCGAATTTCTGGCTCGGCATCATTTCCGGCCTTCTTGCCCTGGTCTCGATCGTGGGTTTGCTCTGGAGCCTGTACCGCAGTCGCCAGCGCGAGCAGGAATCGCGTTATCAGACCCAGGTGGAATACAACAGCCGCAACCAGCAGGCGATCATGCGGCTGCTGGACGAAATCAGCTCGCTGGGTGAAGGCGACCTGACGGTGAAGGCGACGGTGACCGAGGACATGACCGGCGCCATTGCAGACGCCATCAACTACGCGGTCGACGAACTGCGCCACCTGGTCACCACCATCAACGACACCACCGTGCAGGTGGCCGCATCGACCCAGGAAACGCAGGCCACCGCACTGCAGCTGGCGGAAGCGGCCGGGCACCAGTCCGACCAGATCAACAGCGCCTCCGAACGCATCAACGAAATCGCGGTCAGCATCGACCAGGTTTCGCGCAACTCCACCGAGTCGGCCGAAGTGGCGCAGCGTTCGGTGCAGATCGCCACCGAAGGCGCCGGCGTGGTCCGCGAGACCATCCGCGGCATGGACCAGATTCGCGACCAGATCCAGGAAACCTCCAAGCGCATCAAGCGCCTGGGCGAATCCTCGCAGGAAATCGGATCGGTGGTTGAACTGATCAACGACATTTCCGAACAGACCAACATCCTGGCCTTGAACGCCGCGGTGCAGGCCGCTTCGGCCGGTGAAGCAGGTCGCGGTTTCGCGGTCGTGGCCGACGAAGTCCAACGCCTCGCCGAACGCACCTCCGGCGCCACCCGGCGCATCGAATCGCTGGTCCAGACCATTCAGGCAGATACCAACGAAGCGGTCAGCTCGATGGAGCAGACCACCTCGGAAGTGGTTTCCGGTGCGCGACTGGCCGAAGACGCCGGTACCGCGCTGGGCGAGATCGAGCGCGTGTCGATTGACCTCAACGAACTCATCAAGCGCATTTCCAGCGCGGCCCAGAAGCAGTCTTCGGCCGCTACCGACATTACCCAGACCATGGGCGTGATCCGGCAGATCACTTCGCAGACCTCGCTCGGCGCCGGACAGACTGCAGAATCGATCGGTCACCTGACCGAGCTGTCTGCGGAACTGCGCCGTTCGGTCGCCGACTTCAAGTTGCCGGGCTGAGGGCAGGACCAACCAGAATGGAAGTCAGGAATTCCCGGGCGTCACAGGCACGCGGCAAGCGCATCGCAGCGGCAGGAGCAGGCCAGTGAGTGCGCTACGTGATGCGATGAGCCACGCCGTGCTGGGTTGGGTCAAGCCCGAGCTGGACGAGACCCTCCGCCTTGCGCGCGCCGAGGTCGAGTTCTTCGTCGAGGACATCACCGACACTTCGCGCATGCATTTCTGCGCCGGCTACCTGCACCAGGTGCAGGGCACCTTGCGCATGGTCGAGCTGTACGCCCCGGCAATGGTGGCCGAGGAGCTGGAATTGCTGGCGCGCGCGCTGCAGGAAAGCAGCACCGTCGACCGCGACGAGGCCTGTGGCACGCTGATGCGCGGCACGGTGTTGTTGCCCGATTACCTGGAACGCCTGCAGAACGGTCATCGTGACATCCCGATCGTGCTGCTGCCGCTGCTCAACGACATCCGCGCGGCGCGTGGCGCCCCGGGCCTGAGCGAGAGCGTGCTGTTCGCGCCCGACCTGGAACAGCCGCTGCCGCAGGCGTTGCCGTTGCCCGAAGTACTGCCGTGGCAGGCACGCCAGGCGCGCGTCGGCGATGCGCTGGAACAGTTCGACCAGGTCTTGTCCGCCTGGCCCGAAGACGGTGCGCCAGCCAATGCGGTGACCTTGGCCGAATCGACCAAGCGCTTGCTGGAAAGCGTCGAGCACATCGCCACGCGACGCATGTTGTGGGTGGCTTCTTCGGTCGCCGACGCATTGCGCGATGGCGCGCTGCCGGCGACTGCGGTGCTGCGCCAGGCCTATGCCGGCGTCAGCCGCGCAGTGCGCAGCAGCCAGCAGGAAGGCGGCGTCGGCGCCACGGCACCCAGCCAGGAACCAACCCGACAACTGCTTTACCTGGTTGCGCAATCCGCGACCGGGCACGCCGGGCTGGACGAACTGCGCACCGCGTTCGCGCTGGATGCGGAATTGCCCAGCGAAGCCGAACTCGACCACGCGCGCGGCAGCGTCAGCGGGCGCAATCGCGCGCTGCTGGACACCGTCGGTGCCGCGGTCAAGGAAGAACTGCTGCGGATCAAGGACGCGCTTGACCTGCATCTGCGCACCGGTGCGCAGGTCTCGGCCTTGCAGACCCAGGTCAACGAGCTGGGCAATGTTGCCGATACCCTGGGCATGCTGGGTCTGGGCGTGGCCCGCGGCGTGGTCGTGCAGCAGCGTGATTCGCTGCGCGAGATGGTCAGTGGCGAGCGTGCCGCCGATGAAGGTGCGTTGCTGGATATCGCTGGCGCCCTGCTGTACGTGGACGCCTCGCTTGACGACCAGGTCGCCCGCCTGGGCGAATCGGGCGCCGCGGTCGAGGAAATGGCCAGCTCCGAATCGCAGCGCACGGTGGAAGCGCTGGCCCAGGAAGCAATCCACAATTTCTCCTCGGCACGCGAAGGCTTCGTGGCCTTCATCGAAACCAACTGGAACCACGCAGAACTGGCCGAGGTCCCGCGCCTGCTGTCCGAAGTCGCAGGTGCGCTGCGCATGCTGGAACTGCCGCTGCCCGCCGACTATCTGCTTGGCGTGCGCCAGTACGTTGCGATAGAACTGATCGGCAAGCGCCGCGTTCCCGGTGGACAGCAGCTGGACACGCTGGCCGATGCAATGGCGAGCCTTGAGTATTACCTCGAAGCGCTGCGCGAACGCCGCCCGAATCGCGACGAGATCCTGGACATCACCCGCAGCAGCCTGGAAAACCTGCGCTACTGGCCATTGCCGGCGGACGAAACAGAAATGCCCGCAACGGCCTTTGCCGGGATCATTGCCGCGCAAGACGAGGTTCCGGCCGTGGCGCTGGACGATGCGAATGGCGAATCATCCGACTCCGTACCGACCGGCGAAGCAGCCGACTTCGATCATTCCAGTGTCGCCGCGGTGGCACTGGACGAGACAGACGCCAACGCAGTGTTGCTCCCGGTAGCAGTCCGGGAAGTGCAGGACACCGACGCCCTGGAAGCGCTGGAAGTACAGGAAGCGATGCAGGCGCTGGAAGCCGAAGCCGCCGCTGCTTCGTTGGCCGAAGAGCCGGTTGCCGGGCTTGCCGAGATTCCCTCAACAGAAGTGCCGGTCTCGATGCCGGCTGCCACCCAGACCGTCGCCGAAGGCGGTTTCGATCTGGCTGGCAACGATATCGACGACGATATCCGCGAAGTGTTCATGGAGGAGTTCGACGAGGAAATCGTCAATCTCGGCCAGTTGTTGCCGGCCTGGAGCGCGGCCCCGGACAACATGGAGCGCCTGCGTTCCATCCGCCGCGTGTTCCATACCCTCAAGGGCAGCGGTCGACTGGTCGGCGCCAAGTTGCTGGGTGAGTTCAGCTGGAAGATAGAGAGCATGCTCAACCGCGTGCTCGATGGTTCGCGTCCGCCATCCGATGCGGTTATCGCCCTGCTCGAGCAGTCCACCAAGGTATTGCCGCAACTCAACGCCGCCCTGCGCGGACAGGGCTTGGTCAGCGCCGACCTGGAGGGCCTGCAGGAGCTCAGCGATCGCGTGGGTGCGGGCGAAGAGGTCTTCTACGCCGCCAAGACGGCCGTCGCCTTGGACCCCGATGCCAGCGAAGAGATCGAGGCAACCACTGCGCAAGTATTCGAACCGGAAACCGAAGGCACGCCTGCCTCGGTGGATGGCGTGTTGCGCGAGATCCTGGAAACCGAAGTCGGCGCGCACCTTGAAACCGTGGACCAGTGGCTTGCGCAAGCGCGAACCGCTCCGCGTCCTGCCGATGAAGCCCTGCTGCGTGCGTTCCACACCATGAATGGTGCGTTCGCCATGGCCGACGTGCCCGAGATCACCGAAGTCACTGGCGCGGCCGAGCAATACGTCAAGCGGCTCTGGTCGGCGAAGGAAGTCCCGTCGCTGGAAGGCGTGGCCGCATTGGCCGACAGCGCGCATGCGATCCGTCGCAGTGTCGCCGCCCTGCAGGCCGCATCACCCCGCATTCCGGTGTTCGCCGCACTCACCGCGCAATTGGCCAGCCTGCGCGACAGCCTGCCCGAAGCCCGCCTGGCCGCAGTAACCGTCGATGACTCGGCGCAAGGCACTTACGCCGAAGCCATGCCGACCATCGAGCCGCCGGTATCGCCGGGTAATGTCGAACTGTCGGTTCACGACCTTTCTGCCTACCTTGGCCACGAAGAACCTGTTGCGGCTGCACCTGACGCAACCGACACGCCGGCTGAACCGGAAAAAACGGAGTGGGTAGAAGCGGCCGCGGACACCGCTGGGACGAGCGACGAACTGGCAATCGATGACCGCGACGTCGTGTTCGAGACACATGATGCTGAAGCGGAGGTTGTTGAAGCAGAGGATGCGAAGCCGGAACCGGCCGTTACCTTCTTCGACATGGATCTGACCTACGCCGCAGTCACACCGAACGCGGAAGCGCCAGTGGCCGAATCCGCCGCAGAAGCCATCGCCAGCGACGTGAGCGGGACCTTGTCGGCCGAAGAAGCCGCAGGTGATGCAGCGTCGGCCGACGTGGAGTCGACGGAAACCGTCGCAGCCGGAACCGACGATGCTGTGCCGGAATCGATGCAGGAAAACGAGCCTGCGCTTGAAGCAGTCGCCGAGGAAGGGCAGGCTGTCGAAGAACCATTGGCTGCTGAGGCTGCGTCGGAAGAGTCAGCGGACGAAGAGATCGCTGTCGAAGGGTCTGCAATCGAAGAGGCCGCAATCGACGAGCCGGTCATCCAAGAGCCGGCCATCGAAGAGCC
>JBDTPP010000188.1:0-4927 GCA_039932615.1 Pseudoxanthomonas sp.
GCGAACACGCCCAACGCGCAGGCCACCAGCACGGTGGGCATGATCGCCAGGCCGTCAAGGCCGTCGGTCAGGTTCACCGCATTGGAGAAGCCCACGATCCACAGGTAGGCAATGGTGATGAAGCCGACGCCCGCCAGCGGGAACGCCAGGCTCTTGATCATCGGGATATAGAACGTGGTCGCGGCCGGCACCGACGGATCGGCGGTCATCCACAGGAAGATGCCCGCAGCCAGGCCGAAGATCGATTGCAACAGGTATTTCCAGCGCGACTTCAGCCCGTTGGGGTCGCGCCTCACGATCTTGATCCAGTCGTCGTACCAGCCGATCGCGCCAAAGGTCAGCATCACTGCCAGCACCAGCCAGACATAGCGATTGCGCAGATCGCCCCACAGCAACACCGACAACAGCACCGTCATCAGGATCAACGAACCACCCATGGTCGGCGTGCCGGCCTTGGTGAAGTGGCTTTGCGGGCCGTCCTGGCGGATCGGCTGGCCACCCTTGAACTGGGCCAGCCGCCGGATCACCGCCGGGCCCAGCCACAGCGACAGGAACAACGAGGTCAGCGCCGCCAGGATGCCGCGGAACGTCAGGTAGCCGAACAGGCCGAACAAGCTCTCCAGTTGCTGCAACCAGCGCGTGAGTTCAAGCAACATGCGGTTTCTCCCCCCCTCGATACTGCGGTTCGGCCGCCAGCAATGCCGTCACGACGCGATCCATGGCACTGCCACGCGAACCCTTGACCAGCACACGAATATTTACGCGAGGAGCATCAGCAGCTACGACACCGCGGAGCACTTCTCCCTGGGGCAGACTGGACTGCAGGTCGTGACGTAATGCTTCGGTCAGTGCGGCGTGCGTCTCAAAACTGAGTGCGCCTTCGCCAAACGATGAGGCAGCGGCGGCGCTGAGCGGGCCCAGCGTGTACAGCCGACGAATACCCGCGCCCTTGGCCCGACGACCGACGTCGGCGTGCAGCGCTTCGGCTTCGGCGCCAAGCTCGCGCATGTCGCCCAGCACCAGCCAGGTTTCGCAACCTGCGGCGGCAAGCGTGTCGATGGCTGCGGCCAATGAACCGGGATTGGCGTTGTAGCTGTCGTCAACCAGCACCGCGCCGCTGACCAGCGTATGCGCGACCTGGCGTCCGGGTACCGGCTTGGTCGTAGCCAGGCCTTCGGCGATCGTCGCCAGCGTTACCCCGCAAGCGAGCGCCAGCGATGCCGCGGCCAAGGCGTTCAGCACGTTGTGGCGACCGGGCAAGGGCAAGATGATCGTCACGTCGCCTTGTGGCGTGACCAGGGTGAACTGCGAGCCTTCCGCGCTGGCGCGCAGGTCGCGCATGCCGATGTCGGCGCTGGACTCCAGGCCGAAGCGCAGGATGTGCTTGCCTGCGGAGCATCCGGCAAAGTACTCGGCAAACGCATCGTCAGCATTGATCACCGCCACGCCTGATGCGGACAGCGCGGAATAGATCGCGCCCTTGGTTTCGGCCACGCCCATCAGGTTGCCCATGCGTTCCAGGTGCGCGGGCGCGATGTTGTTGACCAGGGCCACGTCCGGAATGACGATGTCAGTCAGGTAGGCGATGTCGCCCGGCTTGCCAGCGCCCATTTCGTACACGGCAAAGTCGGCATCGTCCGGCGCATCGATCACTGCCAGCGGCAGGCCGATTTCGTTGTTGCGGTTGCCCGGATTGAAATAGGTGTTGCCGGCCAGTTGCAGTATCGACTGCAGCAGGGTCTTGACGCTGGTCTTGCCATTGCTGCCGGTGATGGCGACGACCTTGCCGCCGCGATCCAGTTGCAGGCTGGTGGCGATACGGGCGAGCGCCAGTTGCGTGTCGGCAACGATGACCTGCGGCAATTCCACCGGCACCGCGTGATCCACCAGCAACGCCGACGCGTGGCGCATGGCCGCATCGTAGGCAAAGTCGTGGCCGTCGTAGCGCTCACCGCGCAATGCCACATACAGGCCGCCCGGCATCAGCGCGCGGGTGTCGTTGCTCATCGTGTCGACCACGATGTCTTCGCCCTGCAGTTCGCCACCGGCCCAGTGCGCAAGCAATGAAAGGGGAAGCCGCTTCATTCGCGCGCCTCCAGGCATTGACGCGCAACCGTTGTGTCGTCGAACGGATGCCTGACGCCATCTATCTCCTGGTAGGGCTCATGGCCCTTGCCGGCGATCAGGACGATGTCGTTCGGGCCAGCCTCGCCGATGGCGCGGGCAATGGCCCTGCCGCGATCACGCTCCACGACTACAGAGTCGGGCCGCGCGAACCCGGCGACGATGTCGGCGACGATGGCATCGCCGTCTTCCGCACGTGGATTGTCGTCGGTGACGATGACCTTGTCGGCCAGGCGTTCGGCGCTCGCCGCCATCTGCGGGCGCTTGCCCGAATCTCGCTCGCCGCCGCAACCGAATACACAAATCAATCGCGCCGCCGCGTGATCGCGCAGGCTGGCGAGCGCCTGTTCGAGCGCGTCCGGCGTATGCGCGTAGTCGATGACGACCAGCGGACGCTCGCCATCGCCACCGAGGCGATTCATGCGCCCGTGGATCGGCTGCAACCTTGAGAGTGTGCGAGCGATATCGGCCGGTCCATCGCCGAGCGCATGCAGCGCACCGGCCACGGCCAACAGGTTGTCCACGTTGAAGCGCCCCAGCAGCTTGGACTGCACGCCCTGGGCCTCACCATCAACCAGCAGATCGAAGGCGATTCCACTCGCATCCAGAGTAAGGTGCTCGGCACGCACGACCGCTTCTTCGTCGCCGCGCGAACTCAGCCCGATGCTCCGGACCTCCTTCGCCAACGGGTCCTGGGCAAGCTGGCCGGACAGCTTGCGACCGAAACCGTCATCCAGGTTGATTATCGCCGCCTTCAATCCCGGCCATGCGAACAGGCGCGCCTTTGCTGCGCCGTAACTGTCCATGTCGCCGTGATAGTCGAGATGATCGCGGGTGAGGTTGGTGAATATGGCTACGTCAAAATGCACGTTGGCGACGCGGCCCTGGTCCAGCGCATGCGAGCTCACTTCCATAGCCACTGCCTTGGCGCCCGCGTCGCGCAGCTCGGCAAGCAGCGCATGCATCTGCAGGACCAGGGGAGTGGTGAAGCCGGTTGCAACCACCTCCCCGTACAAGCCCGCCCCCAGCGTGCCGATGCTGCCTGCACGCATGCCGCGCAAATGCCAGGCCTGGGACAGCAGTTGCACCGTGGAAGTCTTGCCGTTGGTGCCGGTGACGGCGACCATCGACATGTCATGGGAAGGGCGCGCATGGAAGCGATCTGCCATCTCGCCCATCCGCGCACGCAGTCCGGGCACGGCGATCGCATCGGCGGGAACCTGGAACTCGGCCGGCACCGGCGGCTCGAAGAGGATGGCCGCCGCACCAGCAGCCTTGGCCTGTTCCACAAAGCCCAGGCCATGCGCGCCAAAACCCGCGATCGCAACAAACGCATCGCCCGGTTCCACCGCGCGACTGTCAAGCACCAGTCCGCGAATCACGACCTCGCGCGCCACATCCAGGTCCGGCAGCAGGTCGGCCAACGCCATCGCACGTTTCATTGCACGTCGACCGGCAATGGTGCAGGCAACGAGGCCTGCACCGGGGAAGCAGTGGCGATCGCCGATGGCGCCGTTTTCACCGCACGCAACTCTGCCGGGCGAGATCTGGCTTCGGCCTTCTCCTGCGCCGCGATCCAGGTCTCGATGTCGTCCGGCGGCACGTCCATCAAGCGCAGCGCGCCTTCCATGACGTTGTGAAACACCGGCGCCGACACAATGCCGCCATAAATGGAGCCGGCCTGCGGATTGTTGAGTACCACGACCATGGAAAAGCGCGGGTTGTCCACCGGCACCAGCCCGGCGAAGTACGCCAGGTACTTGTCCCGCGAGTACCCGCCGTTAATGGCCATGCGCGCGGTGCCCGTCTTGCCGGCGACGTGGTAGCCCAGGATTGCCGCCTGGGTCGCGGTGCCACCGGGTTCGGTGACGGTCTGCATCATGTGCAACACCTGCTGCGCGATCTCAGGCGACAGCACTTCGGTCGGCTCGTTGCGCTGGCCCTTGATGAAAGTCGGTGCGATCGACATGCCGCCGTTGCCGATGGTCGCGTAGGCATGGGCGATCTGCAGCGGTGTGACCGAAAGACCATAACCGTAAGACATGGTCTGCTTGCTGGTGCCGCTCCAGCGCGAAGGCGGCGCAAGCCCGCCTGCCGCTTCACCCGGGAACCCGCTGCCAGTCTTGCTGCCATAGCCGAACTTGCGCAGGAACTCGTAGTACTGCTGGTCGGGTACCAGGGCGGCGAGTTTCGCCGCGCCTACGTTCGAGCTCTTGCGGATGATGCCGGTAACGTCCAGCACGCCGTAATTATGGGTGTCGGTGGTGCGGTACTTGCCGTTCGGCATCCAGCCCGGCGAGGTGTTGAAGAGCGTGCTCGGCTTGACCACTCCCGCAGTCAATGCGGCCGCGGCGGTAATCGGCTTGATCGTCGAGCCAGGCTCCATCGTGTCGGTAATGGCGCGGTTGCGATGCGCGTCAGGCTTGCCCAGGGTCGCCGCGTTCGGATTGAACGTGGGCAAATTGACCATGGCCAGCACTTCGCCGGTCGCCACGTCCAGGACCACCGCCGAACCACTGCTCGCGTTGTTGGTGAGCAGCGCATTGCGCAGTTCACGGTAGGCAAGGAACTGGATCCGCCGGTCGATGCTCAGGGTTAGGTCTTTGCCTGGCTGCGCCTGCTTGACCAGGTCCACGTTCTCGACAATGCGGCCACGATTGTCGCGGATCACCTTCTTGGTGCCGGGGCTGCCACGCAGCCACTCGTCGAATGCCAGTTCAACACCCTCCTGGCCACGATCGTCGATATTGGTGAAGCCCAGCACATGCGCCATGGCTTCGCCCTGCGGATAGAAGCGGCGGTA
>JBDTPP010000189.1:0-4819 GCA_039932615.1 Pseudoxanthomonas sp.
GCCGCGGCAGCGCAGGCCGCGGAAGCCGGACTGGTCTATGTCCGCGATGCAGACCCCGGCATCAGCCGTCGCCGCTCCGGCACGGGCTTTGCTTACCGCCAGCCGAATGGCGAAGCAGTGCGCGATGCGGGCAGCCTTGCGCGGATCCGCGCGCTGGCCATTCCCCCGGCGTACACCGACGTGTGGATCTGTCGAAGCGCGCGCGGCCACCTTCAGGCCACCGGCCGCGATGCCCGCAAGCGCAAGCAATACCGCTACCACGCCCAATGGAGCGCCACCCGCGGGGACGGCAAGTTCGACCGCATCGTGGCCTTCGGGAAAACCCTGCCGAAACTTCGACGCGCCTTGCGCCGCGACCTTGCCTTGCCCGGATGGCCGCGCGCGAAAGTGCTGGCCCTGGTCGTGGCGGTGATGGCCGAGACCTTGGTGCGCGTGGGCAACACCGGCTATGCGCGGGACAACAAGTCCTTCGGCCTGACCACGCTGCGCAACCGCCACGCCGAATTCACCGGGGGCGGTCGCGCGCGGCTGCATTTCAAGGGCAAGGGTGGCCAGGAGCACGACATCGCCCTTGACGACAAGCGCCTAGCCAAACTGGTGCGCGGCGTGCAACAACTGCCGGGGCAGGCGCTGTTCCAGTACCGCGACGATGACGGCGAGGTGCAGCCGGTCGATTCCGGACAGGTCAACGACTACCTGCGCCAGGCCACGGGCGAAGGTTTCTCGGCCAAGGACTTCCGCACCTGGGGCGGCACCCTGGCCGCGTTCCAGCGACTGGCAGCAACGGAACTGCCGCGGGACGCAAGCGAACGCGCCCTGAAGCAGTTGCAGGCCGAGGTCGTCGAGTCCGTGGCAGTGGCCCTGGGCAACACCCCGGCGGTATGCCGCAAGGCCTACATCGACCCGTGCACGTTCAGCGGGTGGCAGGACGGCAGCCTGCAACGGGCGGCCAACGGCGCGCGTGGCGAGCGCCAGTGGGAACAGGCCGCGTTGCGCTTCCTCGCAGGCGCCCATCGTGTGCAGCACGCGAAGCCGACGAAGGAGGATGCCAGGAAGCGGGAGGTCAAGAAAAGGTCTGCGTAGCGGCGCGAAGTCTTCACGGGCCGTGAAGCGCGCCAGCACGAGACTGGCCGCATCCCTGCACTGGAGAACGACATGGCCGTCTGCGACGTTTGCGGCAATGACTACGACAAGGCCTTCACCCTGGCCCAGGGCAACCGCAGCGGCACTTTCGATTCGTTCGAGTGCGCCATCCATGCATTCGCGCCCGAATGCGCGCATTGCGGCTGCAAGGTGATCGGCCATGGCAGCGAAGGGGGCGGCAAGATCTACTGCTGCGCCCATTGCGCCCGGAAAGCCGGGGTGACCGGCGTCGATGATCGTGCCTGACCGGGTTGCGCTACGGCGACTCGAGGCATGGCAGGCATTCCTCGCCAGCCGCCTCCACTTCCACCAGCCGCGTCATCAGCAACGCGAGCGTAACCACGTCCTGGTGGTTATGTGCGGTCACGCGGCGCAGGTTGCGTGCGGAACCGCCGCGCAGGTAGTTCAACCACGCGGCAGGCGCTTCGGAACCCGGCAGGTCGTCCTCGCGCACGATGCGCAGCAACTCGCGCTCGATGGTCGCCAACCGGCAGTTTTCCCAGGTGCCGCGATAGCGGCGGCGGGTCGGGAACAGCAGGTCCACGTGGTCCAGCGGCGTGATCGGATCGGGCTTGCGCGCCAGCCGGTAGCGCGTCTTCAGCAGTGGCGCGTCATAACAGCGTCCGTTGTAACTGGACAGCACGGTCGGCTTCTCACCCAGCCAGCCGGTGAATGCCTCCAGCATCGCGGCCTCCGCCGCCATCGTGGTCATCAACAGCTGGCGCACGCGCAATCCATCGCCGTGCGCATCGTCACGGTGCCAATCCGCGGCACCGATCATGAAGGCGCGGGTGCCGGTGCCACCGGCCAGCCCGGTGGTTTCGGTGTCGAAGAACAGCAGGTGGCGCGGGTCTACCGACTCGTCGTGGCGCTTGGCGAAGGCGAGCGAAAGCTCGGCATCAGGCGCGGGCATCGGCAGGCGGGTTTCGATATAGAGCAGGCCGGGAGAGATTTCATCGCCGGGGAGGTCGCGGTCGACCGACGCACGCGGGCGCGGGGGCACCGAGGCCTTCTCGCGCAGGCCAAGCAGACGCCGTAGTGCATCGATCGATTGGGAAGTTGGCGCGCCAGCTTCCTCCCTTGCGCGCAGCGCAGGGGAGGATTGAGGAGGGGCGCTCTTGCTGTTGCTCAGGTTCTCTTCGACAGCAAATCCTGACCCTGAAGGCCCTGCGTGAAGAGCACCCCTCCCCCTCGGCCGCTCGTCGCAGCCTCGAGCTGCCCTTGTTGCGCAAAGGGAGGGGGCAGGCGCACCGGCCTCACGCTTAAGCGCGCGCAGTTTTTCCAGGCTGACGCTCATCTGGCCCAAGCCTCCCGTCCGTGGGAGCGGCTTCCAGCCGCGAGCCCTTCCCCGAATGCAAGAAGAGCAGGAGCTCGCGGCTGGAAGCCGCTCCCACGGTGGGTTGGATTCATGGCTGTGGGGTTGCCAACAACGCCAGCACTTGCAGGGCCAACGACTTCGGCGTGGCCAGCGCCTTGCCTTCGCTCGCCGCCAGTACCGGCCCTACGCACGCCGGGCAACCAGCCACGCAATCGCAACGCTCGATCAGTTCACGCGCGCGCTGCACCAGTTCGGCCTGGCGCTGCCACAGCGGTTCGCTCAGGCCGACGCCGCCGGGGAAGTTGTCGTACAGGTACACGGTCGGCACGAACTGCCGGCTCTCGACAAATGCGCCTTCCACCATGGCCACGGCTTTCCCGTCGGCATCCTGCGCCCGTCCACTACCCTTCCCATCCTGTGTGGCAAACCACGCACCATCGCCATTGCCCACCGACTGCTGCAGGTCGCGTGCATCGGCCATCACCGCCACCGTGGCAACCACATGCAGCGCATACGCCGCGCCCAGGAAACCATCCAGCGCATCCTGCTTCGAGGCAAACGCCTTCAACAGCACCGACTGCGGCAACTGCCACCACACCGCGGTGGTGTGCAGCTCCTGGTCGGGAAGATTCACCGGGCCGTAGCCGATGTTCTCGTGGGTGTAGTAGCGGATCTTCTTGTAGCCTGCCACGCGCCGCACGACGTGCACTTCGCCGTGATGCACATCGCCGTCGCCCGCTTCGCAACCGTCGAAGCGCTCCAGTACCTTCAACCTGGTGAAATCGATGCTGTCGGTGTAGTAGTCCACGTGGGTACGGGTGACGTAGGCCTTGCGCCCTTCCCAGTCCAGCCGTTCGACCTGGTACGGCGTGCTCTGGACCATGTGGATCGCGCCTTCGTACAGGGTCAGCGCGGCAGCGGAGTAGTCCACCTCGCACAGGATGGTCTGGCGCCCGTCGGTCTTGTCCACGACCACGAAGTTGCCGTCGGCCACGGAACGCAGGCTCACCGCCTGTGCCGGATAGCTGTCGGCGATCCATTCCCAGCGCTCGCCTTCGCGATGCACCACTTCGGTTTCGGCCAGCGCTTCCAGGTACACGGACGGATCGATGGGCCCGAAGGCTTCACCAACGAGGAACGGCAACTCGAAGGAACCGCAACGGATGTGGTCGAACAAAATCAGTGGCTGGTCCGGTGCTATGCGTGCGTGCTCCGGCGGCGCATCGGCAAAGAAATCCGGATGCCGAACCACATACTGGTCCAGCGGCTGCGAGCTGGCGACCAATACGCCGAGGGAAGGTTGTTGCCGGCGCCCGGCGCGACCGAAACGCTGCCAGGTGGCGGCGACCGTACCGGGATAACCATTCAGCACCACTACGTCGAGGCTGCCGATATCCACGCCCAGTTCCAGCGCCGAGGTGGAGATGATGCCGTCGATGTTGCCGGCACGCATGTCGCGTTCGGCCGCGCGGCGCTCGGTCGGCAGGTAGCCGCCGCGATAGGCGCGGATGCGCGGGGGCTTGCGCGGGTCGTGGTCGAACACGTCCTTCAGATACTTGGTCAGTACTTCGACCATCAGTCGCGTCTGCGCGAACACCAGCGTCTTCAAGCCCGACTTGATCGCGATGCGGGCGATGCGGTTGCTCTGTGAACGCGCCGACGCGCGCAGGCCCAGGTCGGCATTGACCACCGGCGGGTTCCACAACAGCACGTGCTTGTCGCCTGTCGGCGCACCACTTTCGGTGATCGCGTGCACGCGGTCCTCGATCAGCGCTTCGCAATGCGCCTGCGGGTTGCCGATCGTGGCCGAGCACAAAATGAATTGCGGTTTGACGCCATAGAACGCGCAGATGCGCTTGAGCCGGCGCAGCACGTTGGTGACGTGGCTACCGAACACGCCGCGATAGGTATGCACCTCGTCGATCACCACGTAGCGCAGGTTCTCGAAGAACTGCGCCCACTTGGTGTGGTGCGGCAGGATCGCCTGGTGCAGCATGTCCGGGTTGCTGACCACGATGTCGCCATGCAGGCGGATCGCCTGCCGCGCATCGCCGGGGGTGTCGCCGTCGAAGGTGAAGGCCTTCACCCCCAGCTCGCCGGCGCGGTTCAACTCCAGCAGCTCGGCCACCTGGTCCTGGGCCAGCGCCTTGGTCGGGAACAGGTACAGGGCCTTGGCATTACCGGTCATCGCCGCGGCCACCACCGGCAGCGTGTAGCACAGCGATTTGCCGGAAGCGGTCGGGGTGACGATGGCGACGTGCTCGCCTGCCTGGGCGGCGGTCCACGCTTCGGCCTGGTGGCTGTAGAGCCGGTCGATGCCGCGTGCTTTCAATGCAGCCTTCAGGCCCTCCGGCAGGT
>JBDTPP010000190.1:0-4736 GCA_039932615.1 Pseudoxanthomonas sp.
CCGGCAATTCGACGCGGAAGCGGATGCCACGCGGAATCACCGCGATCTGTTGCGGCTCCACCTCCAGCACGCCGAGCTCGCTGGCGATGCGCAACGCGCCCTGCTGCGGCACGATCAGCAGTTCGCCATCGGCATCGTAGAAATAGCGGCCCTGCATGGAGCGGTTGGCCGCATACACATGGATGCCGATACCGGCTTGCCCGGCAGCCGAGCCATTGCCGGCCATGGTGAAAAGCCCGTCCACGAAATCGGTCGGCGCTTGCGGCAAGGGTATCGGCGACCAGCGCAACTGGTCCGGCGATACCGGACCGGTGTCGAAGTCGTTGTGGAAGCTGGCCTGGACGAACGGGCTGAACGTTCCGTGCATCGCCGCAGGCCGGATCCGGTAGAGCCAGCTGCGGCGATTTTCCGCTCGTGGCGCGGTAAATGCAGTCCCGGAAAGCTGCTCGGCATACAGGCCATGCGCGACCTGTTGCGGTGAGTTACGGCCGACTGGCAGCGTGCCGGGGAGCGCCTCGCTGGCAAATTCGTTGCCGAAACCGGATTGGTAGCCGTTGCTGGTCATGCTGCACCCTTGTAGAAACGACCGTAGGAGCGACGTAAGTCGCGAACACAAAGACGAGCCCAATTCTATCCAGTCGCCAGGGGGAATGTTTCGCGACTTACGTCGCTCCTACGCCAATTGTCAGAGAAACCCGCGCTTCATCTGGTCGCGCTCGATGCTTTCGAACAGCGCTTGGAAATTGCCTTCGCCAAAACCTTCATTGCCCTTGCGCTGGATGATCTCGAAGAAGATCGGTCCGATCGCGTTCTGGGTGAAGATCTGCAGCAATTTGCGCTGCTGCGTTTCCGGGTCGGCGTCGATCAGGATCTTGTTGCGGGCCAGGCGCGGCACGTCCTCGCCATGGTCGGGCACGCGCTGGTCGATCACCTCGAAATACGCGTCGGGCGTATCCAGGAACTCCACACCTTGCTCACGCATCGCCTCGACGGTGGCATAGATGTCGTCGGTGAAGCAGGCAATGTGCTGGATGCCCTCGCCCTGGTAGGCATCCAGGTATTCGTTGATCTGGCTCTTGGGATCGTTCGACTCGTTGAGCGGGATGCGGACGATGCCATCGGGCGCGGTCATCGCCTTGGACACCAGGCCGGTCTTGGCGCCCTTGATGTCGAAATAGCGGATCTCGCGGAAGTTGAACAACCGCTCGTAATAGTCCGACCACTTCTGCATGTTGCCGAAGTAAAGGTTGTGGGTCAGGTGATCGATGAAGGTCAGGCCAAAGCCCTTGGGATGCTGGTCGGCGCCCTGCACCGGCAGGTAATCCTGATCATACATATTGCCCTTGTCGCCGTACCTGTCGACCAGGTACAGCATGCAATCGCCGATACCCTTGACGACCGGCGCATCGACCGCCTTGCTGTCGGCCTTGTCGACGATGGCCTCGCCGCCGTTGCCCAGCACGGTCTTTAGAACTTCAGCGCCGGGCTTCTGGAAACGGATGGCAAAACCGCAGGCGCTGGGGCCGTGGGCCCTGGCGAAATCGGCGGCGAACGAATCGGGGTCTTCATTGAGCAGGAAATTGACCGTGCCCTGGCGGTAGACGGTGATCGGCCTGGTCTTGTGGTGCATGACCGCGGTGAAACCCATCTTCTGGAAATAGTCGTGCAATAGTTCGCCCTGACCTTCCGGGGCGGCGAATTCGACGAATTCGAAGCCGTCGATACCCATCGGGTTCTCGAACGTGGTGACCTGCATGCCAAGATTGGGCTGTGCGCTCATGGTTCTTGCCTCGCGGGCTCGTCTCTGGAACCCTGCTTTATAGTTTCATATGAAACCAATTGCAAGCGGCGCTGCGTCATCCACCAAGGACTATCGATGAATATCCCCACCGAAAACGCCATCCCGGACCAGGGCCCGCAGGAGCATTCCGAACTGGAGCATGCCGTCGTAGAGCATGCCGTCGTAGAGCATGCAGTGGTCGAGCATGCAGTCGTCGAACAGGCGGTCCCGGAGCATGCGGTCCTGGCGCTGGAACGTTTCCTGCCCTACCGCCTCAGCATCCTCTCCAACCACATCAGCCAGACCATCTCCGGCCTGTATGGCAAGCGCTTCGGCCTGGCCGTGACCGAGTGGCGGATCATGGCGGTGCTGGGTCGCTTCCCGGGATTATCCGCAGGCGAAGTGGCCGAGCGCACCGCCATGGACAAGGTCGCAGTGAGTCGGGCCTTGGCGCGTCTGCTGGAACGCGGACTGGTCCAGCGCGATACCCACGGTTCGGACCGTCGCCGGTCGGTGCTGGAACTGTCGCCGGTCGGCTACACGGTCTACGACGAGGTCGCTCCGATGGCGCTGGAATGCGAGCGTCAGTTGCTGGCCAACCTGGATGAAACCGATCGCGCCCAACTTGACGCCCTGCTGGCCAAGCTGGCCGACGGCGTGAGCAACCTGACAGGGAAGTAGAGTCTTTCCTTCTCCCACCGGGAGAAGGTGGCGCAAAGCGACGGAGGAGTGAAGCAAAATGACTTCGCGTGGAAGACTCTTCCTGCGACTGAATGCCCCTTCCCTCATCCGCCCTACAGGCACCTTCTCCCGGGGGCAGAAGGAAAACATGGCCCGCTCTACTTCAGCTGCGCGGCTGGCGCCCATTCCTTCATGAAGGCAAAGAACTTCACCCGGTCGTAGCCCTTGCCCTTTTCCAGCTCGCCGGTGAACTGCGAATGCAGCAGTTTGCCATCGGCGTCCAGCACGAACAGGTGCGGGTAGCCCTTGATTTCGGGATACGCGGCGAGGAACGGCTTGTTTTCGTTTTCTTCGCTGTAGTTGACCTTTACCCAGACGAAATTGGCGTCGCGGAAACTGCGGATCTCCGCGTCCTCCTCGACGAACTTGTCAAGAATGTGGCACCAGCTGCACCACTCGCCGCCCACGTCGACCATGATCCGCTTGTTGCCGCGCATGGCTTCGACCTTGGCCATTTCCAGGTCGCTGGCCGGATCGCGCAGCGGATCGAACGACGCGTTCAATGCCGCCACCGCCGCGATGTCCGCGGCGGCCGGCGTATTCCCGGAGGCGACCGGCTGCGAGGTATCCGGCTTGGTCGATACGTTCGGGGTCGTCGATGGCGGATTCGGTTCCGCCTGTTCGCGCGCGCTGCACGCGGTCATCGCGACCGCGAGTAGCAATGCGCCAAAGCCGCTGGTGCCGGCCGACCCTTTCCGCATCACTTGACGCCGTGCATGAGCTTCTGGATCAGCGGCGCCAGCAGGAACAGCAACACGCCTGCACCCAGCAGCGACCAGAAGCCGAAGGTATAGCCGGTCAACGCCGAGGTGGTGGTCATGCCGGTTTCGCCACTGACGCTGCTGGCGAAGATGCCGGACAGGTTGTTGCCGATGCCGGTGGACAGGAACCAGCCGCCCATGCCGAAGCCGACCAGGCGCAGCGGCGCCAGCTTGGTGACCATCGACAGGCCGATCGGCGACAGGCACAACTCACCGACCGACTGGATCACGTAGACCATGAACAGCGTCCAGAACGGGATCTTGCCGGCATCACTGACCAGGCTGGACAGCGCGAACATCAACAGCAGAAAAGCCAGTCCGTTGAAGATCAGGCCCAGGCCGAACTTGCGCGGAATCGACGGGTTGGCGCGGCCCATCCTGACCCAGGCCCAGGCCAGCACCGGCGCAAGGGCAATGATCGCGATCGAGTTCACGCTCTGGAACCAGCCCGTCGGGAAGACCCAGCCGTTGAAATCGCGATTGACGATGTTGTCGGCGAGGAAGGTGAAGGAGCTGCCGGCCTGTTCGAAGAACATCCAGAACAACACGTTGAAGGCGAAGATGATCAGCATCGCGATGACCTTGTCGCGCGCCACCTTGCCGTTGCGAACGCCTTCCACCAGCAGCATCAGCGACAGGCCGATGAACATCGCCAGCAGGATCCAGCCCAGCGTCACCGCACCCAGGCTCAGCAGGAAGTACACCAGCGGGATCACCACAACCATGCCAATCGCCACCATCAACACGCGGCCCAGGCCCTGCGCGTTTTCCGGTGGCGCGCCGATTCCCTTGAGCTGCTCCCGGCCGAACCAGAACCACACCAGGCTGACCAGCATGCCGATGCCCGAGGCGATGAATACATACTTGTAGGTCGGCATGTCGCTGGTGCCGAACACCTTCTCGGCCAGCCACCCGGTCAGTACCGGGGCGATCAGCGCACCGGCATTGATGCCCATGTAGAAGATGGTGAAGCCGCTGTCGCGGCGACCATCGGCAGTCGAATACAGCTTGCCGACCATGGTCGAGATGTTCGGCTTGAACAGGCCGTTGCCGACTATGATCGTGGCCAGGCCAATCTCGAAGATCTGCGGGCTGGGCACGGAGATCATGAACAGCCCGGTGGCCATCACGATCGCGCCGAGCAGGATGGAACGTTGGTAACCAATCACGCGGTCGGCGATATAACCGCCGAAAATCGCACCCGCATAGACCAGCGCCAGGTAGGAGCCGTAAGTCAGGTTGGCCGGGGCTTCGCCCGAGGAATCGCCGCCATGGAACTGCGAGACGATATACAGCACCAGCGCCCAGCGGATCCCGTAGAACGCGAAGCGTTCCCAGAACTCGGTCATGAACAGCATCCACAACGGCTTCGGATGGCCCAGCAGGTTGTCGAAAGGCGGCGGTGTACCGGAGCCGCCAGGCGCTTCCATCGGTGGACCCGCAGGTTCTGCAGC
>JBDTPP010000191.1:0-4734 GCA_039932615.1 Pseudoxanthomonas sp.
CCATGCGACAGCACCAGCGGCACGGTGCCGGCGATGAAGGCCACCGAGGTCATGACGATGGGACGCAGGCGCAGGCGGCAGGCTTCAAGCGCGGCATCGACAATCCCCTTGCCCTGCATTTCCAGTTCGCGGGCGAACTCGACGATCAGGATCGCGTTCTTGCAGGCCAGGCCCATCAGCACCACCAGGCCGACCTGCACGAACACGTTGTTGTCGCCGCCAGTCAGCCACACACCCAGCAATGCGGACAACAGCGTCATCGGCACGATCAGGATCACCGCCAGCGGCAGGGTCCAACTTTCGTACAGCGCCGCCAGCACCAGGAAGGCCAGCAACACCGCCAGCGGGAACACCACCAGCGCGGCCTTGCCCTGGGTCGCTTCCTGGTAGCTCAGGTCGCTCCAGTCGATGCCCATGCCTGCCGGCAATGCGGTCGCCGCGATCTCCTTCACCTTGGTCATGGCCTCGGCCGAAGACAGCATGCGTGGATCCGCTTCGCCGAGGATGTCGGCGGCCGGATAGCCGTTGAAACGGATCACCGGATCCGGACCATAGGTCTTGGTGATCTTGACCATGCTGCCGATCGGGACCATTTCGCCATTGACGTTGCGGGTGCGCAGGTTGCCGATGTCTTCGACGTCGTCGCGGAACGAACCATCCGCCTGCGCAATCACCTGCCAGGTGCGGCCGAACATGTTGAAGTCGTTGACGTAGGCCGAACCCAGGTAGGTCTGCAGGGTGTCGAACAGTTCGGTCAGCGGCACGCCCTGCGCCTTCGCCTTGACCCGGTCCACGTCCGCGTCCAGCTGCGGCACATTGGCCTGGTAGCTGCTGATCGGGAAGCCCATGCCCGGCGTCTGCGACGCAGCGCCCTGGAACGCGTTGACCGCGTTCTGCAACGCGCCATAGCCCTGGTTGGTACGGTCCTCGATGAACAGCGAATAGCCCGAGCCGTTGCCCAGTCCCTGGATCGGCGGCGGCATCAACGCAAAGGCGAAGCCTTCCTGGATATTCGAAATCTTCGCGTTCAGTTCATCGCTGATCTGCCTGGCGCTGTTCTTGCGCTGGTTGAACGGCTTCAGGGTGAAGAACGCCACGCCGCTGTTCGGGGTATTGGTGAACTGCAGCGGGTTCAGGCCCGGGAAGGCGATCTCGCTTTCCACGCCTTCGATGCCCTTGGCGATCGCCGCCACCTTCTTCAAGGCCGCGTCGGTGCGTTCGATGGAAGCGCCCTCCGGCATCTTCACGCCGGCGATGAGATAGAGCTTGTCCTGCAGTGGAATGAAGCCCGTCGGCACCGCCTTGAACATCACGCCCGCAGCGATCAGCAGTACGAAGTAGACCGCGAACACCGCGCCACGCTTGCCGAGCGCACGCGACACCGCGCTTTCATAGCGCTGCGAACCACGCTTGAAGAAACGGTTGAACGGGCGGAACAGCCAACCGAACAAGCGGTCGATCAGGCGCGACGGCGCGTCCTTGGCGGCGTCATGCGGCTTCAGCAGCAATGCGGCCAGGGCCGGCGACAGCGTCAGCGAGTTGATCGCCGAGATCACCGTGGAAATGGCAATCGTCACCGCGAACTGCTTGTAGAACTGGCCGGTGACCCCGGACAGGAAGGCCATCGGCACGAACACCGCGCACAGCACCAGTGCAATGGCGATGATCGGGCCGGAGACTTCCCTCATCGCCTGGTGCGCGGCCGCCAGCGGGCTAAGGCCTTCCTCGATATTGCGCTCCACGTTCTCGACCACGACGATGGCGTCGTCGACCACGATGCCGATCGCCAGCACCAGCCCGAACAGGGTCAGGGTGTTGATCGAGAAGCCCAGCAGATAGAGCACACCAAAGGTGCCGACGATGGACACCGGCACCGCGATCAACGGAATGATCGAGGCGCGCCAGGTCTGCAGGAACAGGATTACCACCAGCACCACCAGCAGCGTGGCTTCCAGCAAGGTGGTGATCACGGCCTTGATTGAATCGCGGACGAAGATGGTGGTGTCGTAGACCGACTTGATTTCCACGCCCGGCGGCAGGGTCTTGGAGATCTGCTCCATCTTGCTCACCACGGCGTCACGGATCTCAAGCGCATTCGCACCCGGCGCCTGGAAGATGCCGATTGCCGAGGCATTCATGCCGTCCAGGCGCGCGCGCAGCGTGTAGTCACCGGCAGCCAGTTCGATGCGAGCGACATCGGAGAGACGCACGATCTCGCCATCAGCACCGGCCTTGAGCACGATGTTGCCGAACTCCTCGGTGCTGCTGAGGCGACCCTTTGCGTTGATCGGCAACAGGAAGTCGCTGCCGTTGGGCATCGGTTCCGCGCCCAGCTGGCCCGCCGACACCTGCACGTTCTGTTCGCGCACTGCGCGCAACACGTCGCTGGCGGTCAGGCCTCGCGAAGCGACCTTGTCCGGGTCCAGCCACAGGCGCATGGCGTAGTCGCCGCCGCCGAAGGCCTGCGCATCGCCGACGCCCGCGATCTTGGCCATTTCGTCCTTCACGTGCAGTCGTGCGTAGTTGCGCAGGTACAACGAGTCGTACTTGCCGTCGGTGGACACCAGGTGCACCACCATCAGGAACACCGGCGACTGTTTCTGCGTTGTCACGCCTTGCCTGCGCACGTCCTCGGGCAATCGCGCCAGCGCTTGGCTGACCCGGTTCTGCACGCGTACGGCAGCATCGTCGGCATCGACGCCCTGCTTGAAGGTGACCGTCATCTGCAGCACGCCGTCGGAACCGGCGACGGACTTGACGTACATCATGTCCTCGACGCCGTTGATGGCTTCCTCCAGCGGCGTGGCCACGGTTTCGGCGATCACCTTGGGGTTGGCGCCGGGATAGACGGTGCGCACCACCACTGACGGTGGCACCACCTCCGGGTATTCGCCGATGGGCAGCAACGGAATCGCGATCACGCCTGCGGCGAAGATCACGATCGACAGCACTGCAGCGAAGATCGGCCGGTCGATGAAGAATCTTGAGAAGTCCATGGGTGGATTTCCTGTAACTACTGGAGCTGGAAAAAAGAGAACCCGTCTCCCTGCAAGGCAGGAAGTCGAACCCTTCTCCGGTTTACGGGGAAGGTGCCCGAAGGGCGGATGGGGTAGCTTTCGGCGCGGAGGGTAAATGCAAAGAGCAACCCCTCCCCCTCAGCCGCTTGAGGCGGCTTCGAGCTCCCCTGCTGAGCAAGGGAGGGGGCGGATCACTGCTACTTCATTGCTATTGGCGCTGCTTCCGGCGCACCCATCACCACGGTCTTGTCAGCCACCGGCATGCCGGGGAAGAACACCTTCTGCACGCCGCTGACGATCACCTTGTCGCCGGCCGTCAGTCCGGTTTCGACGATGCGCAATCCATCGGCGGTACGGCCCAGGGTCACGTCACGGCGCTGGGCCTGGTGCTTGGCGTCGACCACGTACACGTACTTGCGGTCCTGGTCGGTCAACACGGCCTTGTCGTCGACGAGCATCGCGTTGAACCGGCCGCTGCCCAGCACCCGGACCCGTGCAAACAGGCCGGGCGTGAAGGCACGGTCGGCGTTGTCCAGCAGTGCGCGCGCACGTATGGTGCCGGTGGCGGGATCGACCTGGTTGTCGAGGAAATCGACCACGCCGGTGTGCGGGAATCCATCCTCACCCACCAGGCCCACCTGCACGGGTACGCCCGCACCATTCTCGCTGGGACGCTCGCCCTTGCGCGCCAGTTCGGCGTAATGGAGGAAGGTGCGTTCGTCGGTATCGAAATGCACGTGCATCTTGTCCAGCGACACCAGCGTGGTCAGCACGCTGGCGGCGTCGCCGGCGCTGACCAGGTTGCCGGCAGTGACCAGCGCGCGTCCGGCGCGGCCGCTGATCGGCGCACGCACCTGGGTGAATTCCAGATTCAAGCGCGCGGCATCCACCGCGGCCTGCGCGGCAGCGACATTCGCCTGCGCTTCTGCGGCGGCGGAGCGGCGCTGCTCGTAGGTCTCGGTGGAAATGGCCTGCAATTCCGAAAGCTTCTTAGCGCGTGCCGCTTCACTGCGTCCCAGTTCGGCCTGGCTGTGGGCGCGGGCCAGGTCGGCCTGCGCCCGGGCCAGTTCGGCGCGGTAGCTGCGCGAGTCGATGGTAAACAGCACCTCGCCCTTGCGCACTTCCTGGCCTTCCTGGTAGTTCACGCGATCGATGTAGCCGGAGACTCGCGGACGCAGGTCGACGCTTTCGACCGCCTCCACTCGACCACTGAAGTCGTCCCACTGGCTGATCTGCTTGACCAGGACCGGGGCCACGCTGACCGCGGGCGGCGGCGGCATGCTGTTTTCCGCGGCCTGGCCGCTGCAACCGGCGATGACGGCGACGGACAGCGCCAGCAGCACGCCGAGCGAAGTGGTGCGCAGTGCCCGATTCTCGATTATGGAATTGAAGTTCATGGGTTGGTCTCGTGGGTGGACAAGGGGAGGGAAAATTCATCAAACAAGGCGCGCGGTGGCGTCAGTGCGCGGCCGGCGTCGAAGGGCACCACGGCGCGCTGGCGTTCGTTGCGGGTCAGCAGCGACACCGCATGGCGACCGACGGCGAGTGCGCTAGGCCATTCGGCGCAGGCATTGCGTTCGTTGGCCGGGGTGCTGACCGGCTTGTCGACGGCGAGCATCTGCACGCGCACGCCCAGGCCGTTGGCTTCCTGGTGCAAAACATTGGTCAGCATGCGCAGCGCGGCCGCAGTGATCGACGCATGGCCATAACCAGCCCA
>JBDTPP010000192.1:0-4725 GCA_039932615.1 Pseudoxanthomonas sp.
GTTCCCCACTTTCTACTCCTTGCTCCTCACTACCACTCCTCACTCCTCACTCCTCGTTCCTCGTTTCTCGCGCACAGCCCCCAGTTCCCAGTTCCCGGCTGCCACCGACTCCCCACTCGTTCCCGGATCAATACCCGCATGTCGCTTACGCCCAACACCAACGCCACCATGACCCCGCGCGAGATCGTGCAGGAACTCGACCGCCACATCGTCGGCCAGCATGCGGCCAAGCGCGCGGTCGCCATCGCCCTGCGCAACCGCTGGCGGCGCATGCAGCTGCAGCCGGACCTGCGCGACGAGGTCATGCCGAAGAACATCCTGATGATCGGCCCCACCGGCGTCGGCAAGACCGAGATCGCGCGGCGCCTGGCCACGCTGGCCAACGCGCCGTTCGTGAAAGTCGAAGCCACCCGCTTCACCGAAGTCGGCTACGTCGGCAAGGACGTGGAGCAGATCGTGCGCGACCTGGCCGACACCGCAGTCAAGATGTATCGCGAACAGGCCAAGGTGCGTGTGCGCACCCAGGCGGAGGAACGGGCGGAAGAACGCATCCTGGATGCACTGCTGCCGCGCCGCGATGCAGCGGCCGGGGGCTTTGGTTTTGGCGCGGCCACGACCACGGTGGACATCGGCGCGGAACCGTCGTCGAAGGAATCGGAGACACGCCAGAAGCTGCGCCGTCAGCTTCGCAACGGCGAGCTGGACGACCGCGAGATAGAACTGGAACTCTCGGCCAACGTCAGCATGGACATCATGACTCCGCCGGGGATGGAGGAAATGGGCCAGCAGCTGCGGCAGATGTTCTCCAGCATGGGCGGTGCGAAGTCGCATGCGCGCACGCTGACCATCAAGGCCGCGCGCCCGCAGTTGGTGGAAGAGGAAGCCGCCAAGCTGGTCAACGAGGAAGACATCCGCGCCGCGGCCATCGAGGCCTGCGAACAGAACGGCATCGTCTTCATCGACGAGATCGACAAGGTCGCCAAGCGCGGCGGCAACATGAGTGGCGGCGATGTGTCGCGCGAGGGCGTGCAGCGCGACCTGCTGCCGCTGGTGGAAGGCTCCAACGTCAGCACCAAGTACGGCACGGTCAAGACCGACCACATCCTGTTCATCGCCTCCGGCGCCTTCCACCTGGCCAAGCCCAGCGACCTGATCCCGGAACTGCAGGGCCGCTTCCCGATCCGGGTGGAATTGTCGGCGCTGTCGAAGGAGGATTTCGTGCGCATCCTGACCGAGCCCAAGGCTGCGCTGACCCGCCAATACGAAGCATTGCTGCAGACCGAGGGCGTGACCGTCGATTTCTCCGCCGATGCCGTCGACCGCCTCGCCGAGATCGCCGCGCAGGTCAACGAACGCCAGGAGAACATAGGCGCACGTCGCCTGCACACGGTGCTCGAGCGGCTGCTCGACACGCTGAGCTACGAAGCTCCGGACCGCGACGGCCAGCAGGTCAGCATCGACAAGGCCTACGTCGACGCGCACCTCGGCGAACTGGTCCAGGACCCCGACCTCAGCCGCTATATCCTGTAATTCTTGTAGGAGCGGGCCTTGCCCGCGCTGCTTTGCGGCACGTTGCGAAAGAGCATCGCGGGCATGGCCCGCTCCTACGGATGTGCATCATTTCCACATGATGGTGGCGTGGCGTGGAAGCGGGGTGATGCTTAGCCCTCGCCGATATCCTCGTTCCACACTTCCGGGTTGGCGGCGATGTAGTCGCCCAGCATTTCGATGCATTCCTCGCTGCGCAGGTCGATCACGTTGACGCCGTTTTCCCGCAACCAGTCGATGCCGCCACTGAAGTTGACCGATTCGCCCACCACCACCGTGCCGATGTTGAACTGGCGCACCAGGCCGCTGCAGTACCAGCACGGGGCCAGGGTGGTAACCATGATCGTGTCGCGATAACGGCGCTGGCGTCCGGCCTTGCGGAAAGCATCGGTTTCGCCGTGGACCGACGGGTCGTTTTCCTGGATGCGGCGGTTGTGGCCGCAGCCCAGCAGGTTGCCATGCTGGTGGAAGAGTGCTGCGCCGATGGGAATTCCGCCTTCGGCCAGGCCCTGGCGGGCTTCGGCGATGGCAGTGTCCAGCAGGGCGCTGTAATCGGGTTTCGAAATCAAGGGCTACTCCGAAAAGCGGTGGTCGTGGCAGAGCTTGGCATGGTCGCGGGTCACGAAACCGCCAGGGCAGGTGATATTCGTGCTCTCGCGGACTTGGCGTGGGGCCGCATTCAATGCACCATGCGGGGGCACGTCATGGTGAATTCGGCCGCACAGCCCAGGGGTAAATTCATGAACAAAGTCATCGCAGCCTGCCTGGGGCTGGCGTTCGCCGGATTTTTGCCGGGCGCCAGCGCGGAAATCGTGCAGGGCCAGCTGGAGCTGCGCTGGGGCGATCCT
The DNA here is from genome assembly GCA_039932615.1 of Pseudoxanthomonas sp. Taxonomy (GTDB): domain Bacteria; phylum Pseudomonadota; class Gammaproteobacteria; order Xanthomonadales; family Xanthomonadaceae; genus Pseudoxanthomonas_A. The sequence goes on from JBDTPP010000192.1 coordinate 2,397, forward strand.
GTCCCGCTGCAGGGCAAGTCGCAACTGCCGTCCCTGTTCATCGCAACCCTGGTCGGCGATGACGGTACGCGTCGCGTGCTGGACCCGGCGCAGGCGCGGCACGCGGCTGGCGATCTGTACGCACTGGCCAATCGTCGCGTAGCGGTGGAGTTCTCGCTGGCCAAGCGTGGTGGTGCCACCCTCATTGCGGCCATCGTGCCAGCCGACCGCCCACAGTTGCCGGCCCTGTCCAAGGCGTTGCTTGCGCCACAGGCGGTGATCGGCAACACCCGCTGGGTGACCGTGGCCTGCAAGTTCAGCGACATTGTCGAAGAACAAAAGCCGATAACTTTCTTCAATGGCCAGTACGGCACCAGTTCCGGCCAGCTGGGCAACTACTGGAAGGAAGTGTCCTACAACAAGATCGACCTGACCGGCAGCAGTGCCTTCGGCTGGTTCACGCTGCCGCAGCCGCGTTCGTTCTACATTCCGCCCGCGGCGGACGGCGAGAAGCCCAAGGCCAACCTGGACCAGTTGTTCAAGGACTGCGCGGCGGTGGCCGACCCGCAGGTGAACTTCAATGCCGTGCAGGGCGTCAACATGATGTTCAACGGCGACCTGGACGGTTATGCCTGGGGCGGTGGCGCCTGCGGCATCCTCGAAGGCAGCAACCAATGCATCCGCAATACCTGGAATCCACCGTGGTCGTTCGGCAATCTGGCGCCGCTGGCGCATGAGATGGGCCACGGCTACGGCCTGCCGCATTCGAACAACTCCGATGGCGACGACGACCCGTACGACAACCCCTGGGACGTGATGAGCGATGGATGGAGTAATGCGGTCAGCAACCCTACGTATGGTGCGCTGCCCAAGCACATCAACGTCCGTCAGCGCGATCGTCTGGGATGGATCGATGCGGCACGCAAGTTGACTGTTCCGGTGGGTGGTTCGGTCAGGGAAGTAGTGCTGGACCGGGCCAGCCTGCTCGGATCGGTCAATCGGCAGATGATCGTGCTGTCCCTGGCAGCCGCCGACGCGGCCGGCAATGTGTCATACACGGTGGAGGCGCGCGCCCGTCCCCGGGTGGGCATCGATGATATCGCGTGCAAGCCCAACTGCTATGAGGCCAGGCTCGCCGGAGATGCGGTGATCATCCACGGCATCGATGCAGGCGGGGTCGCCTACAGCATGGATGCCGACGTGCCGCCCGCAAACATCTCCAACAACGAAGGGTCGATGTTCAAGGTCGGCGAGACCTGGATCTCGCCTGATGGATCCCAGAAGGTGCAGGTGTTGACCGCCACCCCCAACGGTTTCACCGTCATGATCGGCAATCCCCGGGTGACGGGCGGGCCGTTGCTTCCCCGCGGCAAACCCTCGGCGGCGGTGCCGGCGCAATCCCTGCCGGCGTCCACGGAGAGTCCACGGCAGCGACCGGGTCGTGGTTGCGAGGACGCGCGCGGTGCGGTGCGGTGCAAGGACCAGATTCGCTGAGCGACAACTTCCCGCTGGGGGCCGCGTGCTTTTTCCGGGCGGCTGCGGCCATGGCAATGCGATAATCCCGGCATGAGCGAATCCCCCTACAAATCCGGCACCACCCATTTCGGCTTCAAGGACGTCGCCGCCAAGGACAAGCAGAAGCTGGTCGGCGAGGTTTTCTCCTCGGTCGCAGGCAACTACGACCTGATGAACGACCTGATGAGCCTGGGCGTGCATCGGGTGTGGAAGCGCTATTTCGTCGGTACCGCGCAGGTCAAGCGCGGCGACCGCGTGCTGGACCTGGCGGGAGGAACTGGCGACATCGCCGCGTTGCTGAAGGAGCGGGTCGGCGACGAAGGTGAAGTGGTGCTCGGCGACATCAACGCCGGGATGCTTTCGGTGGGTCGCGACCGCATGACCAACCGCGGCCTGGTCAGCGGTCTTGATTACGTGCAATGCAATGCCGAGGCATTGCCGTTCCCGGACAACAGCTTCGACCTGGTCACGATTGCCTTTGGCCTGCGCAACGTCACTGACAAGGATGCGGGCCTGCGCGAGATGTTCCGCGTGCTCAAGGTGGGCGGGCAGGCGCGGGTACTGGAGTTCTCTCAAGTTACCGTGGACTGGTTCAAGCCGGTCTACGACTTCCACTCGTTCCAGATCCTGCCACGACTGGGCAAGCTGTTCGCCCGTGGCGATTCGGACAGCTACCAGTACCTGGCCGAAAGCATCCGCAAGCACCCGCCGCAGGAAGAGCTGAAGGCGATGATGCTCGAGGCCGGTTTCGAGCGCTGCAGCTACAAGAACCTGTCCGCTGGCATCGTCGCGGTGCATACCGGCTACAAGGTCTAGATGTGTCCAGAGGCTCCTC
>JBDTPP010000193.1:0-4667 GCA_039932615.1 Pseudoxanthomonas sp.
CATCTGCCCTCCCAGGCCTTGCTTGCGGTCAGACCGCGCTGTAACCGCCGTCGACCGCCAGGATTTGTCCGGTAATGTGCTTGCCCGCATCGGAGGCGAACAGCAAGGCCGCCCCTTTCAGGTCTTCGTCATCGCCCAGGCGCTGCAGCGGCGAATTGCCGATCAGCGCCTCCTCGCCCAGGGTCTTGATCAACACGTTCGACATCTTCGACGGGAAGAAGCCCGGGGCCAGCGCGTTGACGGTGATGCCATACCGTCCCCACTCGCCCGCCAGGGTGCGGGTGAAGTTGACCAGCGCGCCCTTGCTGGTGTTGTAGGCGATGGTCTGCATCGCGCCCGGCGGGTTGCCACGCAGGCCGGCGATGGAAGCGATGTTGAGGATGCGGCCGTAGTTGCGCGGGATCATTGATCGCTTGCCGACCTGCTGGGTCAGCAGGAACAGGCCGCGGATGTTGAGGTTGAAAACCTTGTCCCATGCCTCGGCCGGATAGTCCTCGGCCGGTGCTCCCCAACTGGCGCCCGCGTTGTTGATGAGGATATCGACGTGGCCGAGCTTCTCCAGCGCGGCATCTGCCAAGGCAACGATATCCGCGTCCTTCGAACCATCGGCGGCGACCCAGTCCGCATCGATTCCCGACTTCTGCAGGTGCGCCTGGGCCTGCTGCAGTTCATCGGGCTTGCGCGCTGAAAGCACTACCCTGGCACCCTGGCTACCGAGCGCTTCGGCCATCTGCAAGCCCAGGCCGCGTGAGCCGCCGGTGATCAGTGCGGTCTTGCCGGTGAGATCGAAAAGGTTTTTTCCAGCCATGTGTGCTTGCCTTGGTTGCCTTGGGGTTTCAGCCTGCGCGGAACTCGCAGGAATGATCGATTCTTGTGGTCATCTGGAGAAGGTGGAACAAGTAGGTTTCTCCCACTCAGAAATATTCTTCCTGCATATCCAGCGTGGTGCGATCCAGGCTTGCCAGCAGATCGAGTTGGGCATCGACCTTGGGCAATTCCCAGTTGAAGAAGTAACGCGCGGCACGGCGCTTGCCCTCATAGAAGTCACCGGTTTTTGTTTCCGCTACCAGCGCCTGCTCCAGCCAGATCCAGGCGATGGCGATGTGGCCGAATGCTTCGAGGAATACGCTGGCATTGGCCAGGGTCAGTTGCGTGTCGCCGGCGGACCACAGGATGCGGGTCACCTCGGTGAGTCGCTGCACGCGCTGCTCGAGCGCGCGGGCGAACTCCGCAAGGCCTTCCTGCTCACGCGCTTCTGCAACGGTTTCCGCCACCCGGCCTGCAAACAGCTTGAACGCCGCGCCATCCTCCATCAGCACCTTGCGTCCGAGCAGATCCAGGCCCTGGATGCCATGGGTGCCCTCGTGGATCGGATTGAGGCGGTTGTCGCGATAGAACTGCTCCACCTTGTATTCACGCGTATAGCCGTAACCGCCGTGGACCTGAATGGCCAGGTCGTTGGCGGCCAGGCACCACTGCGCCGGCCAGCTCTTGGCGATGGGCGTCAGGATGTCCAGCAACAGGGTCAGGCGCGCACGTTGTTGCAGGTCGGTGCTGATGCGTACCTGGTCGACCAGGTGCGCGCAATACAGATTGAACGCCAGTCCACCTTCCACATACGACTTCTGCGCCAGCAACATGCGCCGGACGTCGGCGTGGCCGATGATGCGCATCTGCGGGCTGGATGGATCCTTGCCGGCGCTACCGATGGCGCGACCCTGCGGCCGCTGGCGTGCGTAGTCCAGGGCATGCAGGTAGCCGGTGTAGCCCAGCGCCACTGCGCCCAGTCCCACGCCGATGCGGGCCTCGTTCATCATGTGGAACATGCAGGCCAGGCCCTGGTGCGGCTCGCCGACGAGGTATCCGATGGCACCGCCCTTGCCTTCCGGCTGGTAACGCGTGCCCTCGCCGAAGTTGAGCAGGCAGTTGACCGTGCCGCGATAACCCATCTTGTGGTTGACGCCGGCCAGCTGCACGTCGTTGCGCACACCGCGCGTGCCGTCTTCGTTGACCAGGAACTTCGGCACCAGCAGCAGTGAGATGCCCTTGACCCCGGGGATCAGGTTTCCATCGGGGCCGGGAATCTTGGCCAGGACCAGGTGCACGATGTTTTCCGAAAGCTCATGGTCGCCACCGGAGATCCACATCTTGTTTCCGGTCACGCGGTAGCGGGATCCGTAGGGCGATTCCCCGTCATGGTCCGCGCGGGTTGTGATGTCCGAGAGCGACGAGCCCGCCTGAGGTTCGGACAGGCACATGGTGCCGAAATAGCGGCCCTGCAGCTCCGGCTCCACGAAGGCCGCGACCTGCGCCGCGCTGCCGTGCGCCAGCAGCAGGTTGGCATTGCCGATAGTCAGCATCGCGTAGGCCGTGGTGCCGATATTGGCGGCGTAGAAATAGGCCAATGCAGCCTGCTCCACCACGATGGGCAACTGCATTCCGCCCAGCGCGTAATCCTGCGAAGCGGCGATGAGGCCGGCATCGGCAAGAGCCTTCAAGGCGGGCTTGACCTCATCGATCAGGCTGACGCTTTCGCCATCGAACCGGGGTTCGTGATGGTCGGCCTTCTGGTTGTGCGGGGCGAACAGCTCGTTGGCCAGGCGCTCGCTGGTATCGAGCACCGCATCGAAGGTTTCGCGGTTGTGATCGGCATGACGTTCGGCCGCAGCCAACGCCGTCACGTCCAGCCATTCGTAAAGCAGGAATTCCAGGTCGCGACGCGAGAGCAGCAAGGAGTCCATGCGGGGCTCAGGCGATTTCGAACAGGCCGGCGGCGCCCTGCCCGCCACCCACGCACATGGTGACGACGGCGTACTTGACCCCACGACGCTTGCCTTCGATCAGGGCGTGTCCCACCAATCGCGCACCACTGACGCCATAGGGATGACCGACCGCGATGGCGCCGCCGTTGACGTTGATGCGGTCATGTGGAATGCCCAGCGTGTCCATGCAATACAGAACCTGCACCGCGAAGGCCTCGTTCAATTCCCACAGGCCGATATCGTCCACCTTCAGGCCTGCGCGCTTGAGCAGTTTGGGCACGGCGAACACCGGGCCGATGCCCATCTCGTCAGGCTCGCAACCGGCCACGGCGAAGCCGCGGAAGACGCCCAACGGTTTGATCCCGCGCTGTTCGGCCAGCTTGCGATCCATGATCACCGAGGCCGAGGCACCATCGGAAAACTGGCTGGCGTTGCCGGCCGAGATCACGCCGCCTGGCACCGCGCTGCGGATTTTCGCCACGCCCTCGTAAGTGGTGTCCGCGCGGATGCCCTCATCGGCAGAAAAGGTGATTTCGCGCGTCCGCAGCTGGCGCGTTGCTGGATCTGCGATACCGGCCAATACGGTGATCGGCACGATTTCGTCATCGAATTTTCCCGCCGCCGCCGCCGCCGCGGCGCGCTGCTGGCTCTCGGCGCCATAACGATCCTGGCGCTCGCGCGAGATGCCGTAGCGCTTGGCCACGGTCTCGGCGGTCTGCAGCATCGGCCAGTACAGCTCGGGCTTGTGCTGCAGCAACCAGCCTTCACTCAGCATGTGCTGGTTCATGTACGGCTGCACGCAGGAAATGCTTTCCACGCCGCCGGCGACGTGGATGTCGCCCTCTCCCGCCAGCACGCGCTGCGCCGCCATCGCGATGGTCTGCAGGCCGGAAGAACAGAAACGATTGACGGTTGCCCCGGGCACGGTTACCGGCAGGCCGGCACGCAACGCGCTCTGTCGTGCGATGTTGACGCCGGTGGCGCCTTCGGGATTGGCGCAACCCATCAACACGTCCTCGACTTCCGCCGGATCGATGCCGGCACGCGCCACCGCGTGCTGCACCACGTGCCCACCCAGGGTGGCGCCGTGGGTCATGTTGAAGGCGCCTTTCCAGCTTTTGGCCAGGCCGGTGCGCGCGGTGGAAACGATGACGGCTTCTTTCACGGTCGACTTCCCTTCGATAAATGGTGGATCACTCTGTAAGAGCAGGAACTGTAGGAGCGGGCCTTGCCCGCGATGCTTTCCGATCCGATGCCGCAAATGCATCGCGGACAAGGTCCGCTCCTACACGAGCACACGGCCGAATGTGGAATGAAATCAGGCATTGAATGATTTTCCCGCGTCAGCCAGCTTCACCAGCAGCGGTGCCGGCTCCCATGCATCGCCTTCATGCCCCTTGGCATAGCGGCGCATCGCCGCCAGCACGTTGTAGAGGCCGACCGTGTCGGCATAAAACATCGGCCCCCCTCGCCAGACCGGGAAGCCGTAGCCAGCCAGGTACACCACGTCGATGTCCGAGGCCTTGGCCGCGATGCCTTCTTCCAGGAGGTAGGCGCCTTCGTTGACCAGTGCGTACACCAGTCGCTCGACGATCTCCTCGTCGCTGATCCTGCGGCGCTCCACGCCAATACTCCTGGAGTTCTGCTCGATCAACTCGTTCACCACCTGCGAGGGGTACGCGGTGCGGTCGCCCGGCTTGTAGTCGTACCAGCCCGCTCCCGTCTTCTGCCCATAACGGCCCAGTTCGCACACCAGGTCGGCGGTCTTCGAATAGGTCATGTGCGGCTTTTCCACGTAGCGGCGCTTGCGGATCGCCCAGCCGATGTCGTTGCCGGCCAGGTCGCCCATCCGGAACGGGCCCATGGCGAATCCGAACTTCTCCATCGCCCGGTCCACCTGCTGCG
>JBDTPP010000194.1:0-4665 GCA_039932615.1 Pseudoxanthomonas sp.
CGTCGCGCCAGTTCCTTCAGCGTGTGCAGGCGCTCCTGCGCAGGAAGGAAGTGCAGGGTCAGCAGGCAGGTGGCGCCATCGAAGGGTCCGTCGGGTGCCGTATCGATGTAGCCCTCGACCAGTTCGACGCGTGGGGCGAGCGGCCCCAGGGTAGTTTTCGCCAGCGCCAGCATTTCAGCGGAGGGATCGACGCCAGTGAACTGCCAGCCGTCATGCGCCTCGGCGAACACTTTCAATTCAAGACCACCACCGGCGCCCAGTACCAGCACGCGGCCATCAGGCGGCACGGATTCGGCCAGCAGCAGCGAGGCCATCTGTTGCATGGCGTGGAAGCCAGGCACCTGGCGGACGGGCCCAGCGGCATAGCGGGCGACAGCTTGTGGGTCGGAGAATGACAAAGTGGACTCCAGCGTTGATTGGATGGCTGATGCTGGCCTTAAGCAGCACGAAAAGCGAACAGCCCTGGTAGAGCCCCAAGCCGCCTTCAACAGCGAAGCTGATTAACCTGGGCACTGTGCGCGCCGTAATGAGCAACCCGGGGTGGATCACCTTCGCTGCTGAAAGCCACTTCGTTGCGCTTGCGCCCCATCACCCGTCTGGGTGGGCTTCAGCCAATCCTATGGTTTCCGCAACAGCTTCTTCAACTTCGGGGTCACGATCGGGATGGTCAGCATGGTGCTGGCGACTGCCATCAGCAGCAGTGCGGTGAACGTGGCGTTGCTGATGATCTGCTTGTCCAGCAGGATGTTGGCGAAAATGATCATGATCAACGCCTTGGTCTGCAGCAGCCAGCCGATCAGCGAGGCTTCGCCGGGTTTCCATTTCAATAGCCTGCCGGCGATGTGCACGCCGACCAGCTTCCCGGCCACCGAAGCGACCAGCAACACGGCGGCGGCGATGAACACCACGTCGCCGCCCACCGACCAGTTGGTGCGCAGTCCGGTGCTGAGGAAGAATACCGGCATCATTACCAGCAACACGTTATGGCGCAGGCGGTCCATCTGCTCCTGGTCAAACCATTCTGCGTCCACGACCACGCCGGCCAGGAAGGCGCCGACCATGAAATGCAGGCCCGACCAGTCCGCGCCGAATGCGCACAGCGCCAGCCAGATCAGCATCACGTACCAGCGGTCGCGCTCGGGCAGTCGCACCATCAATTTGCGGAAGGCGATGCAGGCGACCACGAACGCGATCAGGAATCCGACCTGGCGTCCCATTCGTCCCCAGTCCAGCAGTACCAGCGCCAGCACGCCCCAGATGGCGATGTCATCCAGGCTCGCGTAACGCAGGATGCGCTGGCCCATGGGCTGGCGCAGGATGTCGAGCTTTTCCATCAGCAGGATCAGGATCGGCAATGCGGTCACTGCGCAGGCCATGCCCACGCCGACCACGAATTGCCAGGACTGGCCTTGCTCGCCAATCCAGCCGGGAAACAGGAGCATGCCGAAGGCGGCCAGACTGCCGGTCAGCAGCGGTATGCCCAGGGCAAGGCCGGCGGTGATGCCGCTTTCCACGCGGTTCTTCCACGCCTGGCGCACGTCCAGTTCGATGCCCGCGATCAGCACGAACAGCATCACCGCCCACGCACCCAGGCCGTTGAGGATGCTGATGACTTCAGTGGTGAAGACGAATTGGTAGTAAGACGGCGCCACCGTGCCCAGTACGCCCGGCCCGAGCAGGATGCCGGCGATGATCTGCACGACCACCAGCGGGGCAAAGTAATCGGTGCGCCCCAATCGCCAGATCAGGTAGGGAACGCTGAAGATGATCGTCATGGCGATCAGGAACTGTTCCATGGTGCTGATGGTGTGTGGCATGCGGTTTCTTTTGGGAGCGTACGTGGCGATTGCGACCGGGGTTGGATGTCGCAGCGAGGATCTGGAAGAAGGCGATCCCCATCGCGCGGCCAATCATGCCGCGTCGAAAGCGTTAAGGGTATATCCGCATCGCACCCCAACCCACGCCTGGACGAGGACATAGGGCGGGCCCCGGCCCGCCATCATGCATGCGTGAATCGCTTCAGTAATCCGCATAAGGCGGGCGTGAGCCCGCCCTATGAGCTGCGCGGTTGGTGGAATCTAGATGCCGGGATCGACGGTATAGGAGACCGTGTCGGGATCACCGGCTTGTCCGCTGCAGGTGACCTTGATCCTGCTTGAGGCATCCTCGCCTTGCGCACTCAGGATGTTGACGCATTGGCCACCCTTCGTGGCAATCAATTCCTTCAATTGGGCCGCAAGCTCCGGGTCGATGGCCGCACCCGTGACTACGTTCGGATCCGGTGCGGTCGTTGCGGCTGGTGCAGTGTTCTCGACCGACGCCTCGGGTTTGCCGCCACAGCTCGACAACAGGACAACTAGCGCTGCGCCTGCCGCGTATCGAACGAATGAATTGATCATGGAATTTCCCGCTGATGGTGGGTAGGCCGAATACGCGCTTGATGTTCGGACAGGGTTGAAGGCGTGTCAAAACTGCATGTAGTGCGGGTAAAACCTACAACAGCAGCGGCAAGTGTGGGACTTTCCTTCGAGTGCGCCCCGGCCCACCTTCATGCCTGCGTGGCGCGGGCGAGTCCCATGCGCTGGGCTGAGCCCACCCTACAGGCTTTGATACCACTCGGAATAGGGCGTGTTCTTCACCAGGAATCGGTTGAAATCACGGCTGCCATCGCTCCACCAGACGGGACCGCGTTCGCCGAGTGCGATCTTGGCGGCGTGCACGGCGGCGCGGGCGCGGGTCAGGCGGGCGTCGTCCTTCTTGCGAAGCGCAATGCCGACTTCGCGCCTTACGGTCATCAAGGCGTTGACCAGGTTGGACCTGGCTTCGGCGCTCAATCCGGGGTTCGCCGTGCGCCACAGGCGATGGCGGACGATCAGGTAGCGGCCATCAGGGGTGAAGAGTGGATCCAATGTGGTTTCGCAAGTTGGGCTTTGGTCCACCATTGCCCGGTGGCGGTTGCGATGGTGTCAATGCAAGCGAGGTGGGGCGAAATCGTCGCGACGACCATTTCGTAAGATGGGTTGAGCCATAGGCGATACCCATCGCTCAGCCAATCAGGTCGTTCCGAAAAGCTGATGGGTATCGCTGCGCTCAACCCATCCTACGGGGCCTTGATTCAGTCAAAAAGGGCCCGCAATTCCTCGTTTCCACCTGGCCCATACCTCAACCGCAACTGTCTACACCAAACACCAACGTAGCCTCCACCGCCCGTTTCCACCCGGCATACAATTTCTCGCGCCTCTCCGCCGCCATCTCAGGCACAAACCTCCGCTCCACCTGCCGCTGCTGCGCAATCTGCTCGCGGCTTTCCCAGAAGCCCACCGCCAGTCCGGCCAGATACGCCGCGCCCAGTGCGGTGGATTCCGTCACTGTCGGCCGTTCCACTGCGATATCCAGCAGGTCGGCCTGGAACTGCGCGGTGAAGTCGTTGGCTATCGCGCCGCCGTCCACGCGCAGCGCTTTCAGGGTCAAACCCGCGTCGGCCTGCATCGCGGTCAGCACGTCGCGGGTCTGGTAGGCCAGTGATTCCAGTACTGCGCGGATGAAGTGCTCCTTGGTAGTGCCGCGGGTCAGGCCGAACATCGCCCCGCGCACGTCGCTGCGCCAGTACGGCGCGCCCAGGCCGACGAACGCCGGGACGAAATACACGCCTTCTGACGAAGGCGCGCGTTCCGCATAAGCCTGGGTGTCGCTGGCCTTGCCCAACATGCGCAGGCCGTCGCGGAGCCACTGGATCGCCGAACCGGCGACGAACACGCTGCCTTCCAGCGCGTATTCCACCTTGCCGTCGATGCCCCAGGCAATCGTGGTCAGCAAACCATTGTTCGACTGCACCGCTTTGTCGCCGGTGTTCATCAGCAGGAAGCAGCCGGTGCCGTAGGTGTTCTTGGCCATGCCCGGCTCGAAACAGGCATGGCCGAACAACGCCGCTTGCTGGTCGCCGGCGATGCCGCTGATTGGCACCCGGTGGCCGAATACCGACTGCGCGCCGGTATGCGCATACACCGTGCTGCTGTCGCGCACCTCCGGCAGCATCGCCACCGGCACTTCCAGCATGCGCAGCAGGTCCGGGCACCACTGGCGCTTGTGGATGTCGTACATCAGCGTGCGCGAGGCGTTGCTGACGTCGGTGGCATGGGTGTGGTCCTCGGAAAGGTTCCACAGCAGCCAGCTGTCGATGGTGCCGAACAGCAGTTCCCCGCGTTGGGCGCGAGCGCGGGCTGCGGGTACGCGGTCGAGGATCCACTTGACCTTGGTGCCGCTGAAATACGCGTCGATCAGCAGGCCGGTGCGTTCGCGCACCAGGTCGGCGTAACCGTCGGCCTTGAGCTGTTCGCATATATCCGCGGTCTGCCGCGACTGCCAGACAATGGCGTTGTGGATCGCCTGTCCCGTCTTGCGATCCCAGACCACCGTGGTCTCGCGCTGGTTGGTGATGCCAATGCCGGCGATCTGCGAAGCGCTGACCTGCGCCCGTGTCATCGCTTCCACTATGGTGCTCTGCACGCTGCCGAGGATCTCGCGCGGATCGTGCTCCACCCAGCCCGGTTGCGGGAACAACTGCTCGAATTCGCGCTGGGCCATGCCCACCACCGCGCCGTGGCGGTCGAAGATCATCGCCCGCGAGCTGGTGGTGCCCTGGTCGATGGCGAGGAGGTAGGGTTT
>JBDTPP010000195.1:0-4631 GCA_039932615.1 Pseudoxanthomonas sp.
CCCGAGGCGCAGCAGATGGACTACTACGCGTCCGTGCTCGGTTCGGCGGTCGATCCGATGGGCATCACCAAGCGGGTCCGCGGTTCGTTCGAGGCGGATATCGAAGCGACCGACCTGGGCCCGATCTCCGTGGTCCATGGGCAAGGCGCGGCCCACGATTGCGTCCGCGACGGGCGCGATATCGCCCGCAGCACCGGGCGCAACTTCCACCTGATCATCAACACGGGAGCGTCATGGCACGTGGACCACCGCGAACGCCTCGCCCTGCGGCAGGGCGACGGTGTCCTGCTCGACTCGCGTTATGGCTACCGGCTGGACTTCCTCGACCCGTTCGAGAACGTGCACCTGAAGCTTTCGGAGGAATGGCTGACGCGGTGGGTTCCCGATACCGACGTGGTCGTCGGCAGGCCCATCCGCTTCGATGGTGCATGGGGGCGGGCGCTCACCGCGTTCGTCACCCGGCTGACGCCGGAATTCGTGGTGGCGGCGCCCTTGCCACACGCGGTGATTGCGGACCACGTCGGTGCCCTGTTCGCCTTGTATGCCAACGAGGTTTCCGGCGGCGGGCAGAAATCACAGCCAGCCACCCGGGCGCTTTGTGATCGAATCGAGGAGCTGATCACCCAGCGCTGTACCGAGTTCTCCTTCGACACGCAGGACGTGGCGGATGCATTGGACATTTCCACGCGCACGGTGCAACGGGGACTCGCGTCCCGCCAGCAGACGTTTGGCGCATCGCTGATGGCGGCGCGCATCGCGGTCGCCACGCGAATGCTGGAATCGCCGCTGTTCCGTCGCCTGACCACCAGCGAGATCGGCCGCCGCGCCGGATTCTCCGACCCGTCGCATTTCGCCCGGGTCTATCGCCGCCTTTGCGGACGCACGCCAGCCCAGGCGCGTCAACCGGGTTAGGAACGTAGGATGGGTGTCGCTGCGCTCGACCCATCCTACAAATCTTGACTGGCTTTCGGATCGCCGCGTTCGCCGAAATCACCGGTGGCTTCCAGGGCCACGCCCCAATCCACGGGCAACCATCCCTTGGCGACATAGCGATGAAATGTGGAATACGGCCAATCGACTGCGCGTGCGGCATGGCCATGCTTCACCGGATTGAAATGGACATAATCCACGCATCGTTCCAGATCCCGTTCGTCACGAACCATGTGTTCCCAATAACGCCGTTGCCAGATGCCGCGCTCGCCCTTCTCCACTCGACTATCGCGCGGATGCTCGCCTGCAGGGATGTGTCGCGAGAACCACGACTTCAACAGTCGCCAACGCATCGGATAAGCCGCGTCACCTGGCGGTAGCGTCCAGACCGCATGCAAATGGTCCGGCAATACCGCCATGGCCTCGATCCGGAACGGATGGCGCGTGTGTACATAACGCAGCGCCTCGCGAAGGGTATCCATGCGCTCAACCAGCAAGCGGGAACGCCGCTCGGCAAGATTGACGGTGAAGAACCAGGTGGCACCCGGAACATGCATGCGGCGGTAATTGGTCATCCATGACCTCGTGGATATCGGTGGGCGGCGATGAGGCTAGATCAGGCGTCACGCGTGATGGGTGTCGCTGCGCTCGACCCATCCTACTTTGCTCACTCCGCGTTCTTTACCACCACCCCTTGCTTCATCACCAACACCGGCTTCTCAGTAGCCCGGATGTCCTGCAGCACATCCCCCGGCACCGCCACGATATCGGCGAACTTTCCCGCTTCCAGCGTGCCGGTTTCGGCATCGATGCCGAGCAACTTGGCCGAACCCTGGCTGCTGCTCAGCAGCGCCGCCGACGGGGTCATGCCCAGGTCGACCATGTCGCCGAATTCCTGCGCATTCATTCCGTGTGGCGACACCGCCGAATCGGTGCCGAAGGCGATCGGCACGCCGATCTTCAACGCGTTCTTGAACATCGCATCATGCGCCGCGCCGGCCGCGCGCGCCTTGGCCGCGATCTTCGGCGGATAGGTATCCGCGTGGCCCAGCGTCCACACCAGCGCCAGCCGCGTCGGCACCAGGTACACGCCCTTCTGCTTCATCAGCTGCAACGTGGCCGGCTGCAGGAAACTGCCGTGCTCGATGGAATCGACCCCGGCCTCGACCGCCTGCTTCGCCGCCAGGTCGCCATGGCTGTGCGCGGCGACCTTGCGGCCCCACGCATGCGCTTCTGAAATGATCGCGGCCAGTTCGGCCGGGGTGAGCTGCGGGACGTCGACCGGATCCGATTCCGACAACACCCCGCCGGAGGCGCAGATCTTGATCACGTCCGCGCCGTACTTCATCTGCAGGCGCGTAGCCAGGCGGCATTCCTCCGGCCCGTTGCACACCCCTTCCAGCGGACCCGACGGCTTGACCCGGTCCACCGGGAAAGGCGCACTGTCGCAATGGCCGCCGGTGGAACCCAGCGCGTGGCCGGCAACCAGCATGCGCGGACCTTCGCTCAGGCCGTCATTGATCGCATTGCGCAGGGCCACGTCGATGAAGTCACTGGCGCCGACCTCGCGGGCACTGGTCACCCCCGCCAGCAACGTAGCCTTGGCATTGCGACCGGCGTGGAACGACTGCTCCACCGGTGAACGCAACATGCCTTCGTAGAACCCTTGTGCCCAGTCGTCGTCGTGGTCGCTGGCGATGTGCGTATGCGCATCGATGTAACCCGGCACCAGGGTGGCGTCGCCCAGGTCGATGATTTTGGCCCCGGCGGGAATGGCGGCGTTGCTGCCGACCGCGATGATCTTGCTGCCCTGCACCAACACCAGACCCGGTGAACTGAGCTTGCCGCTGCGCCCGTCGAACAGGTGCGCGGCCTTGAGTACGGTGGCGACGCTCGTCGGCGCTGCTGCCGGCGCGGCGGCGGGGGTCTGCGCACTGGCGGCAGAGGCCAGCGACAAGGCGGCCGCAAGCGCGGCGCTACGGTGGTTCATGCAGGTCTTCCCCAGGCTCGGCGTGAGCCCGGAGTGTATGCCGCCGATTGGCTGCCTGGGAAACAGTGGCCCACCCGGCCGGGCTTGCGAACCGGTAGGCTGGCGCCCATCAGGGAAACACCATGCATAAGGACGACGGGCAATGAATCGATATGGCTGGATGGTGGTGCGCGCGTACCTGCCCGCACTGGTCGCACTGGCGTTGGCGGTGCTGGCGATGCTGTGGACGTCGCTGTTTGGCCACAGCGACACGTTCAAGGTGCTGGTGCCTTACGCCAAGTGGCTCCCGCCGCTGGCCTTGCTGGCTGCGCTGGTCGCGGGCCTGGTTTCCACCTTGCGCCTGTGGCGCTGGCAAAGCGGCAAGGAGGCCAAGTGCAACGGCTGCGGCGGCGTGCTGGGTCGGTTGCAGCATGGCGCGCAGGGCGACTATCGGAAGTGCCTGGCGTGTGGTGGCAAGCAGCAGGTTTGAAGAACACCCGGCGCGTGGGAGCGAGGTCCCCCCAAGGGGACGGTGCTTCTACAATCGAGGTGACTGCACCTTGGAGATCCCGATGAAGCCTGTCTTCCTGTTTGCCGCCCTCCTGGCGCTCGCTTGCATTGATATCGCCAACGCGGCCATCCCCGACGACGCAGCGCTGGATGGCGAAGTGGGGCGCGCGATGCAGGCCACTCATTCGCAGGGACTGGCGATCGCGGTGATCGACGACGGCAAGGTCGTGCAGGTGCGCAGTTATGGCGTGCGCAACGGCGCCGGCGATCCGCTGCTGACCGATACGGTGATGTATGGCGCATCGCTGACCAAGGCGGTGGTGGCGTACACGGTCATGCAACTGGTCGAAAAGAAGAAGCTCGACCTGGACACCTCCATCGCCGAATACCTGCCCAAGCCATTGCCCGGGTACGCAGACGAAGATGGCTACGCACCGTGGTCGACCCTGGCCGGTGATGAGCGCTGGCGCGAGATCACCCCGCGCATCCTGCTGACCCACAGCGCCGGCTTCGCCAACTTCTCTTTCCTCGAGCCCGACGAAAAGCTGCACTTCCATTTCGATCCGGGAACCCGCTACGCGTATTCCGGCGACGGCATGATCCTGCTGCAGTTCGTGCTGGAGCGCGGGCTGGGCATGGACCTGGGCGCGGAAATGCAGAAGCGCGTGTTTGATCGCTACCGCATGGCCGACACCAGCATGACCTGGCGCGCCGATTTCGCGAACAACCTGGCCGACGGCTGGAAGGCGGATGGCAGCATCGAGCCGCACGACGAACGCAGCAGGGTGCGCGCGGCCGGATCGATGGACACGACCATCGCCGACATGGCCGGCTTTGCCGCCGCCTACATCAAAGGCAAAGGCCTGTCGGCTCACGGATCGGCGGAACTGGCCAGGGCCAGCCTGCCGATCACCACCGCCAGCCAGTTCCCGACGTTGCAACCGGAACTGCCGTTGGAGCAGCGCCGTGCCGATCTTGCGGCGGGGCTGGGTGTGGTGGTGTTCGACGGTCCGCAGGGCCATGGTTTCTACAAGGGTGGGCACAACGACAGCACCGCCAACACCTGGGTGTGCATCGAGAAGGGTCGGCGCTGCGTGGTCATCCTGTCCAACGATGTGCGCAGCGAGGCCGCGTTCCCGGCGCTGGTCGGGTTCGTGCTTGGCGAAACCGGCATGCCATGGACCTGGGAATACGGCGACATGGAATTCTGGAAGCCCTGATC
>JBDTPP010000196.1:0-4631 GCA_039932615.1 Pseudoxanthomonas sp.
CCTTCGCTGCGGCGAGAAGAGGGAGTGGTTACAGGAACAGATCGGGATACAAAGGCTGCGAAGGATCGACCGCATAGCGCGAAAGATCGGTGATGCCCGCTTCCGCCAGCACTTCATCGTCGATCAGGAACTGGCCGGAGAAACCTTTCGCCTCACGCGTCAACACCGCATGCGCGGCGTCGCCCATGATCTCCGGCTTGCGCCCGTTGGCCGCGCTGACGCCGGGGATCATGTTCAGCGCTTCGGTGGAAATCAGCGTGCGCGGCCACAGCGCGTTGACCGCCACGCCTTGCGGTCCGAACTCCGCGGCAAGGCCCAGGGTGACGAAGCTCATGCCCATCTTGGCCAGGGTGTAGCCGGTATGCGGCGCCCACCATTTCGGATCCAGCGATGGCGGCGGCGCCAGGGTCAGGATGTGCGGGTTCGATGACTGCAACAAATGCGGCAGGCAGGTTTGCGCGCACAGGAAACTGCCACGCGAGTTCACCTGGCTCATCAGATCGAAACGCTTCATCGGCGTGTCCAGCGCACCGCGCAGCCAGATCGCGCTGGCATTGTTGACCAGGATGTCGATGCCACCGAACCGCTCAACGGTCGCGGCGACCGCCGCATTGACCTGGTCTTCCTCACGGATATCGCACTTCAGCGCCAGGCCTTGTCCGCCCGCTGCAGACACCGCGTCGGCGGCGGTGTGGATAGTTCCCGACAACTTGGGATTGGGTACGGCCGATTTGGCCACGATGGCAACATTGGCACCATCACGAGCCGCGCGCAGGGCGATGGCCAGGCCGATGCCGCGAGAGGCGCCGGTGATGAAGAGGGTTTTTCCTGAGAGGGTTGTCATGTCGGAAGTGAGTGGAGAGAAGTGAGGAGCGAGCAAGAGCAGATATCAGGATTTTACCCACTTCTCACTCCTCTCCACTCACTCCTGCTCTCAAGGCTTCTGCGCCTGCCCTTCCTTGTGCCCGGTCCTGCGCGCTCAGCCCCTGCGCGTCTCTGCATGCTGGCCACCCTATAATCGGCCGCAATGAATCCCTCCTGGTTCGACAGCCTGCTGGCCTGGATCACAACGCATCCCGTGGCCGCGGGCGCCGTGATCTTTGCCATTGCGTTCTGCGATGCAGTCATCGTCCTGGGCGCGATCGTGCCGGCGCTGCCCTTGCTGTTCGCGGTGGGCATGCTGATCGGCCTGGGCGAACTGTCGGGACCGTATGCGCTGGTCTGCGCCGCCCTGGGGGCCTTCATTGGTGACGGACTCAGTTTCCAGGTCGGCAGGCGCTGGGGACCGCAATTGCGCTCCCACTGGCCATTCCGCAAATTTCCGCAGCTGCTGGATCGGGGCGAAACCATGTTTCGCCGCAACGCGCTGAAGAGCATCCTGATTGCGCGATACGTGGGTCCCATCCGGCCGTTTGTTCCCGCCATCGCCGGCATGTTGAAGATGCCCTGGCGCCGCTACCTGCCGGCCAGCGCGCTGGCGGCGGTGAGCTGGGCGGCCCTGTTCCTGATTCCCGGCTGGGTACTGGGCGAAGCCTACGATGCAGTGGCGGCGGTGGCCGGACGCCTGGCGCTGGTCCTGGGCCTGTTGCTGGTGGTGATGGCCCTGGCCTGGGCAATGGTTCTGTACACCTATCGCTGGTTCGCCGCGCATGCAGACTCGCTGCTCGCACGCGCGTTGGCGTGGTCGCACGATCATCCGGTGCTGGGCCGTTATTCGATGGCGGTTTTCGACCCGCAGCGTCGTGAATCGGTGTCGCTGGCGTTGTTGGCAGTGATGCTGCTGGCGATCGGCTGGATCTGGTTCGCGTTCCTGGCGCTGGTGCTCGGCCATGGTGAACCGCTGGGCATTGACCTGGCCATCCACGGCTTCATGCAGGCCCTGCGCAATCCGCTGGCGGACTACCCGATGGCGGCGCTGGCCTCGCTAGGAGATCTTGAGGTGCTGGCTCCTGCCTCGATCCTGGTGCTGCTGTACCTGGCGTGGCGCAAGCGCTGGATGGCCGCCGCGCACTGGCTGGCGGCGCTGGCATTCGGTCTTGCGCTGACCGCGTGGCTGGGAGCGTCGGTGGACTTCCCGCGCCCACCCGCGGTAGCCAGCGGTTTCAGCTTCCCTTCCATCACCATCACCATGGCCACGATCACCTTCGGCTTCTTCGCCGTCTTGATCGCGCGCGAGTTGCCGGGGCGCCGACGCATCTGGCCGTACCTGGTGTCGGGCGTGGTGGTGGCGTTGATTGGTTTTGCCCGCATCTACCTGGGCGCGCACTGGCTGAGCGACGTGATCGGCGGAATGCTGTTCGGCATCTTCTGGTTGCTGGTGCTCGGCATCGCCTATCGACGTCGCACGGTGCGCTCGCTGTGGATGAAACCGCTGGCGTGGCTGTTCTACAGCGCGATCACGTTGGCCGCGCTGTGGCACGCGCCACGCAATATCGAACCGCTGTTGGCGCAGTTCGAGGTGGTGCAGATCCATGATTCGGTCGCGCTCGAAACCTGGTGGCAGCATGACTGGCAGCGGCAACCCGGGCGACGCAATGAATTCGATGACCAGCAGCGCTGGCCGCTGGACGTGCAGGTCGGCGGCCCACTGGCGCCGTTGCGGGCGCAGCTCGAGTCAAGGGGTTGGCGGCTGCAGGCGCAGGCGGGATGGGAACAAACCCTGAACCTGCTCGACAACGACCTGCCCGAACAGCAGCAACCGGTATTGCCGGCGACGCTGGATACGCGCGCGGAAAGCCTGCTGATGCTGCGGGCCGGCGCGCGGCCTGGCGAAATGCTGGCGTTGCGCCTGTGGGCCGCCCCAACCCATCTGCAGCCCGGGGATGTACCGCTATGGATCGGCAGCGTGCAGACCCTGCAGCATCAGCGTGCGTTCGAGGTCGTTGGCATGTGGCGGCCGCTGCGCGAAGCCGGCTCGTCACTGCAGGCCTTGTCCGTTGACATCGGCACGCTGCAACACCAGCTTGAGCCACACCCGGAAACCCAATGGCCGGTGCTGCGGATCCGCACCGACCAGAACAGACGGTAATCAAATCCGAACCTCGATCGTAGGAGCGTCCCATGGGCGCGAGCTCTTCGGTCCTATCGCGAAGCGAATCAAGAGTCGCGTCCATGGGGCGCTCCTGCAGGTCGAGCGGACCGCACTTCCTGCAGTCGATCGCCTCAGGGCATCATCTGCAACAGCAACTCCAGGCGCTCATGCACATCGTCTTCCTGCAGGATCGTGAGTCGTTGCACGTCCTCCAGTGGCAGGATCTCGGCCAGGCGCCAGCCGATCCAGGCGGCATCGTCGAAGCGCGCGTTGCTGACCTTGCTGTGTTCGCCGCCGGCCTTCTCCAGGAAATGCTGCAACACCGTGGCCAGCAGCGCATGTTGCGGGCGCAGGCAATCGTCCAGGTCGGCTTCGCGCCAGCGCACTTCACCCATGACCAGTCCGTTGTCGCGCACTCGCGTGCGCTCGACATGGAAACGCCGCGCACCCCGTACCTGCAGGGTCAGCAGACCATCATCTCCGGTGCCGAAATCCTCGATCAACGCCTCAGTGCCAAACGCAGCGGAAGTCGCAGACGCACCCGCTTCGCTGCCTTCCAGAATCAGGCAGACGCCGAAGCCACGACCATTGCGGCCGCAATCGCCGACCATGTCCAGGTAGCGCCGCTCGAACAGCCGCAGGCCCAGCGAAGCGCCGGGTAGCAGCACGGTATGCAGGGGGAATAGCGGTAGCGATTCGCCAGCAGGCATCTTCCAGTCCGCTCAGCCTTGAAGTGCGGCGAGAAACCGCCGCGGCGCGCCATCGAAACCGCCGTTGGACATGAACACCACATGGTCGCCGGACCGCGCGATCGAACGCAAGGTCTCGATCAGCCCGTCCACGTCGGCGACGGTGCGGGCATCGCCGCGGATCGCGGCCACGACCTTGCGCGCATCCCACGCCAGTTCCGGACGATGCAGGAACACCACCGCATCGGCGCCGTCCAGCGAAGGCGCCAGCGCCCCGGCATGCGCGCCCAGGCGCATGGAATTGCTGCGCGGCTCCATCGCAACCACTATCCGCGCGGGGCCTACCTTGACCCGCAGGCCCTGCAATGTGGTCTGGATCGCGGTCGGGTGGTGGGCGAAGTCGTCATAGACGGTGATGCCGTTCGACTGGCCAATGATTTCCAGACGGCGCTTGACGCTGCGGAACTGCGCCAGCGCCGGGATCACCGAAGCGACATCGACCCCGACCGCGTGCGCCGCGGCCAGCGCGGCCAGGCCGTTGAGCACGTTGTGCCGGCCGAGCATCGGCCAATGCACTTCGCCGACCTCGATGCCGTCATGGAGCACGGCGAACACGCTGCCATCCTCGTTGACCAGGCGCGCACTCCATTCCAGCGATGCATCAAAGCCAAAACGCTCGACCGGCGTCCAGCAACCCATCGCCAGCACCTCGACCAGGCGCGCGTCCTCGCCGTTGACGATCAGTCGTCCGCGTCGCGGCACAGTACGCACCAGGTGGTGGAACTGGCGCTGGATCGCGGCGATGTCGGGAAAGATATCGGCGTGGTCGTATTCCAGGTTGTTGAGGATCGCCACCCGCGGCCGGTAGTGCACGAACTTGCTGCGCTTGTCGAAGAACGCGGTGTCGTATT
>JBDTPP010000197.1:0-4555 GCA_039932615.1 Pseudoxanthomonas sp.
GGTCGCGCCGATGTTCACCGGCCTGTTCATGGACAAGATGGTCGGCTTCCTCAAGTTGTACTTCCCTGTGTTCCTGCTGGGTGCGGTCTTCGGCAAGCTGATCGAGATCTCGGGGTTTTCCAAATCGATCGTGGCAGCGACCATCAAGGTAGTCGGCGCGCAGCGCGCCATGCTCTCGATCGTGCTGGTTTGCGCACTGCTCACCTACGGTGGCGTGTCGCTGTTCGTGGTGGTCTTCGCGGTCTATCCATTCGCGGCGGAACTCTTTCGCCAAAGTGATATCCCAAAGCGCCTGATTCCCGGCACCATTGCGCTTGGCGCCTTTACCTTCACCATGGATGCGCTGCCGGGCACGCCGCAGATCCAGAACATCATTCCGACCTCGTTTTTCGGCACCACCAGCTGGGCCGCGCCGGTGCTGGGTACGCTGGGTGGAATATTCATCCTGCTGCTTGGCATCAGCTACCTGGAATGGCGGCGGCGAGTGGCGATGCGTGCCGGCGAGGGCTACGGTGGCGACCTGCGCAACGAGCCCGAGGTTTTCCGCGGCGACCGCCTGGCCCATCCCCTGGTGGCGATCCTGCCGCTGGTGCTCGTCGGCGTCGCCAACTTCGCCTTCACTAAATTCATTCCAGGCTTCTATGGCCACAGCCAATCGTTCGTGCCTGCGGTGATCGGCAACCCGGCGCCAGTAGTGCAGGAAGTGTCCAAGGTGGCCGCGATCTGGGCAGTCCAGGGCGCGCTGCTGGTGGGCATAGTCGCGGTGATCCTGTTCGCCTGGCGCCCGGTCATGGCGAGTTTTGCGGAAGGCACCAAATCGGCCATCGGCGGCGCCCTGCTGGCCTCGATGAATACCGCCTCGGAGTATGGTTTTGGCGCGGTGATCGCGGCCCTGCCCGGTTTCCTGGTCGTGGCCAACGCATTGCACGCCATTCCCAACCCGCTGGTGAACGAAGCAGTCTCGGTTACTGCCCTGGCCGGCATCACTGGCTCTGCTTCGGGCGGCATGAGCATCGCCCTGGCTGCGATGGCCGACAGCTTCATCGCCAACGCGCAGGCCGCGGGGATTCCAATGGAGGTGCTGCACCGGGTCGCGGCGATGGCGTCCGGCGGCATGGATACCCTGCCCCACAATGGCGCAGTGATCACCCTGCTGGCAGTCACCGGGCTGACCCATCGCCAGTCTTACAAGGATGTGTTCGCCATCACCATGATCAAGACCCTGGCGGTGTTCTTCATCATCGGCCTGTATTACGCGACCGGACTGGTCTGATCCCGGCTAATTACCGGGGCCGGTCGAGCGCGGGAAGGCTTGCAGGCCTGTGCGCCAGTTCGCAGACGGGGCGGGCAAACTCCTTATACTCGGGCGGTCTTGGGGATTTCCTGGAGTTTGCACATGGCGCGACGCAGCTTCCGCATCGCACGGATCAGTTCCCGTGCCCGCGTTCGTCCGGATCTTCGCATCAGTGAAGCCGACCCGGCTCCACCGAGCCTGCAGGCGGTGCGATCAGCTGACAGCCTGCTGACCCAGGTCAAGGCACGCCAGCAGCGCTTGTACGGCGCTCGCTGGGCATCGACAACACCGCCGCCGGCGAGGGACGAACAAGCTCAAGCCCAAGGCGATACCGAAGGCGCATCGGTCGCGTCGCATTCCAGCTCATCAATGTCAAATCCACGGCTGATGACCCTGGCCAAGCCGGCCTTCGCGGTTCGCGCGCTCAACAACCTCAGTTATGGCGCGACTTCCCAATCGATCGCCGAGTTCAACGCCCTGGGCAGCAACGACTTCCAGCGCCTGGCCAACTGGGTCGACTGGCAACTCGACTGGACATCCATAAACGACAGCGCACTGGACGCGCGCCTCGCCAGTGCCGGTTACACCACGCTGGGCAAGAGCCTGACCCAGTTGTGGGCCGACCACATCAAGGCCGACCCCGAATACAACGTACGCATGCGCCCGGCCTGGGAAGTACAGCGTGCCGCCTATGTACGCGCCACCCATTCCAAGCGCCAGCTGCGCGAAGTGATTGTCAATTTCTGGCACGCGCACTTCAACGTGATGGGCAGCGACTTCAGTGCCGGCCCCGTGTTCGTACATTACGACCGCGACGTGATCCGGGCCAACGCCACCGGAAATTTCCGCGCCATGCTCGAAGCCGTGGCCAGCAGCACTTCGATGCTTTATTACCTGGACAACCTCAACAACTCGCGTGCGGGCCCGAACGAGAATTTTGCCCGCGAACTACTGGAACTGCACACTCTGGGCGTGGACAACTACCTGGGCTTCATGGATCCCTTCCTGGTACCGAAGTGTCCGGAGGATCCGGCCTACCCGATTGGCTACACGGATATCGACGTCTACGAGACCTCGGCGGCTTTCACCGGCTGGTCGGCGAAGAATGGCCACTGGCAGTTCCCGACCGAGAATGACGGCACCTTCGTCTATCGCCAATCCTGGCACGACGCCGGACCCAAGTTCCTGCTGGGGATGATGATCTACCCCGAACAACCGGAATTGAAGGACGGCCGCGACGTGCTGGACCGGCTGGCCAGCCATCCGCGCGTGGCCAAGTTCATCTGCAAGAAGCTTATCCGCCGCTTCATCAACGACACTCCGTCGCAAAAGTTGATCGACAGTGCAGCGGCGATCTTCCGGGCCAACTGGCAGCACCCGAAGCAGATCGAGATCACCCTGCGCCACATCCTCAATTCCGATGACCTGTACAACAGCTGGGGTCAGAAAATCCGGCGTCCGTTCGAGGCTACGGTGGCGGCAATGCGCGTACTGGGCCAGACCTGGACCGTGCGCCTGGACCACGACAAGAGCAACGAATTCATGTGGCGCGTAGGTTATACCGGGCAGACCGCCTACAACTGGCCATCACCGAATGGTTATCCGGATATCGCAGTGTCCTGGTCGGGCGCCAACTCCTTCGCCATGACCTGGAAGCTGATCAACTGGATGACTGAAACCAAGGAGGCGGAAGTTCCCATGAGTCCGATCCTCGACGCCACCCGTACCGGGGTTGCTTCGTGGACGGCCAACAACCTGGTCAACTTCTGGTGCCAGCGCCTGCTGGGCTACCAGCCGACCG
Source organism: Pseudoxanthomonas sp. (assembly GCA_039932615.1). Taxonomy (GTDB): domain Bacteria; phylum Pseudomonadota; class Gammaproteobacteria; order Xanthomonadales; family Xanthomonadaceae; genus Pseudoxanthomonas_A. The sequence continues at coordinate 3,096 of JBDTPP010000197.1, forward strand.
CTGAGCGCAAGTCGGTGCTGTCGCGGTTCATGGCACAGAACGGGAACGCCGCCACGGACGTAATCGCCGACACTGACGCATGGGCCGCGAGCGACTTGAAGAAACACTACAACCAGCAACGCTTGCGCAGCATGGTGTCGCTGATCCTCCTTTCCCCCGAATTCCAGACGCGCTGAGGCAGCCGACATGAGCGACTACACATTGACGCGCCGCGAATTCGTCAAGGGCTGCTGCAGCGCGGCGCTGGTCGGTGGCGCCGGCACCAGCCTGATGTTCGCCGACGACGCCATTGCCGCGGCCAACAGTTACGACACGGTCGTGCACCTGTTCCTGCGTGGCGGCATGGACGGACTGAACCTGGTGCTGCCGGTAAGTGGTGCCGACCGCACCTTCTACGAAGAAGCGCGCCCCAATCTCGCTATCGCCACCAGCGGCGCGTATGGTGCGTTGCCATTGACCCTGGCCAGCGGTGCCGCCACCGGATTCGGGTTGCACCCTTCCGCCACCGGCCTGCGCGACTTGTGGAACGACAGCAGGCTCGCCATTGTCCATGCCTGCGGCATGACCACCGGCACACGCAGCCACTTTGATTCGCAGCTCTCCATCGACCTCGGCACGCCGGGTAAATTCGGTACCCCCACCGGCTGGATGACCCGTGCCTGGCAGACCCGCGCCGCATCCACGCCCACGGCCACGCTGCCAGCCCTGGGCGTCTCGGGCACCCAGCCGATCGGCCTGATGGGAGCGACCGATGCTTTGACCATGAGCAGCCCGCAGGATTTCGAACTCAACGCGGGGGCATGGGCCTGGCAGATGGTCCGTCCGGACTCTCCCGCAGGCTTCAAGGGACTCAATGAGACCGTGGCCGAGATGTGGTCGGGCAGCACCGGCATCGAGCTCAACGGCAAGCGCGCCGACGCGGCGCTGAAGACCATCGGCAAACAGGCTTATGCGGCGTTGCCTGCCACCTGGCCGACCGGGAGCTTCGCCGATCAGTTGTGGACGATCGCCCAGTCAATCAAGTTCAACCTGGGCCTGCGCTTCGCCACCCTGGACCTGGGTGGCTGGGATACGCACGAAGGCCAGGGCACCGCGGGCGATGGTTATCACTACTACCAGAACAAGATCAACGAACTGTCGGCAGCGCTCTCGGCTTTCTACGCTGAATTGAATACCGGCGGACAGATGTCGCGGGTCACGGTGATCGTGCAGTCGGAATTCGGCCGTCGCGTCCGCGCCAACGCCAACGGCGGCACAGACCATGGCTACGGCAACCCGCTGCTGGTGCTGGGTGGCGCGGTCAACGGTCGCAAGTTCTACGGCAGCTGGCCAGGCCTGAATCCGACCACGCTCTCGCCGACCTTCGGCGACGTGCCGGTGACCACGGACTACCGCCGCGTGTTCTCCGAAATCATGGTCCGGCGCATGGCCAACCCGCAACTCGGCACGATCTTCCCGGG
>JBDTPP010000198.1:0-4506 GCA_039932615.1 Pseudoxanthomonas sp.
CTATCGCAAGAGCGAGCTGTCGCCGGGCAGTGCTGCGCACACTGCGGCCGCTGCAGACCGCCTGGAGCCGGAGCCGCCGTTCCACGAAGGACCGCAAGCCTGATCCAGCGCTTGCATGAACCTGAAAACGGCGCGGATCTCCGCGCCGTTTTCGTTTCACGCCCTGCCCGGTAAACTCGCCCCCATGAGCGCACTCCCCTACAACCCCGCCCGACTGCAGCAGCTTGCGCAGGAAATCATCGCCAACGTGAGCGAACTGGCCCAGGCGGGGTGGACGCCGGCAACCAGCAGCAATTTCTCCGAGCGCCTCGACGACCTCCATGCGGCCATTACCGTCTCCGGGCGCGACAAGGGCCGGCTCACGATCGACGACATCATGGTGGTCGACTTCGACGGCAAGGGCGTGGCTACCGGGCACCGTCCGTCCGCGGAAACCCTGCTCCACACCCAGCTGTACCGGCGATTCCCGGAAATCGGCTGCGTGCTGCACACCCATTCGCCGGTGCAGACCATCGCCTCGCGCCTGTACGCTGGCGCCGGCCACATCCGCCTGGAAGGCTACGAACTGCAGAAAGCCTTCCACGGCAACAACACCCACGACGACAGCATGGACGTGCCGGTGTTCGCCAACACCCAGGACATGCCCGCCCTGGCGGCGCAGGTCGATGCCCTGCTCGACCGGCAGACCCTGTGGGGTTACCTGATCGACGGCCACGGCCTGTACGCCTGGGGCCGCGACATGGCCGAAGCGCGCCGGCACCTGGAAGCATTCGAGTTCCTGTTCCATTGCGAACTGGAGCTACGCAAGCTCGGCTGCCGCGGTTGAGCGTTTCCCTGTAGGAGCGCCCCATGGGCGCGAGCTCTTCACGTATCGGCAAATCGAAGGAAGCACTCGCGCCCATGGGGCGCTCCTACGGTCACGAGTTTCCACGCCGTGTTTGCTACGCTTTGCCCTTCCACGACACTTGAGCCCCCGCCATGAGCCGTCTGCGCATCTTCGACGAACAGAATCCGGAAACCCCGGAGTTCGCCAGTTTCGATCCCGACTTCATCGCCACCGAGCTGCAAAAGATCGGGGTGACTTTCGAGCGCTGGAAGGCCTCGCAGCCGCTGGCGCCCGGAGCCAGTCCCGAGGAAGTGATGGCGGCCTACAAGGGCGACATCGATCGTCTTGTCACCGAGCGCGGCTTCAAGAGCGTTGACGTGGTCAGCATTGCGCCGGACCATCCGCAACGGCAGGACATGCGCGCCAAGTTCCTTGATGAGCACTACCACAAGGAGGACGAGGTGCGTTTCTTCGTCGCGGGCTCGGGATTGTTTACCCTGCACGTCAAGGGCAAGGTCTACGAGGTGGAATGCGTGCAGGACGACCTGATTGCCGTGCCCGACAGCACCCTGCACTGGTTCGACATGGGCGACGAACCCAGCTTCATCGCCATCCGCTTCTTCACCGAGCCCGATGGCTGGGTCGGCCATTTCACGGGCGAGGAAATCGCGAAACGGTTCCCGCGCTATGAGCCGGGCAAACCCGCCAACTGACTGTTGTCCAGGCCAAGCATTCCAACGCCCGACCACCACCCATTCCCGCCCTGCTCCGACCATCGCCCCATGCCCACGCCGCGCGCCATCCTCACCGACATCGAAGGCACCACCAGCAGCATCTCCTTCGTCAAGGATGTGTTGTTTCCCTACGCGCGACGCGCGTTGCCCGGCTTCGTCGCCGCGCATCACGACGACCCCGAAGTGCGGCAATGGCTGGACGAGGTTGCCATCGAACACGGCAGCATGTGCAAGGACGAGATGATCGTGGAGACCTTGCAGGGCTGGATCGACCAGGACCGCAAGCACACCGCGTTGAAGGCCCTGCAGGGCATGATCTGGAAGGCGGGCTACCGCGATGCCGACTTCACCGCGCATATCTACCCCGATGCCGCCCCTGCACTGCGCCAGTGGCACGAATCGGGGTTGCCGCTGTACGTGTATTCGTCCGGCTCGGTGCCGGCGCAACAGCTTTTCTTCGGCCACAGCGATGCCGGCGACCTGCGTTCATTGATTTCCGGCTGGTTCGACACCGAAATCGGCGGCAAGCGCGAGGCCGACAGCTATCTGCGGATCGCGGATCGGGTCGGAATGGAACCTTTTGGGCTCCTCTTCCTGTCGGACGTGGTGGAAGAACTGGATGCGGCGCGCGTGGCGGGGATGCAGACCGTGCTGGTCGATCGTCGCGAGGACTATCCGCAGGCCCGCGAGGGTGAAGCCGCACACCACCATCCCCGCGTGACCAGTTTCGCCGACATCCTGCTGTCCGGCTGAGGCCGTTGGCGATGAGCGTGAAGACCGCGACCCTGAGCGGGTTGCTGGCAATCCTGCTGTGGTCGTCACTGGCGCTGCTGACCACCGCAACCGAAGGCCTGCCGCCCTTCGAGGTACTCGCGATTGGTTTTGGTTTTGCGGCGCTGTTCGGGTTCATGCGTACGGCTTTGCGTGGCCACCGGGGCTGGCGCGAGCTGCACCAGCCGTGGCCCGCACTGGCACTGGCCACGACCGCCCTGTTCGGCTATCACGCGCTGTATTTCATCGCCCTGAAGCGCGCGCCGGCAGTGGAAGCCAACCTGCTCAACTACCTGTGGCCGCTGCTGATCGTGTTGTTCGCCGGCCTGCTGCCGGGCGTGCGCGTGCGTAGGGCGCAGATCGTTGGAACGCTGCTGGGACTGGTCGCCGCCATCGTCCTGGTCACGCGCGGCAGCGGCATCGATATCCAGCCGCGCTACCTGACCGGCTATCTCGCGGCCCTGTGCGCGGCGGTGATCTGGGCGGCGTATTCGGTGCTTAATCGTCGCCATGCCGCGGTGCCCAGCGCCGCGATCACGGTGGCGTGTGCATTGGTCGCGGTGTTCGGGACACTCGCACACCTGAGCTTCGAACAGAGCGTGCATCCAAGCGCACTGCAATGGGGCGTGCTGGCGCTGATGGGCCTGGGGCCGGTGGGCGCCGCGTTCCTGTTGTGGGACCACGGCACCAAGCATGGCGACATTGCGTTGCTCGGCAGCCTGTCCTATCTCGCGCCGCTGCTGTCCACCTTGCTGCTGGTGCTGGCCGGTCGTGCCGCACCGCACTGGTCGCAGGCGGTGGCGATCTCGCTGTTGTTGCTGGGTGCGTGGTTGAGCGTGCGCACACCGAAGAGCTAGCAAAGCCCTTCCTTCCGGATCAATGGATCTTCTCGCCCTTGGCGAGCATCCCCACGAATTTCTCCGCGCGCGCCACGCGCGTCTCAGGTTTCTTGGCGGTATGCACGCGCCAGCAGAACGAGTAGCGGTTGGTCTTGTCTAGCTGGTCGAAGAAGGCCTTGGCCTGCTTGTTCTTCTTCAGTGCTTCGGCGAGTTCGGCAGGCACTTCCATGGCGGAGAACCTTTGATACGCGGCGTCCCAGCGGCCATCGGCCCTGGCCGCCTCGATCTCGCGCAGGCCATTGGCCTGCATGCGCCCTGCGACGATCAAACGTTCCACGTGCGCGATATTGATCTTCGACCACAGGCTGCGCGAACGACGCGGGGTGAAACGCTGCAGGAAGAACTGTTCATCTTGCCCGCGCTTCTGCCCGTCGATCCAGCCATGGCAGAGCGCGACTTCAAGCGCTTCGGCATAGTTCACCGAAGCGATTCCGGAATCCTTCTTGGCGATCTGTAGCCAGATGCCCTTTCCATCCGCATTCGCCACCAGCCATTTCTCCCAGGCCTTCTGGTCCTTGAAATGCTTGATGGGCAGGTCGTCAGGAATGGGCATGGCTTTATTCCGTGGCCTCTTGCAACCGATATGTGGTGTTTGCTGTCTGTTCGCCATGCCATTGATCGTTCGCGCGCACCGCGATCCGATGCTCGCCTACGGCGAGTTCGGTGGGCAAGGCACCGCGCCACAAATGCTGCGAAGGCTCCGCCTCGGGCGAACGATCATAGCCACGCAACGCGTCGGTCCCATCGTCCTTCATGTTCTCTGCCAGCAAGCCGGGATCGGCCTGGCGCACCAGCGTCATCGGCTTCCATTGCCCTTCATCGACGCGGTATTCCACTTTGGTGTCGTCCTGGCCCATGAACACATTGGCGTACACCGCGAAGGCCGGATAAGCGCCCTTCCGCAATACTTTTGGCCCATGCAGCGACAGCGCGCGGTTGGGGTCGCGTGCCGGATGCCAGGCCAGCGAATACTCACCGCCAGCGCGCACCTGCAGGCTGGCGTAACCATTGGGCGTGCCGTCGGCCATGGTCGCGTCGGGGATGCCCTGCGCATCCTTCACCCCGGACCAGAATGCTCCACAAGCAGCGCCCACGTTGTATTCGTGCAGCGGCGTGGCGCCCTGCCAGTCGTTGCTGGCGCCGTGGTACACGTGCTGCTGGGTGTGGCTGTGGCCGCTGAGCAGCAGCACATGCGGGAAATCCTTCAGCAAGGCGAACAGACGCGCACGATCGGCATGGCGGAAGGTTGCCACATTGGGCTTGGCATCGAAGAACG
>JBDTPP010000199.1:0-4469 GCA_039932615.1 Pseudoxanthomonas sp.
CACGGCGCGCAGATCATCGACATCAACATGGGTTGCCCGGCGAAGAAAGTGTGCAATGCCTGGGCCGGATCAGCGCTGATGCGCGACGAGGCGCTGGTGGCACGGATCCTGGAAGCGGTGGTCGGCGCGGTAAACGTGCCGGTGACCCTGAAGATCCGCACTGGCTGGGATGCGCACAACCGCAATGGCCTGCAGATCGCACGCATCGCCGAAAGCGCCGGCATCGCCGCCCTTGCCGTGCATGGCCGCACCCGCGACCAGCAATACACCGGCGCCGCCGAATACGAGACCATCGCCGCGATCAAGTCCGCCTTGCGCATCCCGGTGCTGGCCAATGGCGACATCGATTCGCCGCAGAAGGCCGCGTACGTGCTGCAGGCTACCGGCGCCGATGCGCTGCTGGTCGGACGCGCCGCGCAGGGACGGCCATGGATCTTCCGTGAGATCGCCCATTACCTGGCCACCGGTACGTTGTTGCCTCCACCCCCATTGAGCGAAGTACGCGATGTCCTGCTTGGCCATCTGCGGGCGCTGCACGAGTTCTACGGCGAACACCAGGGTGTGCGCATCGCCCGCAAGCACCTGGGCTGGTATGCGAAGGACCAGGTGGAGAACACTGCCTTCCGTGCCCTGGTCAATCGTGCCGAAAGCGCTGACGAACAATTGCAGTTGACCCGGGATTACTTCGATGCATTGGTGGCCGGCGTGGTGCCTGAGCTGTCGGCAGCGGCGTAATTTTTCTGTCTTCTCCTCTCCTCCGGGAGAAGGAAGCAACCACGCAAAGCCGAGATCAACTTCAGCCATCTAGAATCGGACAACTGCAATGACCACCACCGAATTCCCCTACCTGCACGGTTTCTCCGAGGTCGAACAGGCGCGGCTGGTGAGGCAGGCGCAGATCGCCGAATCGACGGTCTTCCATGACATCGACTTTTCCGGCGCGCGGCGCCTGCTGGAAGTCGGTAGCGGCGTTGGCGCGCAGACCGAGATCCTGCTGCGCCGGTTTCCACAACTGCACGCCACATGCGTGGATCTGAGCCCGGCGCAACTGGGCGCCGCCGCACAACGGCTCGGCGCGATGCCGTGGTTGCAGGGTCGCTACACGCTGCAACAGGCCGACGCCACCGACCTGCGATTCGAGCCTCGCAGCTTCGATGCCGCTTTCCTGTGCTGGGTGTTGGAACACGTACCCTCGCCGGCCCGTGTGCTCAGCGAAGTGCGCCGCGTGCTCTCGCCCGGTTCTCCGGTGTACCTGACCGAGGTGATGAACGCCTCGTTCCTGCTCGATCCGTATTCGCCGAACGTGTGGCGCTACTGGATGGCATTCAACGATTTCCAGATCGACAGCGGCGGCGATCCGTTCATCGGCGCCAAGCTCGGCAACCTGCTGCTGGCCGGCGGTTACCGCGACGTGACCACGCAGATCAAGACCTTTCATTTCGACAATCGAGAACCGGCGCGGCGCAAGACCATGATCGCGTTCTGGGAAGAACTATTGCTATCCGCGTCCGAGCAGTTGCTGGCGGCGGGCAAGGTCAGCGAGGAAATCGTCGATGGCGTGCGCCGCGAGATGCAGCAGGTGCAGAACGACCCCAACGCGGTGTTCTTCTATTCGTTCGTACAGGCACGCGCAACGGTTTATTAAGCTTTCCGCGACGCGGAAATATCATTCAGGCGCGCCGACTTTGCGCTGATTGTCGGTTGGAGTGCGCCATCGGTCACGATGCTTTCCGGCACTCGCATTGCATGCGCCCGCGGCGCGAACATGACCTTGCCGGAAGCGTTCCACCGGCCTGCGTTCCGCACTCCGACAGGGACTTGATGCGCCCCTCCGACAAGCGGATGCAGAAGGATGTATTCGCCATACACAAATGGGTAGTACATCCAATGCCGAAACAAATCGGCGACCGGATTCCCTCACTCCATGGATGGATCCTGCTTCAGGAGAAGACCATGAAAACGAACCTGCTTGCATTGACCCTGCTTGCCGCATTCGCCGCTCCCGCGGTGGCGCAGGACACCACCGTGAATCTCGCCCCGGTGCCGATCGCTGCACCGGCCACTGAACAGGTGACCGTAAGCCAGCTGGCCGACGAAACCGGCCTTAGCCCGCACCGGGTGCGCATGGTGGTCGGCCCGCGCAGTGGCTATGCGGAATACCGCATTACCTTCGACCGGACGCAAAGGCAATTCAGGAATGCGCTGGGCGAGGAACGCTACAACGACCTGATGGCCGGCCGCAAAATCGATCTCTACAACCAGAAGGCAACCAATGTCGCCAGGGTCGAGGCCAAATCCGACCGCAATCAGGTGATGGCTCCCTGACGGAACCTGAACGGGCACGGGAATTCCAGCCGTGAATCCTTCCGGTCGGCATCAATCCGATGCGGAAGGATGCGGGCCGGTGATCTTGGGCAGGGCGGTTTAGCGGTCGGCAGAGTGCGTGCGCGTGTCGGCGGGAACGATCTCAGGTGAGTTCCAGATCCGGTGCCATAGCGCAGCCAATGTCTCCCTCAACTTGCCTGGCGTCACCGGCGCCCGGTAGGCAGCCTGTACCTGTCGTGGTGGAATCGATCGCCATTGCTGGCCTTCGCGCGCGGCGACCACGAAGCTGAAGTTGTAGTCCGGCTCCAGGCCCATGCGCAGGTCGCTCAAGACCAGTTCGTCATCGACAATGCGAGCGTGCATGAACCCGTGGTTGAACCAGGCCAGCTCCCGCACCGCCGGGATATCCCTTGCCTCGGCCAGAGCCTGCACGTTGGAACTGTAGCCCTGGAACTTCATCGGCCCATGATCGGCGACCAGTGAGCGGTCGCCGATCACGTAGCCCCCAGGCGTCATCGCCACCACCCGCCACAGCAATGTGTTCATTGGCATGGGCACCGAGAAGCGCGGCGCGCTCGCCAAGCCCAACGCAGCAAGCGCGCGGTCGGCTTCACGATCGACGATGGACTTCGCCAGCAGCGACCAGCCCAGGTAGGCCGCGCTCAACGCCAGCCCGGCCAGCAGGGCGCGCTGCGCCAGTAGGCGATCACATGTGAACCAGGCGACGGTGCAACCGGCCAGCATCCACACCGTATAGAGCGGGTCGATGATGAACAGGCTCGACCACATCACCGGCGGCGTGTGCAACGGCCAGAACAATTGCGTGCCGTAAACAGTGAACGCATCCAGCAAGGGATGGGTCAGCAGCGCCAGCTGGATGGCCCAGAACCAGCGCAATGGCGACTCCGCCACCCGCTTGCCGCGACACTTGCACAACCACCAGATCATCCATCCCAGCAACGGCAGCACGAACAGGGAATGACTGAAGCTGCGGTGTACCGTCATCAGCGCCACCGGATCGCCGGTAAACAAAGCGATGAACAGCGAATCGAGATCCGGCAACGTGTTCAGGGCCGCGCCCGCAAGCAACGCGGCGCGTCGGTATTTGGCGGGGGCGACGGCGGCGGCGGTGGCGCCGCCGAGGAACAGGTGGGTAATGGAATCCATGCCTCGATGTTAGCCGACGCCATGCCGCCAGCCGCGGGCTTCAAATGCATGCCGAGTAAGAAACCCATGGCTGGCATGACTGCCATTGCCGCTGTAATCACCCGGGCCATTGACCGTACCCGTTGAAGCCGCATGCCCACGTGGTGCGCGCCGGCGACCGCCGGCGCGCTTCACCGAATTCGAGAATCTGACATGAATTCCATGCCCGCACGCGAATCGCGTCTGCAGTACGACCACCTTGCCTACTCCCGCGCCGCCTTCGGCAATTCCTGCATCACCCGCCGCAGACGCGCCGGCAGCATGGCGAGTGTTTCGCCGGTATGCGCCGGCAGTCAGAGACTGCCGTCCATTTCCTCGGACAATGCAGTCAGGCTTTCCACCCGGTCGCCATCGTTGGCACAGACCATACCGTCGCGCTGAAGCAGCGATGCGCGGTGCATGTGGCCCCAGATGATGTCGTCCAGGCTGCGGTGGCGCGCATCATCAAGGCCGGCCTGGACGAAGCGGCCGATGTAGCGCTCGGCCGCGGAACCATTGCGGATAACGTTCGGCGAGTTGCTGTTCCAGGATCTGCATCGTGTTGGCCTGCGAGCCCCGTCACCGGGTTTCGCCGGCAGCCTGCCCGTGATTGCCGGCAGAACGGTTGCGGTTTTGCGGCAGGGAGGTGACAGAGCCGCATTGGTGGTTGTTGGCGAGGCCGGTCACCCACCAGGAGCTGGCCCTCAGCCCTTAACCCCGCTGCAGCCCTGAACGCGGCACAATGCACGCCCGTCCCGGGGCGTGTATCATGCGCACCCATCTTTTCATCCCGATCAAAGGATATAAGCCGCGATGTCGAACTTCCTCTTCACCTCCGAATCGGTCTCCGAAGGCCATCCGGACAAGGTCGCCGACCAGATTTCCGATGCCGTGCTCGACGCCATCCTGGCCCAGGACAAGCGCGCGCGCGTGGCCTGCGAAACCATGGTCAAGACCGG
>JBDTPP010000200.1:0-4446 GCA_039932615.1 Pseudoxanthomonas sp.
GCCCAGGTGTCGACCATCGTGCCCTCGCCCACGTGCGCGCCGATGTTGACGAAGCTGGGCATCAGCACCACGTCCTTGCCGAAATAGGTGCCACGACGGGCGACCGCGCCCGGGACCACGCGCACGCCGGCGGCGCGGAAACGCGTTTCGTCGAAACCGGCGAAGCGCGATTCCACCTTGTCCCAGAACGGTGCGGGATCGGCCTCGACCACCGCCATGTCGTTGATCCGGAAATAAAGCAGCACCGCCTTCTTCAACCATTCGTTGACCTTCCACTGGCCATCGCACTCTGGCTCGGCGACACGCAAGGCGCCGGACTCCAGGCCCTCGATCACCTGCACAACGGCGGGTTTGATCGAGGTTTCTATTTCGGTGGCACCAAGGTCGGCGCGTCGGTCAAAGGCATCGTCGATCAGCGTTTTCAGCGGGTCTGGTGCGTGCTTGTGCATGTAGCGGGAATTCCTGTCAGGTTGACGTTTCTAGGCTGGCGCGCAAGGCTTCGCGCAGTGCTTCCTCGGCATCCCCGGACAGCGGTCCGCCATGGGCATCGGTAAGCTGGAACAGATCTTCGGCACGCTCGCCGAAGGTCGCGATGCGCGCGTCATGCACGTTCAGTCCCTGCACTCGCAGCACCTGCGCAATGTCGGAGAGCAGACCGGGCCGATCGGGCGCGACCAGGCTCAGGCGAGTGCGGCGGCCATCGCCGGTGCGCCCGAATTCGAGCCTGGGCGCGAAACGGAAATACTTGAGTAGCCGCGGCGTCGCCCGGCGCGTGGTCCGTATCGACTCCAGCGGCCCCGACAACGCGGCATGGGTGGCGACTTCGATTCCGGAGGGATCGAAAGTCGCCTCGTTGTCAATTGGCAACACCTCGAAGGTGTCGAAGATGGTGCCATCCGGCCCATCCAGGACGCGCGCCGTGTGGATGCGCAGGCCCATCCGGTCCAGGGTGGCCAGAATCGCGGCAAACAGACCGCTGCGGTCCGGGCCATGCACGAACACCTCGAGCGCGTCAGCATCGTTGGAAAGGCGTCTCGCGCGCACCCGCGTCTCGCCGCTGGCCACGCCCTGCAGCGCGGCCGCCTGCCAGGCGATCTGCTCCGGCCGGTAGCGCAGGAACGCCTCTTCAGGCATTGCCGAAAACAATTCGTTCGCAATCCTTGCGTCAAAGCCCTGCAATCCCAGCAGCGCGCTCGCCGACGCGCGTGCTTCGACCACGCGCTCGCCAACATCGGCAGGCTGTTCCAGCCCTTCCTGCAGGACCCGGCGCGTGGCGAAATACAGGTCCGCAAGCAGGCGGTCCTTCCATGCGTTCCACAATTTCGGGCTGGTGCCGGCGATATCGGCGCAGGTCAGCAGGTACAGGTAGTCCAGGCGTTCGCGGTCGCCAATCAGGGTGGCGAATCGATGGATGACCTCGCCATCGGAAATATCCTGCTTCTGCGAGGTCACTGACATGCGCAGGTGCTGCTCGACCAGCCAGGCGACCAGTGCCGTGTCGCCCTCGCTGAGGCGGTGCGCGGCGCAGAATTCGCGGGCATCGACCGCTCCCAGCTGGGAGTGGTCGCCACCACGACCCTTGGCGATATCGTGGAACAGGCCGGCCAGCAGCAGCAGCTCCGGCTTGCGCAGTCGCGGCCACACTTCATGGGCGATGGAGAAACGCTCGTCGGCGCGACCCGAGGAAAACGCAGCGATGTTCCGCAGCACCATCAGCGTGTGCTGATCGACGGTATAAACATGGAACAGGTCGAACTGCATGCGCCCGGATACGCGCGCAAAGGCGGGGATCCACTGCCCCAGCACGCCAAGCCGGGCCATGCGGGTCAGCGTCTCCACTGCGCGCGGCATCCTCAACAGGGCCATGAAGGCATCGCGCTGGGCAGGCGTTGCAATTTCGAACGAGGACAGGTGGGTCAACGACTCGGCCAACGCACGCGCGGTGCGCGAATGCAGGCCGCGCACTTCCGGGTGTTCCGCCCATCGGGCAAACAATGCAAACACCGCAGAGACATCCGCCTGCGGCCAGCCGGGGTCGCGCGCGGCAAGGTAGCCGCGGCGCAAGGCAAAGGCTTCATCCAGCGGTTCGGGCAGGGCCTCGCCGTCGAACTGTTCCTCGAAACGCTGCAGCAGGCGATCGCTGACCCGGCGCACGATCGCGGCGCTGCGGTAGAAGCCCTGCATCATCTTCTCGACGCCAAGGGTTTCCTCGTCATCGACGAAACCCAGGCGCTCGGCCAGGGTCTTCTGGTGATCGAAGCGCAACCGCTCTTCCGGACGCCCGGCGACCAGGTGCAGGCCGTAACGCAGCCGTCCCAGCGAGCGACGTTCGCGCGCCAGGGCAGCGGCTTCATCCGGACCGACATGGCCCAGGCCGACGAGTGGCTCGAGTTCGCGCACGCCGAAAGTGCGCAACGCCATCCAGCCCAGCGTATGCAGGTCACGCAGGCCACCGGGGCCTTCCTTGATGTTCGGCTCCAGGTTTTCCGAGGTGTCGCCGAAGCGCGCATGGCGCAGACGCAACTCCTCGCGCTTGGCGACAAAGAAATCACGTGGCGGCCAGACTTGGGTCGGAGAAATCGCTGCGACCAAGGCCGCTTGCGCGCCCTCGTCGGCGCACAACGCGCGCCATTCGACCAGTGCGGTAAGCACGGCCTGGTCGGCGGCCGCTTCGGTGCACTGGCTGGCCGAGCGCACCGCGTGGCTGACTGGCAGGCCTGCATCCCAGACCATGGCGAAGAACCGGGACAACGCCGGGTGCAGGGCCTGCTGGGTGTCGCCGTCGGCCAGCACCAGCAAATCAATGTCCGATTGCGGGAATAACTCGCCCCGCCCGTAGCCGCCGACCGCGAACAGCGCCAGCGGCGCATCGGCGGGAACGCAGAGCGCCCAGGCTTCCTTCAACAGATGATCAGCGCTTCGCGCACGCAAGGCGACCAGCCGATCGACTTCATCGCCCTGGTCAAAGCGTTTCGCCAACTTGGTGTCGGAAGCATTGAGCGTCGCGCGCGATTCCGCGGACCATGCGGTATCGCTTTCGCCCCCGGACGACCGCGCCATTGTTCCGTCCGCAGTGGCCGGGATGCTCACAACGGGGTGCTCACAGGTCGTTGTCGTCGCCCGGCACCCGGGTCAGGATCTCGACGCCGTCTTCGGTCACCGCGACAGTGTGTTCCCACTGCGCCGAGAGTTTGCGGTCCTTGGTGACCACGGTCCAGCCGTCGGGGAGCAGGCGCGTGTAACGGGTGCCTTCGTTGATCATCGGTTCGATGGTGAAGGTCATCCCGGGCTTCAGCACCACGCCGTCGCCCGGACGACCGTAATGCAGCACCTGCGGCTCGTCGTGGTAGACCTTGCCGATGCCGTGCCCGCAATACTCGCGGACCACGCTGAAGCGCTGCGACTCGGCGTATTCCTGGATCGCGTGGCCGACATCGCCCAGGGTCGCGCCGGGCTTGACCGTACGGATGCCGCGGAACATGGCCTCGCGGGTGGCTTCCACCAGGCGCTTGGCCATGACCGACGGCGTGCCCACGTAGTACATGCGGCTGGTATCGCCGTGCCAGCCGTCCTTGATCACGGTGACATCGATATTGACCGTGTCGCCTTCCTTCAGGACCTTGCCCTCGCTGGGCATGCCGTGGCAGATGACATTGTTGACCGAAGTGCAGACCGTGAACGGGAACGGGATCCGCCCGTGGCCGCCGCCGTAGCCCACATTGGCCGGAATGGCCTGCTGCACGTTGACGATATGGTCGTGGCAGACCCGGTCCAGCTCGGCGGTAGTCACACCTGGCTTCACGTGCGGGGCGACGACCTGCAGCACTTCGGCGGCCAGGCGGCCGGCGACGCGCATCTGCTGGAGTTCTTGGGGAGTCTTGAGATTGATGGCCATGAATGGATTATCGCCGATTTCGCGCCCCGGTCAGCCACGTACCTGGCGCAACTTGTCTGCAACCCGTTGTTCCCGTTATACTTCCGCGGCTTTGTCGGGTCCGCCCGCAAATCCGTCCACGCCGGACGTCACCGGTGAATCCACACCTGCTGCCACAGCCCGTGCCGGGGTGCCCTGCGATTCCTTTGGATCATTCCAATGAAATCAACGGGTTCGGACACGGAAGCTGCAGGGAGGCCCAACCCCGGAACCATCGCCAGACCGCAATCGCGGCCGGGCAACCGCCTTTACCCAAAAGCTGGCGGCCGGTTCCCTTTCAGGAGTTATCGCAATGCCCCAAGTCACCATGCGCCAGATGCTGGAAGCCGGCGTCCATTTCGGCCACCAGACCCGTTACTGGAATCCCAAGATGGCACCGTACATCTTCGGCGCCCGCGGCAAGATCCACATCATCAATCTCGAGAAGACCGTCCCGTTGTTCACCGACGCGATGAACTTCATCTCGAGCATCGCCCAGAAGCGCGGCATCATCCTGTTCCTCGGCACCAAGC
>JBDTPP010000201.1:0-4426 GCA_039932615.1 Pseudoxanthomonas sp.
CAGCCACTGGCGCCACGCGAAGGCATGACCGTGGTGATGAGCTTCCCCAAAGGCCTGGTGGTGGCGCCAACATCCACCCAGCGCTGGCTGTGGCTACTCAAGGACAATCGCGGCGTGCTGATCGCACTGGCCGGCTTGATCGCGCTGCTGCTGTTCTGCGCGCGGCGCTGGCAGCGCCTCGGCCGCGACCCCAAGCCTGGCGTGATCATCGCCCGTTATGATCCACCCGCTGGTTACTCACCCGCCGGCCTGCGCTATATGCGCCGGATGGCATACGACACCCGCTGTTTCTCGGCCGACCTGCTGTCACTGGCGGTGGCCGGCAATGTCGGCATCCATCGCGACAAGGGCTTGCTGAAGGACGACTGGGAACTGGAGAAGATTCCGGCTACCGGCCTACCGGCCACCACGGAACAGCAGACCCTGCTGACGAAGTTGTTCGTCGACGGCAAATCCACGCTGGAACTGAAGAACACCAATGCTTCCACTGTTTCCGGGGCGCAGGCGGCACACGCGGCGGTGCTGGAGAAGCGTTTCAAGCCGGAGTTGTTCGTGCGCAATGGTGGCAGCATCGGCACCGCCTTCCTGATCGTGGTGGCCAGCGGTTTGCTGGCGTTGCTACTGGGCCAGGGCGGCGGAATCCCGCTGGTCATCGGCGTGCTGGCATTGATGGTGCTGATACTGGTCGTGTTCGGCGTACTGGTGAAGGCGCCAACGCCCGCGGGCCGCAAGCTGCTGGACGAGATCGAAGGCCTGAAACTCTATCTTTCCGTCGCCGAGCGCGATGAACTGAAGAACCTCCCCGGACCCGAGGCCCCGCCCGCACTGGATGCCAAGCGCTACGAGATGTTGTTGCCCTACGCGGTGGCGCTGGACGTGGAGGATGCCTGGACGAAGAAGTTCACGGTGGCTGCAGGCGCCGCTGCAGTAGCGGCAGCAACCGCGGGCATCGCCTGGTACCACGGCAGCAGCATCGGCGACCTGGGCAGCTTCAGCAAGGCGATCGGCAATAGCCTGAGCTCGCAGATCGCCTCTTCTTCCCACGTGCCCGGGAGCTCATCGGGCGGTGGCGGTGGCGGCTCATCGGGGGGCGGCGGCGGTGGCGGGGGGGGTGGAGGACGTTGAAACCGCAATCGACCTGGTACGTATACCTCCTGGAATGCCGCGACGGCAGTCTGTACACGGGTATCGCGACCGATGTCATCCAACGCTTCGCCAAGCATGCCGCGGGAACCGGCGCACGCTACACGCGCTCGCACCCGCCCTTGCGCCTGCTCGGCCAGTGCGCCTATCCCGGCCGCTCGGAGGCCAGCATTGCCGAGTACCAGATCAAGCAACTGACGCCCGTGCAGAAACGCGGGTTATGCGCCAGCTGGAACGCGAATGGTGGCGCGGCGGCCATCGACGATCAGAGCAGTACCCACAACAGCTGCAGCAGTCCCCAGACCGATACCGCCCAGACCAGCGTGCGCAGATACGGAATCCCGGCGGCATAGATAGGCAGATAGGCCAGTCGCGCCCAGAAATACACTTGCGCGCCAAGAGCCGTCTCGGCGTTCGCCCGCTGGGTCAATACCACCGCCAACGCAGCGGCGGCGAAAAAACCAAAGGTTTCGAGGAAATTCTTCAAGCCACGGTCCACGCGCGCGGCCACCCCGGTCAATGCCCGGGCTTCGCCATCACGTGCGCCCGTATTCCACTTCAGCCCGCGCTGTTGCGTCATCAGGGTTGCGCCCAGCAACACATGCACCAGCCCCAGGGCAATTGACCAGGCCAGCATCCGTATTTCAATCGGGAGGGTCTCTATGGGCATGGGTAGTGCTCCGTGGATGGGCGCTTAGGCTAGCCCATAACGGCGCCACGCAAGCGAGTTACTTGACGCCCGCCTGGCCACCTGCGTTGAGGTGATTGCCGCTTTCCTCCGAGGACAGCGGGCTGTCCGCGGGGCATTTCGGATCCGGGAAACCGAACTGCTGTTGCAGTTCCGCCGCGCACCGGTCCACTTCCTCCACGGCCTTGCCGGGCTGCGCGCATTCGCGATCGTAGCTGCGGCTGAAGTCATCCTTGCGGCGCACGAAGTCATCGCCACACTTGCGGGTCAGCTGGATCCGCTCCAGGTCATCCTGGACCGCGTTGGTACCCTCCAGCCCGTACTCCTGCAGCTCTTCCTCGGTCAGCAGGCGCAGCTTGCGGTTGGGCACGGTCATCATCAGGTCGGCCACCGCCGCCGACGCGCCGTTGCGCTCCAGGTATTGCTTCATCAGCGCATAGACCTCGCGCAGCTCCTGGCTCAGTTCGGCGCGCGTGGTCGCGGTGGAGTCGACCCGGAGCATGCGGTGGATGCCCACCTTGCCGGCGACCTGGCGGCTGTCTCCCGCCGCCAGGATAAGCACGCAGGCGCTGTGGCAGATGGCATCGTCGCGCACCCACAGCGTCCATTGCGAGGCTCCAATGGCATCGCCTGCCTTCATCGCGTCTTCGACGTGGCCGCCGCTGGAATCGAGATCGAGGATGCGCCGGTTGATCTGCAGGCGCTTGGCTATGTTGGCCACGCGTTCGACCAGCGCGGTAAAGTCGGTGCTGATCTTGCCCTCATAGCGCAGCCGCACGACGCCTGCCTGCCTGCAAGGCTCCACGGCGGCGAGAACTCCTTCGTAGGAAAGGTCGACCAAGGGCTCCCCATCACCTTTGGCGACATAGTCCAGGTCGCAACTTACATAAGCCTGCCCGGACGTCACCTGGACCGCAGGCCAGCGCGTGCCTTCAAGCAGGTCGGGCCGGGGTGTCATCGGCGCCGTCAGGGAACCACCACTGAGCGCGCCGCCCTGCTCGTTGTTGGCAGGCATGTCGATGATGGTGGCCGGTGCTTCAACGGGCGCCTTCTGCTGGCAGGCGCCAAGGCAACCCACCAATACGAACAGAAACAGGTATTTGCACATGCCGCGTCGTTTTTTCCGGGAAGTGGGGCGCCGCATCGTGGTTTGCCGCGATGCGGCGCTCCAGTCTAGTGCGTGGGCGGGAAACGAACCAAACGACGCGTGAATCGGCAGCGCACGGCTGATGCCGGTGCGGACGCGGCATCGACCCTCCAAGAAGACCGGATCGATGCCGCATTGCCTCGATCCCCTACATCGAAGTTGATGTGCCGCTGACGGCGTGGTCAATCAGCAATGCCACGCGGCGATTGTCGCCGGCGTCCGCACCTGTCGCGCCGGGCCGCACCTGCCGGTTCTGGTCGTCGCCATAGCTCACTGCACGCACCTGGTCAGCAGCAAGGCCACCATTGGCGGTGAGGTAATCGAGTATCGCTTCGGCACGACGCTGGCCAATGCGGCGATTGAACGCGCTGGACCCTGCCGGATCGGCGAAACCTTCCACCGTCACCACTGCGTCGGAAGGGCTGCCGCGGATGACCTTGGCGAAATCATCGAGCAGCGGCTTGTCCTGTTCGCTCAACGTGGCATCGCCGGTCTCGAAGTGTGCACCGGTCTCGACCCGGCTGCGGCCAGCGAGCTGGGTCACTACGGCAGCTTTGGCTGCGTCTCGTCACTGCTGGGTGAATTACGGGTGGCGGCGCGGTCACGCAGGAGCTGCAATGCCGCAGCACTTCTTGAATTTCCGGCCGCTGCCGCAGGGACAGGCCGCATTGCGATCCGGGCTGTCGCCGCGGCGGATCGGTGTTCGAGGGGTCAACGCCTCAATCCGGTGTCGATACAGGTCGGCCAACATTCCCGGCAGGCTGGCGACAATCTCCAGGCGTTCACGGTAGCTGACCGGCGTTGGCGTCGCGGTCGGATCTTCGCCCAGCAATTCGCCACTGGCCAGGCGATCGAGCAAGCCGAACACTTCCTCCATCCATTCGTTGTCGTCGAGCCAGCGTTCCCATGCCGCTTCGCGCAACTCGACACCGCGGAAGAAACCGAACGCCCAGTCGCGGCCGATATCCAGGGAGTCGTCGGCGCTGTCTTCGCCGCGCTCCGCTTCAGGATCCCCCGGCAGCCACAGCAGCGGCACCAGGTGATCGGGTAAATGATCATCACCAAAACGCACGCGCTGCGTCGCCATGTTCTGATGGCCCTGCAATAGCGCTTCTACCTGCAAGCGCTCGCCATCTCCCTCCCAGCGCGGTGTCATGCCCCACACGGATGGCTGCCATTCCGCCATCGGCACGTCTTCCGGCCCGACCACGAGCGCTGACAGGAACCCATCAAGCGCCTCCAGGTTGAAGCCCCTGAAGGGGACCGCACGCTGGTCAAGCAGGTTGCCGAGGCGTTCGATGTGCTCGTCGTCGAGATAGGTGAGCGCTTTCATCGCAAGGGCCGGGTGAAAAAGGGTACACAGGGTAATCCTTGCCGATGCCGGGGTCGCGTCAGAAGCAGGCAGGCTGGAGATCGGAGTGCCTCCGCAATCCACACCAGAAGCGGCT
>JBDTPP010000202.1:0-4394 GCA_039932615.1 Pseudoxanthomonas sp.
ATGGAAAGTGTCGGTAAACCACACACACGACCGGGAAGCACCAGACGGCGTTTTAACTGAGGTCAGAACTTTTCTCAGACGCTGCGGGCTCCGTAGGGCAAAACCGTCACAGGCGATTTTGCCGAATTTATCCAGTCGACGAGAGTGTCTCAGCGAAAAGACATTCGGCGAAATCCGCTTCGCGGGTTCCGCCCTACGACTGCGCGCCTTAGACATGTTGTTCGGGCGCCTTCACTTCCCCAACTCAAACAAATACTCCACAAACGACATCACCGCCCCGTCATACCCCTGCACCGCCGGGTTAGTCGATTCAATCAGGTAGTACTCGTCCGGCGCATGCGCCCCACTGCCATTGCCCAGGCCGAAATGCCCCGAGGCCAGACTCAACGGCGCATCGGTGAACACGAAGCCCGGATACGAGCCCGCATTGCGCGGCCAGAACAAGGGTTTGATGCCGCGGCGTTCCAGCACCGCGCGCTGCGCCTGGATCAGCGGCGCGTCGGGCGAGGTCTGCGTACCGTCGTAGCCCCCGCTGACATTGACCTCGATATCGCCGTAACCGCGCCTGGCCAGATGCGATTTCAAGGCGGCGACCGCATCATCCTTCTTCATGCCCGGCACCAGGCGGAAGTCCATCTTGGCCACCGCCCGCCCCGGCAGCACCGTCTTGCCGCCCGGCCCCGTATAGCCCGCAACCAGACCCTCGATGTTGACCGTCGGTTGCGAGACCAGGCGCTCGTTGGCCTGCTCCCACGACAGATCGTCGATCCAGTGCTCAACGCCGAACAGCTCCTTTCGTTTGGCTTCGCTGCGCACTGCGGCGCCCGCGGCGACCATCGCCTTGTGTTCGGCGCTGATCGGCGGCGCCTGCGGATAGCCGTCGATGGTGATGGTGTTGCCGTCCTCGGAGACCAGCGTGCTGAGCGCCTTCACCAGGCGCCAGGCCGGACTGTCGACCATCGCCTTGAGCGAGGAATGCACGTCCTTCTTCGGGCCCCTGCCCCACTTCTCGCCACTGGCGATGAGCTCCAGCTCGATCACCCCCTTGGCGCCCAGACTGATCGTCACCGTGCCGTCGGCATCCTGCGAGGCCGCAGGCATGAACACGCCTACCGTCTTGCCCAACGCGGCTTCGACTTCCGGGCGATGGACCAGCTGGCCGATATGCGGCGAGCCGATCTCTTCTTCGCCTTCGGCCACCAGCACCAGGTTCACCGGCATCTTCTGGTTGGACGCCTTGATTGCATGCAGCGCCGCAAGGAAGGCTGACTCCGGGCCCTTCTGGTTGACCGCGCCGCGCCCCATCAGCACCTTGCCCAGGCCGGGCTTGTCGACCAGCCTGGCTTCAAGCGGTGGCGAACTCCATTCCTTGGGGTCGAACTGCTTTACGTCGTACATGAAGTACAGGCCCACGGTTTTCTGCGCACCCGCATCCAGCGTGGCGAATACACCCGGCTTGCCGTCGGTGTCGAGGATCTCGACTTTCTGGAAGCCGGCCTCGCGGGCCAGCGTGGCCATGTACTCCGCGCCTTCGCGCGAGTTGAGGTTTTCAGCGGCGATCGACGGCAGCGCGATCCAGTCCTGCAGGCGCTTCAGTGATACGTCGTGCTGGGCGACGACGCTGCGCTGGATGGCGGCCAGGTCGGGCTCGGCCGCGGACGACAGCAACGGCACGCCGAACAGCGAGAGCAGCAGGGCGGCATGAAGGGCGGGACGACGGAAAGGAACGGACAAATGCATGCGGCACTCCATGACGGATTGGGATCGGGATACTTTGCAGTTTCTACAACGGAGACGGAAACTCAGCCCTGCACTGCCTGCCAGACCGCCTCGGCGCGGCAGAACAAGCCACCGCGCTGCTTCATTCCGCTGGCCAACCACACTTGGCACTGCTGGTCGACCGGCAGGTCCAGCACGCGCCATTGGATGGTGACCGCACCCGCGGCGATCGTCGCCAACCGGTCCGGTTGCGACAGCAGCGCAGCCAGCCCATGGCGTTCGCGCACTGGCGTATCGCCCAGCGCCTGCAGCGCATTGCCCAGCAGGCCGAGTTCCTGCAGTGGCTCGCCACCGAGTCCGGTGACCAGGTAATCCAGTTGCAGGCCGACCTCCGGGCGCATGCGCCGCCCATCCGTGCCCAGCACTGGCACCGCCCGCGCCAAGGGCAACAGCGCGATGCGGAACAGATGCACCGACAGGCCCGCCATCGCCTCGCCATCGGGCGAAGGCGCCCCCACCATCACCACCGTGCCCGGCGGCACCGCCGCCTGCACCAGGCCGCGCAACGCGTCCGTGGCTACTGCAATCAACTGATCCGACGCCATTCGACTTCCCCTTGTGGCCAATACCACCCCGCACGCAAGCTACTCCATGCACCCCGCAGGCGAAAGGGACAGTGCGGCATCCGTGCCAATCCAAAGGCCCGGCTCACGCGCCTCGCCCGCTGGCGCGGCAAGCCTGTCGATTTGCCCGCCGCTGGTTCGTCGCCCAGATAGCCGGAACTGTCGATACGCGGACCACCCACCACGTTCACCTCGCCGCCACCTGCGGCGCGCAACCCTGGCCGACCCCTCCACGCCCTGCTTCCCTTCCTGGAGAAACGAGATGACCCCCAAGAACACGATCTGCATCTGGTACGACCGCGCCGCGCACGAAGCCGCGAAGTTCTACGCCGCCACCTTCCCCGACAGCGAGGTCAAGGCGGTGCACTACGCGCCCGGCGATTTCCCGTCGGGCAAGGAAGGCGACGAGTTGACCGTCGAATTCACCGTGCTGGGCATCCCCTGCCTGGGTTTGAACGGAGGACCGCAGTTCAAGCACAGCGAGGCGTTCTCGTTCCAGGTCGCCACCGACGACCAGGCCGAAACCGACCGCCTGTGGGAGGCCATCGTCGGCAACGGCGGCCAGGAAAGCGCCTGCGGCTGGTGCAAGGACAAGTGGGGCCTGAACTGGCAGATCACCCCGCGCGCCCTGACCGATGCCATCGTCGACCCGGACCGCGCGGCGGCCAAGCGCGCCTTCGAGGCGATGATGACCATGCACAAGATCGACATCGCGAAGATCGAGGCGGCACGTCGCGGTTGAAGCAATGACGGGGCAGCTTCAGCAGTGCATAGGTTGGGGGGAGCTTGCGAACCCCAACGCTCTGCCAATCGGGCTCCAGGACGTTGGGGTTCACTTCGTTCACCCCAAACTATCTTGCTTCGTTCACCCCAACCTGTATCGCTACCAGACCAGATCGTCCGGCACCTTGAACTGGCTGTAATGGTCGTCGTCTTCGCCCGCCTCTGGTGCAGGCGGCGCAACGCGCCCGTGGTCCAGCGCGATCATCGACGCATCGCGCACCTCGATCTTCCCGGCCGCGGCGCGCGGCACGATGGCATAGCCCGCGTCATGGCAGGCGATGACCAGGCTGCCGTTGGCCAGCTGCTGGCGCACCGCGTCGGTGACCAGCACGTTGCGGATCACGCCTGCATGGGTGAAGCGGTAATCGATCTCGCCCTCCGGCTTGAGCCGGTTCTGCTCCACGATCTGCCGTACCTGCGCCCGCTGCTCCTGCAACCGCGCCTGCGCGTTGCGCTCGGCCGACAGCGCGCGGTCGCGCTCCACTTTCTCCAGGCGCACGCGTTCCACTTCGGCCTGTTCGGTATTGGCCACGGGCCCCGACTTCGCATGCCGCTGTTTGGCCTGCTCGCGCGCCACCTGGTCCAGCTTGGACTTCTTCGCCAGGCCGGCCTTGAGCAGTTGTTCCTGCAGGGGATTACGCATGGAGTGGGCGCCCGCAGCAGATCACATGTTGCGCCTGTATTCGCCACCTACGTCATACAGGGCATGGCTGATCTGTCCCAGCGAGTGGGTCTTCACCGCCTCGATCAAGGCCTCGAAAACATTGCGGCGTTCACGCGCGGTGTTCTGCAGATACGCCAGGCCATGGCCATCGTGGCTGCCTTGATCGGGCGCAGCTTCATCCTGCGACTCGACCATATGTCCATGCTCGGTCTCGCCCGCGGGCGCAAAGGCGTTGCGCGACTGCTGCCAGCCGAGCACGTTGGCGATCTGCTGGCCCTTTTCCTCCTCGGTCGAACGGATCAGCTCGATCTCGGTGACGATGTCTCCACCGTGTTCGCGCGGCAGGAAGGTATTGACTCCCACCAGCGGCAGGCTGCCGTCGTGCTTCTTGTGTTCGTAATACAGCGACTCTTCCTGGATCTTGCCGCGCTGGTACATGGTGTCCATGGCGCCAAGCACGCCACCGCGGTCACTTATCGCCTCGAATTCCTTGTACACGGCTTCTTCCACCAGGTCGGTCAGGTAATCGACGGCGAAGCTGCCCTGCCACGGGTTCTCGATGAAGTTGAGGCCCAGTTCCTTGTTGATGATCATCTGGATCGCCA
>JBDTPP010000203.1:0-4380 GCA_039932615.1 Pseudoxanthomonas sp.
AACGCACGGCTGCGCACAATGCTCGAGGCCAACCTGAAAATGGCGTTGGAGCTCAAGGTACGCACAGTGGCCGAAGGCATTGAAAACGTGGAGGAGTTGCTGCTGGTGCGGGGCTTTGGCTGCGACGTTGGCCAGGGCTACATGTTTTCTCCGGCTTTGCCGGTCGGCCACATCGCCGAATGGGCATTGTCCTGGGACCCCTTGCGCGCCGAGCTCGTACCAGTGAACTGGCAACTGCCTGGCAGCGGGACTGTATGAATCACTGATCCCAAACCCATGTCCCACGGGGCGGAGCGCTCGCCCGTCCCAGCCCCTGCCAGCGCGCGGGCATGGGGTGGCAAGGTGTGGGATCGACCTAAGTCGCGATGCGACCTTGCCGATCAAGCACCGCGGCCGAGATCGCTCCCACGACTCCATCGCGGATTGCATTGAGGCTGGTCACGAACCTGCAACACAACCGACTCAAACTTGTTGCCTAGCGGTAACAAGCGCCACGAACCTGCTGCCGGAGTGGTCAGCATGCTCGCAACATATGTACTTGGATTGACGCTCTCACTGGCTTCGCTGGCGGTGGTGTCGCAGCAGCCTTACGTCGATCTCGAGCAGCGCCTGAGCACGGATCAATTGCGTGCCACCGGCCTGGACACGCTCTCGCCCGAACAATTGCAACTGTTGAAACGGTTGTTGCGCGACGACATAACCGAAGCAGTGGCAGCCGGCAAGGCCGGGGCGCAGACCGAACGCGCCGCTTCCTCGCTGATCGGTTTCAACGACGAACCAATCCGCAGCCGACTGAAAGGTTCGGTCATGGGCTGGGAACCGGGCACCGAGTTCGTGCTGGAGAACGGCCAGACCTGGAAGGTGCTCAAGGGCAGCATGAAGCTGCACAAGCCATTCGAGTCGCCGGATATCCTGGTCATCCCCGGCATCGCCGGCCGCTGGTTCCTGCAGGTCGACGAAGACCTGCCCAAGGCGCGGGTTTACCGCATCGATTGAACGCGACACCCCTGCGCGTACCGCACTACGCGCAGGGTCCGACCCATTTCAAAGCGCAAGCGTATGCAGTACCTGCGAGGAATTATCCGGGTCGGGCTTGCGCTCGAAGCCGAGGTGATTGGCCAGGTCACGCATCTTGTTGTTTTCCACAGCGTCCAGCGACCACATGCGGGTGACACCGCGCTCCTTCGCCGCTTCGATCAGATGGGTCATCAACGCAGTTCCCAGTCCGCGACCCTGCCACGCATCCAGCACGCTGACCGCGCACTCACAGGAAGTGGGATTGTCGCCCGGGCCGGTGCTGTAGCGGCCCACGCCCAGGAACACATCGGCATCACCGGCCTGGTCGACCGCGACGAAGCCCAGCTCGTGGACGAAGTCCAGTTCGACGAAATGCTTGACCATGGCATCGCTGGGATGCCCGACCTGCCCCAGGAAACGGTTATGTCGCGCATCGGGCGAGAGAGCTTCAATGAAGGCGCGCTCTGCAGGCGCATCTTCGCCGCGTATGGGACGTATCAAAACCTGGCTGCCATCGCGCAACGTCTCGTTCCATGAAGGCAGCCCGCTGGCAACGCTGCCCGGGTTGGTGGGTTGGATCGATTCCATGGCGCCACTCCTGCTGTATGAATGGTAATGGTGTTCCTTTTGCAGGAAGGATGCCGTGATGAGTATGCCAATCGGCTGAACCGCAACTCGGCGCCATTCCTGCATATGCACCACGGGAATCTTTTCGACTGAGCGAAGTGGCGACTCGACAGCCACCTTTCAAACGCGATTACTTCAAACGAAGTGTCGGACCAAGGCCCAGGCTACTCGCGCATGAAGTGACAGCTGTATCCACCGGGATGTTTGCGCAGGTAGTCCTGGTGGTAGGACTCGGCGCTGTACCAGGTCGCTTCCGGCTCGATGGAAGTGGTGATCGGCTGTTTCCATTTGCCCGATGCATTGACCCGCGCAATCACCGCTTCAGCCGTCGCTTTCTGCTCCGGTGTGTGCGGAAACAGCGCCGAGCGGTATTGAGTGCCCACGTCATTGCCCTGGCGGTTGAGCGTGGTCGGGTCATGCAGTTTGAAGAACCAGTCCTGCAGCAGGTCTTCGTAGCTGAGCAAGGACGGATCGAAGGTGATACGGATCGCCTCGGCATGCCCCGACTTGCTGTCATGGGTATCGTCGTAGGTCGGATTCTCCAGCCAGCCGCCGGTATAGCCCACGTCGGTTTCGATTACTCCGGGCACCGCCCGCAGGATTTCCTCCACACCCCAGAAGCAGCCGCCAGCAAGGGTGGCGATCTCGGTGCGCTGTGCGCCGGCAACTGCCGTGCTGGTGTTGTTGTCATGTTCGCTCATGGGGATTTCCTCGTGGACTTGTCCTGATGAATGGGGGCGCCGCATACGACTTCCAACATCAAGGTTCGCATAGGTTGGGGTGAACGAAGTGAACCCCAACAGCCTTCACTTTTCAGCGTGCGTGACCTCCGATTCTGGCGGCGCGCTCCAATCCTTGGCCAGCTCACCTTCACGGATATATCGATGAATGGAGCTATGCGACCAATCCGAAGGCCGCGCCACATGACCATGCTTGACAGGGTTTATATGGATGTATTCCCTATGCCGTTGCAGATCGCCGTCGTCAACGATCAGTTGCTCCCAGAAACGCCGTTGCCCGATGCCGCGTTCGCCCTTGCTCCGCCGACTGGCGCGGATGCGCTCGCCTGGCGCAATCTTGCGGGAGAAACCCGCCTTGATCAGCATCCAGCGCATGGCGCAATCGCCGTCCCCTTCCGGCAACGTCCACAGGGCGTGCATGTGCTCGGGTAACACCACCCAGCCCAGGATATCGAATGGATGACGCTGCTTGACCTTGCGGACACTGTCGCGCAACAGATCGACCTGCTCCACCAGCAATCGCGATGAGCGGTCGGCAAGGTTGACCGTGAAGAAATAGGTTCCGCCTTCCTGGCGAGTGCGTCGATACCTCATTGATCCATCTTCGCCGGGCACGTTGGAGTTCGCAAGCTCACCCCAACCTATTTCACTGCCTGTCGGCATTCGTCAGCTCACCCCCGATTGATTCACCATGCAATATCAATGCGAATAGAACACCGGCAACGTGGCGCCGAACAACAGTTCGCGGGTCACCCCACCCAACGCCCATTCGCGAAGACGGGAATGACCGTAGCCGCCCACCACCAGCATGTTGGCGCGCATGTCGCGGGCATGATCCAGCAGCACTGCCGCCACCCGGCTTCCGCTTGAGTTGCGGACGTGCACTTCGGCAGGCACGCCGTGCCGGACCAGGTGGGCGACCACGTCGGCGCCGGGCTTGTCCTTTTCACCACCGTCGCCTGCGGCCGGATCCACCATCAGCACATCGACCTGCTCCGCCTTCTTCAGCAATGGCAGCGCATCGTGGATCGCACGCGCGCACCCCCGGGTGGGATGCCAGGCAATGACGATGCGGCGCGGCGGAACCTCGGTCTTGCACCTTGGCGGGACCACCAGCAGTGGACGCCCGGACTGCATAAGCATGCCGGCAAAGAAGTCATGGGCCATGTCCCCTGCGCTGGAATCGCCAGTCACGCCCGCCACCACGGCCAGGTCCGCATGATGGGCCTGGTGGGCAGCCAATTGCGCAGGTTCGGTGAACATGGCTTCGACCAGCCGCACTTCATGGAGCACCTTTTCGTCCGCCAACGTTTCCTGCCATGCCTTGACGTTGCGCAGGGCTTGCAGGCGCAGCTCGCGATAGACGTCAGTCATGCCCAGGTCGGGCATCATTCCGAAGGGGCTGGCGGGGGGCGTCGGCAAGCTGACCAACTCGAGCAGGGTCAGGCGGGCCTCATGAGCTGC
This sequence comes from Pseudoxanthomonas sp., assembly GCA_039932615.1. Classification (GTDB taxonomy): domain Bacteria; phylum Pseudomonadota; class Gammaproteobacteria; order Xanthomonadales; family Xanthomonadaceae; genus Pseudoxanthomonas_A. The sequence goes on from JBDTPP010000203.1 coordinate 3,849, forward strand.
TGCGAGGTCCAGTGCCACGTTGACGGCATATTTGTCGCCCTGGTTGCCGGTGATGGGAACGACGATGTCTTTGAACATGACCGACTCCAAACGTGCGCACCTGCGGCGGGCCTCTACAGTGCGCCAAGGCCCGACGGGGGCATTGATCTGGATCAAGATCTGGCGTCTCTTGGCCGGCCAGCATCGGGTCCAAAGGACCCGGGAAAACAATCCGGATGGGCGCTGCGATGTTCGCTGGCGCCACCCGCGGCAACATACGTTGGGGTGAACGAAGTGAACCCAAACAACCTCACCTTTCAGCCTACGCAGGCACCGACTCCGCCGGTGCACCCCATGGGCTTCACCATCACGGATGTAACGACGGATGGAGCTATGCTGACAATCCGAAGTGCCTGTTGGGGTTCGCAAGCTCACCCCAACCTATTGCACTATGAATTTCGCACCTATTTTTTCCCTTGCATAACTAGGCTTAGAAATTGCGGCCAGCGTTTCGGATGCGCTCATTGGCCTTTTCCTTTCCGATTCGACGCCG
>JBDTPP010000204.1:0-4348 GCA_039932615.1 Pseudoxanthomonas sp.
GGCATGTTCGGCCTGTTCTTCACTTCCGAACAGGTCGACACCTACGCCCAGGCCATCGCCTGCGACACGGCCGCGTTCAACCGCTTTTTCCATGCGATGCTGGAAGGAGGCGTGTATCTGGCGCCATCTGCGTACGAGGCCGGGTTCATGTCCAGCGCCCACGACGCGGCGATCATCGAAGCGACCCTGGAGGCTGCGCGAAGCGCGTTCCGCGTGGTCGCGGCGGGATGAACGACCCGCAGCAGGGTTCACCGAAGAGCCTGTTCGAGCGCGAGTTCCTGGCCGCCAGCGAAAAGGGCTGGCGCAATCGCTGGTACCGGTGGATCTTCCACCATGAGGCCAAGGATGAGCGCAATTTCGACCTGCTGCTGATCGTCGCAATCCTGGCCAGCATCGCCGTGGTCATGCTGGACAGCGTGGCCTCGATCAAGGTCCGCTGGCACGAAGCCTTGTTCGTCGCCGAGTGGGCCTTCACCCTCCTGTTCACCCTGGAATACGGCCTGCGCCTGTGGTCGGTGAAGCGACCGCTGCGCTACGCGACGAGTTTCTTCGGGGTGATCGACCTGCTGGCGATCCTGCCCACCTATCTTTCGCTGCTGTTCCTGGGCGGCAACTATCTGATCGTGATCCGGGTGCTGCGCCTGCTGCGCGTATTCCGCATCTTGAAGCTGGTCCAGTATTCCAGCGAAGCTGGCGTGCTGATCACCTCGCTGCTGCGCAGCCGCTACAAGATCTTTGTTTTCGTCTGCGCACTGCTGACCGTAGTGGTCATCTTTGGTTCGCTCATGTACGTGATCGAAGGTCCCGCGCACGGATTCACCAGCATCCCCACCGGCATGTACTGGGCGATCGTGACCATGGCGACGGTCGGATTCGGCGATATCGCGCCAACGACCCCGCTCGGCCGCCTGATCACCTCGGTGCTTATCCTGATCGGCTACAGCGTGATCGCCGTGCCCACCGGCATATTCACCGCGGAACTGGCCAACACCTTGCGCCCTCCGCGAAAACCGGCGGTCTGCGGCAGCTGCGGCCTTTCCGACCATGAGCTAGATGCCGGACACTGCCGGCGATGTGGTGTTGCGCTGCCCGGCCATTAGGACAGCGAGAACCCCATAGTGAACCCGTATTGCGCTTTGCCACGCCTCTCTCTCCCACTGCAACGAGCACACGCCCATGCGACTTGAAACCCTAGCGATCCATGCCGGTGGCGAGAGCGACCACGAAACCGGTGCCGCCACGCCACCCATCCACCTGGCGACCACCTTCAGGCATGGCCCGGCAGGCGAACGCATCGCCGGTTACGAGTACCAGCGCGAAGGCAATCCCACCAACGACCGTTTGCGCACCGCGATTGCCGCGATGGAAGGCGCCACCGCGGCTCTGACCTTCGCCTCGGGCATGGCGGCGGCTGCGAGCCTGCTGGAATCGCTGCCGTCCGGCGCACGCGTTGTCTTGCCCGACGACTGCTACTCGGGCGTGCGCATATTGGCCGATGAGTTCCTGCCCGGGCGCGGCATCATCGTGCAGCGCGTGGATATGGCTGACCTGCAGGCTGTCAGCACGGTGTGTGCGGCAGGCGTGGACCTGCTGTGGGTCGAGACCCCATCCAATCCGATGATGAAGGTGAGCGACATTGCCGCGTTGTCAGCGCTTGCAGTGGCCCACGAAGCGGTGCTGGTCTGCGACAACACGTTTGCGTCGCCGGTGCTGCAACAACCGCTCGCACTGGGTGCGGACATCGTCATGCATTCCACCACCAAGTACTTCGGCGGCCACAGCGACGTACTGGGCGGCGCCCTGGCATTCAAGCTCGAGGACGGGTTCTACGCCAAGGTAGCGCATCGCCTGCACATTACCGGTGCGGTGCTGTCGCCGTTCAATGCCTGGCTGACCCTGCGCGGCTGCCGTTCGCTGCCAGCGCGCATGGCCCTGCATTGTTCCAATGCGCGACGGATAGCCGAGTTCCTGGCAGCGCAGCCGCAGGTCGCGCGCGTCAACTATCCGGGCCTGGCTTCACATCCCGGGCATGCTATCGCCGCCAAGCAGATGCGCGATTTCGGCGGCATGCTCAGCATGCAGCTGCGCGGCGGCCGGGAAGCTGCCTTGTCGGTCACCGGCAAACTGCAGCTGTTCACCAACGCCACCTCGCTGGGCGGTTGCGAATCGCTGGTCGAGCACCGCGCCTCCGTGGAAGGTCCGCACCCGACCACACCGCAGAACCTGTTGCGCCTGTCGGTGGGGCTGGAACATGTGGAAGACCTGATCGCGGACCTGGCCCAAGCGTTGGGCGACGCGTGAAGGAAGTCGACCGATTTCAGTCCAGGCGTCGCCCCAGGAGGGCGGAAGTGCTCTTCAGCAGCTCGATGGCATTCAGTGTCTTGGCAAGCCGGAGGCCTGGAGTCACTGGTCTGCTGCTTTCCTGGCGTTTCCAACAGCGGCCTGGCTGGGCATGACGCCTACGCTGCCATCCTCCAACCGCTGGACAGCTTTCATGGGTTGTTTGCGGTCCACGCACGCAGCGCAAGACGCAGACGTTGCAGACCATCCGCAATCTCTTCATCGTTGATATTCAACGCCGGCACGAAGCGCAGCACATCCGGCCCCGCCTGCAGCATCAGCAAACCATGCGCGGCCGCATGATCAAGGATCTCCCCGGCACGTCCCGCGTATTCCGGTTTCAGCACCGCCCCCAGCATCAGCCCGCGGCCGCGTATTTCGGAGAACAGGCCGAACTCCGCGTCGAGTGATGCAAGTCCATCACGCAGCGCCTGCGACTGCCTGGCGACATTGGACGCGATTTCCTCCGATCCCAGCTTGCGCAATGCCACCCGCGCCACCGCCGCCGCCAGCGGATTGCCGCCGAAGGTGGTGCCATGCGCGCCGAACTGCATCACCTCGGCGACCTTCGGACCGGCCAGCATCGCCCCGATCGGGAAACCGCCGCCCAATGCCTTGGCCAACGTAACGATGTCGGGGACGACTGCGTCCTGCCAATGCGCAAACAGGGTGCCGGTGCGGCCCATGCCGCACTGGATCTCATCCAGCACCAGCAACGCGCCATGCCGGTCGCACAGTTCACGCACGCCACGTATGAAACCCTCGGCCGCCGGCATCACCCCGCCTTCGCCCTGGACCGGTTCCACCAATACCGCGGCGACATCGCCCGAGGCCATCGCTTGCTCCAGCTGCGCAACGTCGTTGAAATCGACGTAGCGGAAGCCGCCGGGGAGCGGTTCGTAGCCTTCCTGGTACTTCGGTTGCGCGGTCGCCGTTACGGTCGCCAGGGTACGGCCATGGAAACTGCCGCGGAAAGTGACAATTACGCGCCGGTCCGGGGAACGACCTTGCGCCGTCGCCCACTTGCGCACCAGCTTGATTGCCGCCTCGTTGGCTTCGGCGCCGGAGTTGCACAGGAACACGCGGGTGGCGAAACGCGAGGCCACGACCAGCTCCTCGGCCAGGCGCAGCGGCGGTTCGCTGTAGAAGACGTTGCTGGTGTGCCACAGCTTGCCCGCCTGTTCGGTCAGCGCCGCGACCAGGTCGGGATCGTTGTGGCCCAGCCCGCATACGGCTATGCCCGCCGACAGGTCGATGTATTCGACGCCTTCGCTGTCCCAGACACGCGCGCCCTGGCCGCGTTCCAGCACGACCTCGCGCGGACGGTAGACCGGAAGGTAGTAATGCCGCCCGGTGGCGAGCAACTCGGCGGTGGTGGACATGCGTGGTTTCCTGCGGAAGGCGGAGAAATTATAGGGGCAGGGGCGAATCAGCCGCCTGTTGCCACGCCCACCGTGGGAGCGACGTAAGCCGCGAAAGAGTCAAGCGTATTCCTTCGCGACTTACGTCGCTCCCACGCGGGGAGAATTCGGGATGCCGGTTTACCAGACCCCGGTGTTCGGCATCGACAACCACGGCTCCTGCGGCGTCAGCGCCTTGCCCTTCTGCAGCAGTTCGATGGAGATCAGGTCGGGCGAACGCACGAAGGCCATGCGTCCATCGCGTGGCGGACGGTTGATGGTGATGCCCTGCGACTGCAGGTGTGCGCAGGTCGCATGGATGTCATCGACCTCGAAGGCAAGGTGGCCGAAGTTGCGGGCGCTACCGTAGTTTTCGTCAGCACTCCCTTCGTCAGCCGGCCAGTTGTAGGTCAGTTCGATTTCGGCCTCCGGATTGGCCGGGGCACCGAAGTAGACCAGGGTGAAGCGACCGGCCTGGTTTTCGATGCGGTGGGTTTCCGACAGGCCCAGTCCTTCGGTGAAGAACTTGCTGGTGGCATCAAGGTCGTGGACGCGGATCATGGCGTGCAGGTATTTCATGGGCTTCTCCGTTGATCGCCCCTCTCCTT
>JBDTPP010000205.1:0-4340 GCA_039932615.1 Pseudoxanthomonas sp.
GACGGCATCATCCACATGCCCGGCGGACAGAGCGGCAATCCGCTGTCGCCGTTCTGGGGGGCGGGCCACGAGGATTGGGTACATGGGACGCCAACGCCGTTTTTGCCGGGGAAGGCGGCTTACACGTTGAGATTGAAGCCGCAGTAGCGGCTCCACCCTCTCCCATTTCGGGAGAGGGACAGCGCGCGCCAGCGCGCAGGGAGAGGGTTGGGCTTCTCGATGTCAGCCACTAGACAAAAGAAGACAAGAGCCGAACCCTCTCCGCGCCTGCGGCGCACCCTCTGCCGAAATGGGAGAGGGATGAGCAACGTCACAATGCCGCGTTATGCACTCCTGCAATCGCCCTGCCTGAAGGATCCGCAGCACCGGCAAAACTCGCGTCCCACGCGATCGCCGCAGGCGAGGAACAGGCGATCGACTTGCCGCCCGGCACCGTTTCCGCCGCCGCCGGCCCCGGATAGAACTCTTCGAACACGCTGCGGTAGTAATACGCTTCCTTGGTCGCTGGCGGATTGATCGGGAAGCGCTTGCCGGCGGCGGCGAGTTCGCGGTCGCTTACCCTCGCCTCGGCATGCGCCTTGAGCCCGTCGATCCACCCATAACCCACGCCATCGCTGAACTGTTCCTTCTGTCGCCACAGGATCGATTCCGGCAGGTAGCCTTCGAACGCCTCGCGCAGGATGCCCTTCTCCATTCGTGCCGGGCCGCTGCTGGTCTTGTCGATCATCTTGTATCTGGCATCCATCTTCATTGCCACATCCATGAACTCCACGTCCAGGAACGGCACCCGTGGCTCCACGCCCCAGGCCATCATCGACTTGTTGGCGCGCAGGCAATCATAGTTGTAGAGCGCGTCCAGCTTGCGCACGAGTTCCTCGTGGAATTCGCGCGCGTTCGGCGCCTTGTGGAAATACAGATAGCCACCGAAGATCTCGTCGGATCCTTCGCCCGAGAGCACCATCTTCACTCCCATCGCCTTGATCCGGCGCGCCAGCAGGTACATCGGCGTGGACGCACGGATGGTGGTGACGTCATAGGTCTCGATGTGGCGGATCACTTCCGGCAGTGCGTCCAGGCCTTCCTCGAAGGTGTACTCGAAGCCGTGATGTACCGTACCCAGCGCCTCGCCCGCGATCTCGGCGGCAGCGAGGTCCGGCGAGCCTTTCAGACCGATGGCGAAGGAGTGTAGCCGCGGCCACCAGGCCTCGGCCTTGTCGTCTTCCTCAATGCGATGACGCGCGTAGCGCGCGGCGACCGCGGCCACCAGCGATGAGTCCAGTCCTCCGGAGAGCAACACGCCATAGGGAACATCGGTCATCAGCTGTCGATGCACCGCACGCTCGAAGGCCTCGCGCAGTTCCTGCTTCGATACTTCCACGCCTTCGGTCGCGTCGTAGTCGCGCCATGGCTTCGAGTAGTACTGGGTAAGCTCTCCGGTCTTGCTGTCGTAGAAATGCCCGGGTGGGAATTGGGCGACATCGGCGCAAAGGCCACTGATCGCCTTCATTTCGGATGCGACGCACAGGCGGCCTTCGCGGTCGTGGCCCCAGTACAGCGGACACACGCCCATCGGATCACGGGCGATCAAGGCACGGCGTGCGCCCTTGTCCCACAGCGCGAAGGCGAAGATGCCGTTGAGACGGTTGAGGAACGAGGCCGGCTGGTCTTCGCGGTACAGCGCATTGATCACCTCGCAATCGGAGCCGGTCAGGAATTCGTAGGGCTGGGCCAGTTCCTTCTTCAGCTCGCGATGGTTGTAGATCTCGCCATTGACGGCCAGTGCCAGTCCGCCATCGGCCGAACGCAGCGGCTGCGAACCGCCGGCCGGGTCGACGATAGCCAGGCGCTCATGCACCAGGATCGCTCCATCATCGATGTACACGCCGCTCCAGTCGGGGCCGCGATGGCGTTGCCGTTGCGAAAGCTCCAGCGCCTGGCGACGCAGGCCCTGCAGGTCGTCGCCCGATTGCAGGCCGAAAATACCGAAGATGGAACACATGGGGAACTCCGTGAGCAGAGGTTTGAGGGTTGATGATCGAGGTCGGAAAACAAAAAAACCCGCATCTCGCGATGCGGGTTTTCTGATGATTCGGCTTGTCCTGATTCGCCTAGTCGCAGACCCGCATCGGTCGCGCGCGATTATTCGTCCGCGCATTATTGCGGCGGTTCGAATTCATGTTGGCGAGTGAAGTTGGGCAAGGCATGGATTCAAATTAACCGGTTTAAGGCTGCGCTGGCAAGCACCTTGCCCTGGTGGATTGGTTACGGAAGCAACAATCGTTCGACCAGGCTCCGATACAGCGCTGGCAGAGCCTTCAGGTCGGCCACGCACACGTTTTCGTCCACCTTGTGGATGCTTGCGTTCACCGGGCCCACCTCGATACATTGCGCGCCCAGTGGCGCGATGAAACGCGCATCGGAGGTGCCACCGGCAGTGCTTTCCTCGGGTGTCATGCCGACGAATTCGGCCAGCACTTCGCGCGCAATGGCACGCAAGCGGCCCTCAGGGGTGTAGAACGGTTCGCCGCCACGATGCCAGTGCACATCGTATTCCACCCCGTGCCGATCCAGCACGGCGCCGATCTCCGTCTCCAGCTGCGCTGCATTCCAGTGCGGGTTGTAGCGCAGGTTGAACAGGATTTTCGCGTCGCCCGGAATCACGTTGTTGGCGCCCGTGCCGGCATTGAAGTTGGAAACCTGCAGGCTGGTTGGTGGGAAGGTTTCATAACCCTCGTCCCAGCGTCGTGCCACCAGCTCAGCAAGTGCCGGCAAGGCCTGGTGGATAGGATTGCGGGCCTTGTCCGGGTAGGCGACATGACCCTGGATGCCCTTGACTGTCAGCGTCGCCGACAGGGTGCCGCGACGGCCGACCCGCAGCAGGTCGCCGAGCTTGAGCGTCGACGAGGGCTCGCCCGTAATGCACCAGTCGATGACTTGGTCGCGCTCGCGAAACACCTGGGCGACACGGCGCACACCATCGATGGCGTCGCCCTCCTCGTCGGAGGTCACCAGCAGTGCCAGGGTGCCAGTGTGGTCGGGGTGCGCGGCGGCGAACTGCTCAAGTGCGATCACGAAGGCAGCCACACTGCCTTTCATGTCCGCCGCGCCGCGCCCGAATAGGACGCCCTCGCGGATCGTCGGCTCGAAAGGATCGCTGGCCCAGGCCTCGGCCGGGCCCGAGGGCACCACGTCGGTGTGTCCGAGCAACACCAGCACGGGCGAGCCGCTGCCATGCGTGGCCCACAGGTTGTCCACGTCACCAAAGCGCAAGTGTTCGCAGTCAAACCCGGCGCGCTGCAGTCGTTCCGCGATCAGCAGCTGGCAGCCCGCATCATCCGGAGTCACTGATCGACGGCGGATCAACTCGATGGCAAGGTCAAGGACATCACTCATTTTGATATCCCGAAACGCGCCTTGAATCCGTTGTCGCTGAAGCCCTGGGTCATCACCCCATCATCGGTCACCACGACCGGGCGACGGATCAGTTGTGGATATTCCTTCAGCAGCAGCTTCCACTCCGCATCGGAGCCCGGCGACTTGCGGTTCTCCGGCAACTGCCTCCAGGTCGTGGAGGACTTGTTGATCAGCGCATCCCAGCCCCCCGCCTGCTTCGCCCACTCCGCCAGTGTTTCGGCAGGCTGATGGTGGTCGCGATAGTCGACGAAGGAATAGGCGATACCGAAACGATCCAGCCACTTGCTGGCTTTCTTGCAGGTGTCGCAGTTCTTGAGACCGTAGAGGGTAGTCATCCGTTCCCCGCAATACATAAATGAATCGTCGTCTCCGCGAAGGCGGGGATCCAGCGACTTTGGCTTTTCACTTCCGAATAGTCAGCAGAGGCAGAAGCCACTGCGCCCCCGCCTTCGTGGGGACGACGAGCAACAAAGATCAATCCGCCAACCCGCGCAGCAGTTCGTTGATCGAAGTCTTCGAGCGCGTCTTATCGTCGACCTGCTTGACGATCACCGCGCAATACAGCGAATGCGATCCGTCTGCCGCGGGCAGCGAACCCGACACCACCACGCTTCCGGGCGGCACGTAACCGTACGACACTTCCTTGGTCGCGCGATTGTAGATGCGCGTGGACTGGCCCAGGAACACGCCCATGCCGATCACGCTGTGATGGCCGACGACCACGCCTTCCACCACTTCCGAGCGCGCGCCGACGAAGCAATGGTCCTCGATGATCGTGGGCGAAGCCTGCAGCGGTTCCAGCACGCCGCCGATGCCGACGCCACCGGACAGATGACAATGCTTGCCGATCTGCGCGCAGGAACCGACGGTAGCCCAGGTGTCGACCATCGTGCCCTCGCCCACGTGCGCGCCGATGTTGACGAAGC
>JBDTPP010000206.1:0-4305 GCA_039932615.1 Pseudoxanthomonas sp.
GGCCGGCGACGATGAACATCTTGGTCTGCAGCATCGGGGTCAGTTCCGGCTGGCGGGCCGAACCTTCCAGGAACTTGCCGCCAAGGATGGCGAAACCGATCGCGGTGCCGAGGGCGCCGAGGCCGATCAACAGGCCGGCCGCGATGACCGTGAACTTCGCAATTTCTGCGTAGAGGGCGACATTTTCCATGGTGTTCTCCGTACTGCTCGTCAGGTAAAAAAGGAATGGATCGAAAGGGTGAAGCGAAACTCAGTGGCTTTCCGCCGCCATGCTCAGGTACACGATGGTCAGCATCATGAAGATGAAGGCCTGCAGGGTGATGATGAGGATGTGGAACGCGGTCCAGACGAAGCCGGAAATAAACTGCAGCGGCGCCATCACGTAGGTCATGCCGCTGGACGCCGCGGCGTTCCAGGTCATCAACGCGATCAGGATGAAGATCAGCTCGCCGGCGTACATGTTGCCGAACAGTCGCAGGGTCAGCGACAGCGGGCGGACCAGCTCCTCGATCACCCGCAGCAGCAGGTTGGCCGGGGCCAGCAGGATCTTCATCATCATGCCTTCGGCATGGAACGGCGCGGTGAAGGCTTCCTTGGTGAACTTGCCGATGCCCTTGTGGCTGATGCCGAACACCTGGACCAGCAGGAACACCATCAACGACAGCCCGAGGGTGACGTTGAGGTCGGCGGTAGGCACGATGCGCAAATAGGCATGGGCGGGGTCGTGGCCCGCGGCTTCATTGGCCTTGCCCCACAGCGCCGGCACCCAGTCCACCGGCAGCATGTCCATGAAGTTCATCAGGAACACCAGGCAGAAAATGGTCAGCGACAGCGGTGCGATCAGCTTGCTGCGGCCATGGAAGGTCTCGCGGACCTGGCCATCGACGAAACCGACGACCATCTCGACCACGGTCTGGAACTTGCCCGGCACGCCCGCTGTCGCCTTGCGCGCACTGCGTAGGAAGAAAAACAGGAACAGCCCCGACAACGCCAACCCGAACAGCACGCTGTCGATGTTGATGGCCATGAACTTGCCCTCTCCGACCTGCCACTGGAGATGGTGCAAGTGGTGCTGGATGTATTCGGTGGACCCGCCACCGGAAGCCGATTCAGCGCTCACGTTCTACCCTGACACTAAAGTTCAAAAACAGTGGGTGCGCGACCAAAGCGACCGCGAGCCCTGCCAGCAAGGGGAGCGGCGCCATGCGCCCAACATCCAATGCCATTGCAAATATCGTTATTACCACCGCCCACTTCAGGCCGGTACCCAGCACCAGCCGCAGGAACGCGGACCGTGCCGTAACCACCCCGCCGCCCAGCGCGATATTCGCGGCCAGGGCGCTTCCCAACACCACACTGGCCCCGCCGACGAGTGCCGCCAACATCGCGGACAACCCCTGGATCAGGAAGACCAGCGCCACCAGCACTACGGCGGCCATTTGGTAGGCCACCGCCCGCAATGCCAGTCGCCGGCCCGCTGCGGCGGAATTCAGCACACGCGAAACCCGGTGGGAGGAAAGGACGAGGCCACTGAAGGCGCCCCGCCAAGCCGCAGAATTATAGCAGGCGCTCAATTTCACCGGCAACCGCCAGAGGCCGGTTCAGTGACCTGCAACGTGTACCGTGAGCGCGGAAAACCACTCCACAGGCAGTGCGTTAAACGATTTCAGCCAATTCGCCTGTTCAGGCCGAAATCCCGGAACTTTCCCCAGACAACCCGGTCAGTCCTTGCACGGTCTGCGCTCAACTTCCTCGTCGATGCTCCGTCGCAGACCCTCCACGAAGCCCCGGCCCGCTGCCGGGGCTTCTTCTTTTGCCGCTGACGCGGCGGTCGGATCAAGGCAGCGGCTTGACCACCTTGCCGCCTTTCATCACGAATACAACCCGGACCAAGCTTGAAACGTCCGCGATCGGGTCGTTATCTACTGCGATAAGGTCGCCATAGCGACCCGTTTCGATAGCACCAACATCGCCGGGCCGGCCCAGCGCCTCGGCCGCATTGCGGGTGGCGGCCTGGATAGCCTCCATCGGGCTCATGCCCCATTCGACCATCTTGGCGAACTGCAGGGCGTTGTTGCCGTTGGGATACACGCCGCCGTCGGTGCCGAAAATCATCTTCACCCCCGCGGCATGCGCGTCGCGGAAAGTCTCGCGCTGTTTGCGGCCAATCACCCGCTCCTTCTCCAGCGATTCGGCGAATACGCCGTTCTTCTCGCCTTCGGCCAGAATGTAGTCGTCGTTGTAGATGTCCATGTCGAACCAGGTGCCGTGCGCCTTGGCGAGCTTGAAGGATTCGGCATCGGCCAGGCTGCAGTGCTCGATGGTGTCGGCCCCGGCGCGGATCGCGTCGTTGATGCCAGACGTGCCATGCGCGTGCACGGCGACCTTCATTCCCAACTGGTGCGCCTCATCGACCAAGGCCGTCATTTCCTGCAGCGTGTATTGCTGGCCACCTACCGAATCGGTTTTCGAGAGCACGCCGCCAGTGGCGCAGAACTTGATCACTTCGGCACCGTATTTGCGCAGCTTGCGTACCACCGCGCGGATCGCTTCGGGACCATCGGCGACGGCCGGGCTGTCGACATGGATCGACGGCGGCAATTCAGTGACGTCGCAATGCCCGCCGGTGGCGCCGATGGCATAGGTGGCCGGCACTATACGTGGGCCCGGAACATAGCCGGCCTCGATGCCCTGTTTCAACGCTACATCGTCATAGTTGCTGGAACCCACGTTGCGCACGGTGGTGAAGCCGGCCTCGACGGTTTTCTTCGCGTTGGCCACGCCGACCACGGTGAAGAAGTTGTCGGTGAACTCCAGCCCGCGATAGCCGCTGAGGGTCGGATCGCCGGTCAGGTGCACATGCATGTCGATCAGGCCCGGCAACAGGGTGCGTTCGCCCAGATCGATGCGCTGCGCGCCTTCGGGCACTGCATCACCACGCTTGCCGACGGCGCTGATACGTCCGTCAGTGATGGTGACCTGCGGCTGGTCGACGACCCTGCCGGCGACCACGTCGATCATGTGTGCGGCGGTGACGACGACGGTGTCCGCGGAAGCGGGAAGCGCGAGTGCGCAGCCGAGTACTAGCAGAGACAACTTTCCGATCATTCGAGCATTCCCGCGACTGGATGGAACGGTCATCATCGGCTGGCCTGCGGCGCAGGACAAGCAGCCGGGCCTGCCTATCTATGGTGTGCGGGGTACAAGACTTCAATGGAACAACGATAGTCGGCGAACGGCATCATCCCCATCGATGCCCGTCGCTGGTCCAACTCGTCGAGTGGCGCTTCGATCGGCTGCGGGACCTGGTGGCCGGCCTCTTCGGTGAACTGGCTGCCATAGCGCTGTGGTTTGCCCTGCGCGCGCAGCACTCGATCGGTCAACAATGCAAGTTGTTCGCCCTGCAGCAATTTCTTCGCGGTCATCAGCTCAAGCATTTTCTGCTGGAACGCAGGGTCGCGATCGGCATGCTGCACCAGCAGCCATGCTGCGCTGAATCCGTCACCGCCCACGCTTGCAGAATCGGGGAACCCATGCTCCGCGATGATCTGCTTGAGGCGCGCCAGGTTGGCCGCATCGATTCCGGCAATGCTCGCCCAGATTTGCGGACGGGCGAGATCACCCGATCTCGCCGACTGGTCCTTGCGCTCCATCTCCAGCAGCTCTTGGCGCAACTCCTGATCACTTGGCGTCGCATCCGGTGCAGAGCCCGGCAGAGCATGTCGCTCGGCTTCGGCATTCTTGAAGGATGCCATGACGGGCTGGCCTTGCAGGATGTATCTGGCCGTACCCGGGCACCGGGCGACTACTTTTTCCATGATGGCATCGCCATCATCCGCAAGCAGCGTGATGGGAAGTGCGCAGACGGCGAGCAGAAGCAACCGGTCGCAGCGAAATACGCCGGTCACCGGTTTCACTTCTTCTTCGGTATGTACAGGTCGGTGATGGTGCCGTCGAACACCTCCGCCGCCATGCCCACCGATTCGCTCAAGGTAGGATGCGGGTGGATGGTGTGGCCGATGTCGGCTGCGTCGGCACCCATCTCGATGGCCAGGGAAATTTCGGCGATCAGGTCGCCGGCATGCACGCCGACAATGGCGCCGCCGACGATGCGATGGGTTTCCTCGTCGAAGATCAGCTTGGTAAAGCCTTCGCTGCGGCCAATGCCGACCGCGCGTGCGGAAGCGACCCAGGGGAACTTGCCCACGCCGACCTTCAGACCCTTGGCCTTGGCTTCGGTTTCGGTGACGCCGACCCAGGCGATTTCCGGATCGGTGTAGGCCACCGACGGAATCACCCGCGCGA
>JBDTPP010000207.1:0-4211 GCA_039932615.1 Pseudoxanthomonas sp.
CTGAGAACGGCCGGCGCGATACTTTCCCGGCCATGACCCTGCGCTGCCTCTTCGTCGACTTCAACTCGTTCTTCGCCTCGGTGGAGCAACAGGACGATCCGCGCCTGCGTGGCAAGCCGGTGGGCGTGGTGCCGGTGGTTGCGGCCACTACCTGCTGCATCGCCGCCAGCATCGAGGCCAAGAAGCAGCATGGTATCGGCACCGGTACGCCGGTTTGGGAAGCGCTGGACCGATGCCCGGACTTCGCGCTGGTCGAAGCGCGGCCGGCGCGTTATATCGAAGTCCATCACCAGCTGATGGACGCCATCGGCGACTGCATTCCCCATGCCAAGCCCGACTCCATCGATGAAGTGCCGTGCTATTTGATCGGCCGCGAACGCCAGCGCGACAACGCCATCGCCATCGCGGAGCGCATCAAGCAGCGGATCGCGCAGGAGTTCGACTGGATCCGCTGCTCCATCGGCATCGCCCCCAACCGGTTCCTGGCCAAGACCGCCTCGGACATGCAGAAACCCGACGGTCTGACCGTGCTGGAAATGGACGACCTGCCGCACAGGCTGCATGCGCTGGAATTGCGCGACTTCTGCGGCATCGGCCCGTCGATGGAACAGCGCCTCCTCCATGCCGGCATCCACACCGTGCAGCAACTCTGCGGCGCCACGCGCGAACACCTGCGCGCGGCCTGGGGTAGTCGCGACGGCGATCGCTTCTGGTTGCAGCTGCGCGGCCAGGACGTGCCCGACCGCATCACCCAACGTGGCTCGATCGGCCACTCGCACGTGCTGGGGCCGGAACTGCGCAGCTTCGAGGGCGCGCGCTCGGTGCTGTTCAAGCTACTGGCCAAGGCGGCCATGCGCCTGCGCAAGGACGGCTTCCAGGCCAGCGGCCTGTCGATCAGGATCCGCTTCGTGGGCCTGGAGGCGCGCTTCGAACGCGACCCGGTCTTCGCGCCGATCGACGATACCTCCACTTTCCTGCACCTGCTGGGCGAACAGCTGGCGCAACTGGAGGCTGCGATCCCGCGCGGGCGCTGGAAGCCGCGACGTAACCCACCCTTGTCGGTGGCGGTGACCCTGGTCGGCCTGCAGCAAGGTGACAGCGTCAGCGGGGACCTGATGGCCAATCGCCAGCGCGACCGTGACATGAGCCGCGTGGTCGACAGGATCAACCAGAAGTACGGCAACAACTCGATCTATTTCGGCGCGATGCAGCAGGCTTTGGCGCACGATGCGGCGCCGATGCGCATTCCTTTTGCGCAGATCCCCGAGACCGCGCGGGAACAGGACATCGCCACCCAGCGCAAAAGCGGCGCACGGCAAGCCGACCTTGCCGACGAACTGTTCCTGCAGCGCGAACGCCAGTTCAAGGTCCTGGCCGAGAATGCGCACCGCGAGGCGCAGAAGCGCAGGCGTTCGCCCGTCTCCGGCGACGGGGCCGGATCATTCAAGGCCGGTGCCGGCGGCTGGAATCAAACCAGCAAGCGCGACGCCGAGCCCGCAATCGGTGAAACCCGTCCCCTGTTCTGATCTGGGCTTGCCTGAACCCGGCGGGCTTGCCGATACACTAGGTGCCTGCCTCATTTCCCGGAACCTCCCATGTCCGCATCGCGCCTGTTACTGCTTGTCCTGATGTCCATGCTCAGCGGCTGCGCCAGCGCCGGCAGCTGGGTGGAACTGGTCGGACAGCGCTACAAGGTGGAAGTCGCCGACGACGATGCCGAACGCGCGCGCGGGCTGATGTTCCGCGACGAACTGGCGACCGGCAGCGGCATGATCTTCATCCACGACCGCGAGGAACCACAGGCCTACTGGATGAAGAACACGAAAATCCCGCTGGATATCCTGTACTTCGACAACGCACGCAAGCTGGTTGCTCAACAACGCGACGTGCCGCCCTGCTCCGCCGGCGACGCTTGCCCGCCATATCCGAGCAATGCGCCCGCACGCTACGTGCTGGAACTGAACGCAGGCGAGGCAGCGAAGCTGAAGCTGGAGAACGGCGCCGAACTCAAGCTGAGCAAAAACATTGCCAAGCTTCCCTAGGGGTTGATTGTGGTGGAGATCGGCGCCAATCTTGGTTCATGGGGGAACGACTGACATTGCCGGACTGGAGTTCACTCGCCGCGCAGGCCGATGAATCCGTGCCCCTGCTGGAAACCGCGCTGCTGATCGCGCGCGACGAATATCCCGGCCTCGATGCCGACCTCTACGACACCCTGGCGCAAAGCCACGCCGAACACCTGCGTCCGGAAATAGACGCGATCGATGCGTGGCCGCTGAAGATGGCGGCCATCAACCGGCACCTGTTCGAGGAGCTGGGCTATACCGGCAATCACGACGAGTACTACGACCCGCGCAACAGCTACCTCAACGAGGTGTTCGAGCGCCGGCTGGGCAATCCGATCACCCTGGCGATGGTGCAGATGGAAGTCGCGCGGCGACTGGGCGTGCCGCTGGATGGGGTGTCGTTTCCCGGTCATTTCCTGGTGCGCTTGCCGGTGGACGACGGCATCCTGGTGATGGATCCGTTCAACGGTGGCCGCCCGCTCGGCGCCGACGAACTGCGCGAACGGGCCAAGCCGCACCTGGGCGGCGATATCCCGGACGACAATGCACTGATGCATATCCTTGACCCGGCCTCGCACCGCGCCATCCTGATCCGCATGCTGCGCAACCTGCATGGCGTGTATGCCGAACGCGACGAATGGGATCGCGCCGCGCGCAGCGCCGACCGGGTGCTGAAACTGGCGCCGGAACAGCCCGAGGCGCTGCGTGATCGCGGCCTGGCCTACCTGAACATGGATCACCAGCACGGCGCACGCCACGACCTGGCCCGCTACCTGCAACTCGCGCCGGAGGCGGCGGATGCGGGCGTCATGCGCGAACGACTGGTGGAATTGAACACCAGCCGCTCACGCATGCATTGACCGTAGGAGCGGACCTTGCCCGCGATGCCTTTCGATCAGATCGCGGAAGAGCATCGCGGGCAAGGCCCGCTGCTACGACGCGTCAATCGACTTCGATCATCTCGAAATCGTCCTTGCCCACGCCGCAATCCGGGCAGGTCCAGGCATCGGGGATGTCCTTCCAGCGCGTGCCGGGCGCCAGCCCTTCTTCCGGCAGGCCCTTGGCCTCGTCGTAGATGAAGCCGCAGACGACGCACATCCAGGTCTGGTAACGGGTGTCGGTGGCGTCGGTCATCAGGGGGATAATGTCGGGGAAACGGGCCGTCATTGTCCCATTACCTACCCCGCACCGGAAGTTTGCCGATGAATTCGCGCTGGCCGCATCCTGATCCCGATCCCCGCGGCCTTTATCTGATTACTCCGGATGAAGCCGACACCGCGCGCCTGCTGGCGCGCACGGCGCCCTTGCTGGGCGCGGGCGTGACCTGGCTGCAATACCGCAACAAGACCGCGGGCAGCGCCCTGCGGCACGAACAGGCCACCGCACTGCAAGAGCTTTGCCTGCGGGCCGGGGTGCCGTTGATCGTCAACGACGACGTACGCCTGGCCAAGGCCGTGGGTGCAGCGGGCGTGCACCTGGGCGAAGACGATGGCGACATCGCGACAGCGCGAACGTTGTTGGGGACGACGGCGATCATTGGTTCGTCCTGCTACGACCGGTTGGACCTGGCTCAGGCCGCGGTCGCCGCAGGCGCCAGCTACGTGGCTTTCGGCGCCTTCTTCCCCACGCGCAGCAAGACCGGCACCCGCCACGCCGACCCGCGCTTGCTGGCCGAAGCTGAGTCACTGGGCGTACCGCGGGTGGCGATAGGCGGGATTACACCGGACAATGCGCGTGCGCTGGTCGCTGCAGGCGCGGAGCTGGTGGCGGTGATTTCTGGCGTCTACGACTCAGCGGATCCAGTCGCCGCCACACACACGTACCGCCAATCCTTTTTGTAGGAGCGGGCCTTGCCCGCGATGCTTTTCGCTCCCCACCAGGAGCATCGTGGGCAAGGCCCGCTCCTACGGACATCACTTTCTTGGATGTAGAAGCCATGAACCACGAAAAATCCCATGCCTTGTTTGCCCGCGCCCAGGAACTGTTGCCCGGCGGGGTCAACTCACCGGTACGTGCATTCAAATCGGTCGGTGGCGAGCCGTTCTTCGTGCAGCGTGCCGACGGTCCGTATCTGTTCGACGTGGACGGCAACCGCTACATCGACTATGTGGGTTCTTGGGGACCGATGATCGTCGGCCACAACCA
>JBDTPP010000208.1:0-4197 GCA_039932615.1 Pseudoxanthomonas sp.
CCGGTGAGTGGCAGGCCGGTGAGTGCAAAGCCGGTGAGTGCAACGCCCAACCCTGGCTCACGCCCGCCGCAATCCAGGCCTGCGCGTTCACGCGAGGAAATGGACCTGGCCAAGGCCTATGCCATCCGCGCGCAGAAAGAAAAAGACGAGCGCATCGAGGCCGAACGCCTGAAGCAGGAGCAGGCGCGCCTGCGTCGCGAAGCCAAGGCGCGGGTCGAGGAATTGCTGAAGGACAAGTCGCTGAACGATCCGAATGCGGAGATCGCGCGGCATTTCCCCTATGGAGGCAAGATCAAGCGCATCCACGTCAATGCGGCGCAGTTGAAGGCGCTGAATGCCGGCGAGCTGGGCGTCGTGCAGCAGAATGGACGCTACCTGCTGGTCACTACTGCACTACTGCTGGAAGCGGAAGGCATCTTCCCCGCTTGCGTCGCGTTGAAGGTCGATCCGGATGCGCCTGTGGAGAACGATCCCTACGCTGACCCGCAATACCAGGTGCCTGACGACCTGGTCTGGTAGGCGCAGCGACGCGATCAGGTTGTTGCAGTTGCCGCCCGAGGTCGCCTGAGCAGCCAATACCAGGCAATCGCGAACGCGGCCAGGGCGACGAAGCCTGATGCCACGAACGCAGCCTGGCCGCCAATGCGCCAGAGCTGGCCGGCGAGCAGGGCACCAATCACCCCGCCGACGCCCGAGGAAAGGCCATAGAACACCCCTTGGCCGTGGCCGTTGTGGCGGCCGGGGAAGTACTCGGCCAGCAGCAGCATCGCGGCGGCGAAGAACGCGGCGAAGCTGAAGGCATGGGTGGTTTGCGCCAGCACCATCACCGGCAGTGAATCCGGCCATGCCGCCGTCACCCACCAGCGCACCGAAGTAATACCCAACGAAAACACCAGCAGCCGCCGTGCGCCCCAGCGGCGGAAGATGCGTTGCGACGAGAACAGCAGGCCGATTTCCAACAGCACGCCGATACTCCACAACAACCCCTGCACGCTGGGCGTATAACCATGCTCGCCCAGGTAGATCGAGAAGAAGGTGTAATAGGGGCCGAACGACACCTGCACCAGGAACGCCGCAATGAAGAATGCCCGCGTTTCCGGACGACGCAGACGCTGGCGAAAGCCGGCCTCGTCGCCGTGCATGGCCATGGCCGGTGGCGCTGCATAGCCGTTGCAATAGGACGACACCAGCAGGCCGGCGAACAACGGCAACATCAGCAAGGGCAGCACGGCTGCACCCAGGCGGTCGATCAACACGCCGAACAGGGCGACCACGACGATGAAGCCGATCGAACCCCAGACCCTGATCAGGCCGTAGCGGTCGCTGCGGCCATGCAGGTGCGACTGGGTGATCGATTCGAACTGCGGCATCACTGCGTTGTAGAAGAAACAGAATGCGCACATCACCGCAAACAACCCGGCGAACTTCCACGGCAGCAGGAAACCGGTGAAGCTGGCCAGGGTCAGCCAGCAACCCACATGCAGCCAGCGGATCGGCCAAGGCGAACGTGCCGCCAGCATGGTCCAGGTGCTCGGTGCGACGATACGCGTGGCGTACCACAGGCTCATCAGCACGCTGATCGCAGCCACACCCATGCCCTGCGACTGCAGGTAGAGGCTCCAGTACGGGGTGAACGCACCCAGTGCGGCGTAGTAGGCGAAGTAGAACCCTGCCAGTCGCAACATCGGCACCGGCACAGCGGCGGAGCGCGGAAGGTTCATGTGTTCAGAACAGGTCTTCGACCGGTGTACCGAGCAGTTCCTCGGCGCCGTGTGCGAAGCGGCGCAGGCTTGAGATGCCGAGGTCGCGGATCAGCGAGTGGGTTGCATGGGGCAGCACCGTGTCGTAGATGTCCTGCGGGGCGATGTTCTTGCCGTGCACGCCCGGGATGAATTCAACGCCGGCCGCCGCATAGCAATGCTGGACCATGGCCGAGCAGTACAACGCACCCTCCTTGGCCAGCAGGTTGTCGCGCTTGCGCAGGCGGGTACTGTGCATGGCGAACAGGGTGCCAACCAGTTCCGTGAGTGAATAGCTGGACAGCCCCGACAACAACTCCAGGCCGGCGATTTGCACCTGGCGGGTACCGACCGCATCCAGGCCGAAGTCGAGGATCGCCATGTTGGGGAACAGGTCGTCGTCGAAGTAGCGATCGGCGCGGTTCTCCTGCACCCCCAGCCGGATTTGCCGATAGCGCATGTCGAGGTCAGATTCCAGAACCCACCAGTGGCCATCCAGGCGTTTTTCGCTGAACAGGAAGGCGTGCGACCACAGGCTGCGGTGGCCGTCCGGGGTCAGCGGCGCCTGGGCCTTGCGAATCGCCTTGTTGATCCAGTCACGCCCGCCGCACAAGCCGATGCGGCCGGGTCCGGCATGCTTGCGAATGAAGGCGGCGTTGGCGGAAATGGCTGGGTTGGCGATGACTTCCATGTGCAGTAGTTCCCGGACGATGGTTCGAATTATTGCGGATCGTAGTCCAGCTTGGACGCCTGCTGCGCCGTGATGTCAGCGGGCGTCGGCAGGATCAATGCACAGCATCGCGGCCAGGACTATCTGCGCAGACGGCGAATCATTCGGGGTCGTAGTCCAGGTTCGAGGCCAGCCAGCGCTCGGCCTGTACAAGGTCCACACTCTTGCGTTTGGCGTAATCCGCAGCCTGTTCCTTTGATACCCGGCCGACCACGAAATACTGGCTGCGCGGATGGCTGAAGTAGTAGCCGGAGACCGCTGCGGTGGGCAGCATGGCAAAGCTCTCGGTCAAGGTCATGCCCGCATTGACGTTCGCATCCAGCATCTCGAACAGCTTGTGCTTCTCACTATGCTCCGGGCAGGCCGGATAACCGGGAGCGGGACGGATGCCGACGTATTTTTCCGCGATCAGGGACTCGTTGTCCAAGGCCTCGTCGGCCTGGTAGCCCCAGAACTCCATGCGCACGCGCCGGTGCAGGTGTTCGGCCAGCGCCTCGGCCAAACGGTCGGCAAGCGCCTTGAGCAGGATCGCGTTGTAGTCGTCATGGTCAGCCAGGAAGCGCGCCAGGTGCGGCTCGATGCCGATGCCCGCGGTCACCGCGAACGCGCCGATCCAGTCCTGCTTGCCGGATGCCTTGGGCGCGATGAAATCGGCAAGGCAGAAGTCGGGGCGCTCGACCGGTTTGTCGACTTGCTGGCGCAGGAAACGCAGCATCGTTGTCTTTTCTTCTCCCTCCGGGAGAAGGGAAACAACTACGTCATCACCGATCGAATTGGCCGGCCACAGCCCGAACACGGCTTTCGCGGTCAGCCATTTCTCCGCCACGATCTGGTCCAGCATGGCTCGCGCGTCGCGATAGAGTTCGCTGGCGGTCTTGCCGACAACTTCATCGCTGAGGATGGCCGGGAATTTCCCGGCCAGTTCCCAGGCCTGGAAGAACGGCGTCCAATCGATGATCTCGATCAATTCGGTCAACGGATAATCGTCGAACACGGTAATGCCGGGCTTGTTCGGCATGGGCGGCGTGTAGTTGTCCCAGTCGCCATCGAACTTCTGCGCGCGTGCCTTTTCCAGCGACACCAGCCGCTTGGCGTCGCCGCGGTTGCGGTGGCGCTCGCGGATTTCGGCGTAGTCGGCCTCGTTGGCGGCGACGAAGTTCGCACGCAGTTCCGTCGAGATGAGCGACTGGGCCACGCCTACCGCGCGCGAGGCATCCTTCACCCAGATCGTCGGCGATTTGTAGAACGGATCGATCTTCAGCGCGGTGTGCGCGCGAGAGGTAGTGGCGCCACCAATCATCAGCGGGATGGTGAAACCCTGCCGCTGCATCTCGCGCGCGACATGGCCCATCTCTTCAAGCGAGGGAGTGATCAGCCCGGAAACCCCGATGATGTCGGCCTTCTCGGCGATCGCCGCATCCAGGATCTTCTGCGCCGGAACCATCACGCCCAGATCAATGACGTCGAAGTTGTTGCAGGCCAGGACCACGCCGACGATGTTCTTGCCGATGTCGTGGACGTCGCCCTTGACCGTGGCCATGATGATCTTGCCGTTGGACTTGCCGGCATCGCCGGTCACCAGCTTTTCGGCCTCGATGAAAGGCAGCAGGTAGGCCACCGCCTTCTTCATCACCCGCGCCGACTTGACCACTTGCGGCAGGAACATCTTGCCAGCGCCGAACAGGTCGCCGACCACGTTCATGCCGTCCATCAGCGGGCCTTCGATCA
>JBDTPP010000209.1:0-3971 GCA_039932615.1 Pseudoxanthomonas sp.
TGGGGGCGGCGCCGAGCGGCGCAAGCCGTCATTTTAGCGCTCTACGCTTCCCCGCAACGCCCGCGTGGCCACAAAGACCCGACAACGGTGTGTTCCGGCCTGTAAAAGCCGCAAATGCATGCGGCAATCAAGTTTTTCAAGACTAAGGCTTGCGACCTGCGCCCGACCGCACAGCGCACGTCAGCGCGACCTTGAGCTGGAAGTTCCGACTTCCCGCACATGACCCACAGTGACGGCGCAGTATCCTGTGCCATCACCTGGAGTTTCAATGCAGCAGACCATGCCCCCGTCCCACCCGGCCCGCTGGCTTGCGCCGACCATGCTGCTCTTTAGCGCCGTCCTTCTCGCTCTCCTCTGGATGCTGGTGGCGCTTTACCTGGGCCGCCCCTGCGGCTGGATAGCGGTCGCCAGCGCACTTGCTTCCACGCTGATCCTGCGCCTCGGCGGCATGCCTCGCGGCTGGCCGCGTATTGCCTGGGCGATGCTGGCAACGCTACTCACCATCGCCTTGGTCAACTGGGGCATCGCGGCCGCGCAGATCGGGGCCAGCCTGGGCCTCAACCCGTTGGACTCAGCCCTGAAGATGGGTTCGAACTACGCATGGACACTGGCGAAGTTGGCCAATCAGATGTCGGACCGGATGTGGATGGGCTTGGCGCTGGTGGTTGCGGCAATCGCCGGACGTTGAGGCTTCACCGCCACAGCTACAGCCAATCCTTTCGTAGAGCCGAGCTTGCGCGGCTGTCCTCTCTCGTTTTGTATATCCAGGAGGGCCTAGCTTCTATCTGGCTTGCAGCGATCCCCTCAGGAAGCTGGCCACTTTCTCGGCGAAATCCTCAAGACCCTTCTCCGCTTGCCCGCCGACCCAGCCCCCGACCTTGCGGTCAATGACTTCACCTTCTCCGACCAAGGCCCCGTCCGATTTTCGCGTGGCCCGGACCAGTACGCCGAACTTCTGCGCACCGGCACCAAACCCCACCCAATACCGCAGCGCCTGATTGCCTGCTTTGAAGTCGGTGATCCGGCCACTCAGCACCAGCGCCCGCGCCGGATCCGGACACTGCGGCGATCCTTCCGCCACCAGAGTGGATCGGTAGCCGCGGATCTTTTCGGGGATCTGGCCCGCGATCACGCGTTGCATGCTGCCCAGCTGTTCAGCAGGAATGGTGGCTGCACGGGCATCCTGCTTGCTGGTGATGAAACCACTGCCCACTTCGAAACGTTTGACTTCGACGCAATCGAAATCCTTTGCGCTCACTTTACCGGCCAGCCGCACTTGAATCGGCATATCGGCGACGTCTGCCGCCACCGCGGGTGTCTGCGGGACCGCCACGTGGCTGGCATCTGCGGCGATTTCGGCAGGTACCGTATCCGACTGCCGGGTCTCCGCCCACCACTTGCTCTCGACTGGTTTCGTTTCGGTTTCCTGTGCCGATGCCAGTAGCGGCAGCAGAAGCAAGCAGCCGCAAGCGAGCCTGCGTCGTGTCGCATATTTCATTCCACTTCCCCTTGCAGATCTTCAACCTCGGCGAAAGACCGCCCCCCCTCAGTGCCCGCCGTCCAGCGCCTTCAGTTCGCTGACCAGTGCGCTCGCCATTTCGGCACCATCGCCATAGAGCATGCGCGTGTTGTCGGCATAGAAAAGCGCGTTCTCGATGCCGGCAAAACCGGTGCCCTTGCCGCGTTTGATCACCACAGTGTGCTTGGAGTTGACCACGTCCAGGATCGGCATGCCGTAGATCGGCGAAGCGGGATCGGTTTTCGCCACTGGATTGACCACGTCATTGGCACCGATCACCAGCGACACGTCGGTGTTGGCGAACTCGGGATTGATGTCGTCCATGTCGGCGATCAGGTCGTAGGGCACGCCGGCCTCGGCCAGCAGCACGTTCATGTGCCCGGGCATGCGCCCTGCAACCGGATGAATCGCGAACTTCACCTTGACCCCGCGCTCCATCAGCTTTTGCGCCAGCTCCCAGATCTTG
Organism: Pseudoxanthomonas sp.; assembly: GCA_039932615.1. Taxonomy (GTDB): domain Bacteria; phylum Pseudomonadota; class Gammaproteobacteria; order Xanthomonadales; family Xanthomonadaceae; genus Pseudoxanthomonas_A. The sequence continues at coordinate 1,986 of JBDTPP010000209.1, forward strand.
TGCTGGGCCTGGGCCACGGCCAGGCCGTAACCCGGGACGATCACCACGCGCTCGGCGAAGGCCATCATCGCGGCCACGTCGCCGGCCTCGATGGGCTTTTGCGAACCGGAGATTTCCTGCATCTCGCCGCTGGCGCCGCCGAAGTTGGAGAACAGCACGCCGCTGATCGGCCGGTTCATGGCCTTGGCCATCAATCTCGTCAACAGCATGCCGGCGGCACCTACCATCATGCCGGCGATGATCAGGGTCTCGATGCCCAACACATAGCCTTCGAATGCGACGGCGAGCCCTGTGAACGCGTTGTACAGCGAGATCACCACCGGCATGTCGGCACCGCCAATCGGCAGCGTCATCAGGATGCCCAGCGCCAGCGCGACGATGAAGAACGCGATGATCCACGGCGTGCCCAGGGTCGAAATCGCCATGAAGCCGAGGACCACCGCAGCCACCGCGACCGCGGCGTTGAACCACTGCTGCCCGGCGAAGGTATAGCGCTTGTCCATGCGCCCATCGAGCTTGGCCCAGGCGATGATCGAACCCGACAGCGACACCGCGCCGATCAACGCACCGACCACCGCCAGCACCAGCGTCGTCCGCGAAGGCGATCCGCCCGCGGACGAGTACCTCAACAGCTCCACCGCGCCGATCGCCGCCGCCGAGCCGCCGCCCATGCCGTTGTACAGCGCCACCATCTGCGGCATGTCGGTGATCGCGACGCGGTTGGCCGAGATCCACGCAGCCGCGGTGCCGATGACCACTGCCACGAAGATCAGCAGGTGGTTGTTCAGTTGCGGGTGCAGGAAGGTGGCAACCGTGGCAATCAACATGCCCAGGCCGGCCCAGCGGATGCCGCTGCGCGCGGTCATCGGCGAGGCCATGCGCTGCAGGCCAAGCAGGAACAGCGTCGCGGCGACCAGATAGCTGGCCTTGACCAGGGTCGTCAGCAATTCAGGCGTAACCCAGCTCATGGCTGCGCTCCGGGCTTGATGGCCGGCTTCTTGGAGGACTTGAACATGTCCAGCATGCGCTCGGTCACCACGTAGCCGCCGGCGGCGTTGCCCGCACCCAGCAACACGGCGGCGAAGCCGATTACCTTCTCCAGCGTGGTATCTGCATGGCCCAGCACGATCATGGCGCCGATCAGCACGATGCCGTGGATGAAGTTGGAACCTGACATCAGCGGTGTATGCAGGATCACCGGCACCCGCGAGATGATCACGTGCCCGGCGATCGCCGCCAGCATGAAGATGTACAGGGCCACGAAACCGTCGCTCATCCATTCTCTCCCGGGGCACCGTGCCCTGTCCGCATCATAACCGGGCCCTGAATCCTTGGGCAGCACGGTCAACCGATCCCTGCCTGCAGCGTTTCCTTCCCCGCATTACCCACCTGGGCCAAAACATCGCATGAGGAGCATTGCCATGACCCACAAGCACCTGTTGATTCTGGCCGCGTTGTTGCTGGGCACCGCCGGAACAGCCTCCGCCCGCGATCTGGGCGACCGCGTCGACCAACGCCTGGACCGCCGCGGCGATCACATCGAGCACCGCCTGGACCAGAAGGGCAACCGTATCGAAGCCCGCTATGACCTGCGCGCGGACCGGGCCGCCAATCATGGAAACGAACGCCTGGCCAATCGCCTTGAAGCGCACGGCAACCAGATCAACGCCCACCTGGATCGCAAGGGCCAGCGCGCGGACAACCGCCTCGATCGCAGCGGCGACCGTTTTGATCGCCGCTTCGACCGCTACTCGGACCACAGGCACTAAGCTGTGCTGGTGAGTGCCGACATCAGCCAGGCGGGCCTTGACCAGTCGCCGCCAAACGCCACGCGCGTCCCTGTCGCGACGCTTGAGGTATTCCTGGCCGATGTTGGCACCCGCGCCTTCCGCTTCGCCGAAGCCGGACTGCGCAGCCGCGATGATGCGCTGGACGCAGTGCAGGACGCGATGATGAAGATGCTCGCCTACCGTGAGCGGCCCACCG
>JBDTPP010000210.1:0-3809 GCA_039932615.1 Pseudoxanthomonas sp.
TGGTGAAGCCCAGCACATGCGCCATGGCTTCGCCCTGCGGATAGAAGCGGCGGTACTCGCGCTTCGAATTGACCCCGGGCACGCCAAGGGCGAGGATTTTCCTGGCCTCGTCCGGATTGATCCGGCGCTTGAGGTAGTAGAACTCCTTTTCCGCGCGCTGGCTGACCCGGCTGGTCAGCGTATCCAGTGGTTCGCCCAGAGCCCTGGCCAGTTCAGGCAGGCGATCGGGTGTCTTCAGCAGCTCCTGGGGGTCGCACCAGATCGATTCGACCGGTGATGACACCGCCACCGGCTCGCCGTTGCGGTCGGTGATCATGCCGCGCGAGGTCGGGATCTCGATGTTGCGGATGAAGCGTTCATTGCCCTCGCGCTGGTAGAAATCGCTATTGACCAACTGCACGTAGGCGGCACGCCCGACCAGGCTGGCCGAGCAGAGCGCGAGCGCGCAGACCACCAGAGTCACCCGTCCACGCAGGTTGAAGCGAGCACGATTGCGGCCACGCACCGGTGCGGCGTTCTTCACCGAACCCTTCATTGACGCACCACCACGACATCGCCCGCTTCCGGGAACTTCATGCCCAGGCGCATCCGCGCGATCTGGTCGATGCGATTGCTCTCGGCCACGGTGGCCTGCTCCAGTTGCAGGCGGCCGAATTCGATGTTGAGTTCGTCGCGCACCTTCTCCAGCTTCGCCAGTTCCACGAACAGCAGGCGGTGGCGATGACGCGCATAGACCACGCCGATCGCCGAGGCGATGCTGGCCAGGATCATCGCCACCAGCAGGAACCGGCTCATGCCGCAAGTTCCAGTTTTTCGGCCACGCGCAAAACCGCACTGCGCGCACGCGGATTGCCTGAGGTTTCCGCCGGGTCGGCGCGCTGGGCGTCGTCGATGGCCTTCAGCGTGGGTACGAATACGTCCAGTTCGGGCAGGCGGCGGTTGGCCGGCGGTGCCTTCGCATGCCGATTGATAAATCGCTTGACGATGCGGTCTTCCAGCGAATGGAAGCTGATCACGACCAGGCGACCGCCGACGTGCAGGCGCTCAAGCGCAGCATCCAGCCCGGTTTCCAGGTCGGCCAGCTCGCGATTGATATGGATGCGGATGGCCTGGAAGCTGCGCGTCGCCGGATTGATGTCATGTTTGCCACGGCCGACCACGGCGCCGAGCAGATCGGCCAGATCTGCGGTGCGGGTGAATGGCTTTTCACCGCGACGCGCGACGATGGCCTTGGCGATGCGCCGGCTCAGGCGTTCTTCGCCATAGGTCCACAACACGTCGGCGATCTCGGCTTCGTCGGCACGCGCAAGCCACTGCGCCGCGCTTTCGCCACTGTCCGGATCCATGCGCATGTCCAGCGGGCCGTCCTTGCCGAAGCTGAAACCGCGTTCGGCCACGTCCAGCTGCGGCGAGGACACGCCCAGGTCCAGGAGGATGCCGTCGAGGCCTTCGGCCGTGGCATCCCAGTGCCCCAGCGCGGCGAAGCTGTCGCGCTTGATGGCGACGCGCGCATCGCCAACGAACGATTGTTCGGCGTGGGCGATCGCTTCGGGATCCTTGTCCATCAGCAGCAGCCGGCCTCCCGGGCCGAGTCTTTGCAACACGCCGCGCGCATGCCCGCCACGCCCGAAGGTGCCATCCAGGTAGGTTCCGTCCTCTTGCACCTGCAGCCCTTCCATGACCTGCAAAAACATCACTGGAAGGTGGCCGGCCTGCGCTTCGCCGCGCACCCGGGCACCGCCCGTCACAGCTTCAGGTCGAGCATGTGCGCGCTCAGATCGTCGTCGGACAAGGTCTGACGGATCTGCGCGTGATGCGCCTGCTCGCTCCACAATTCGAACTTGTCGCCCATGCCCAGCAGCACGGCTTTTTTCTCGATGCCCACCGCGCTGCGGTGGCTGGCCGGGATGCTGATGCGGCCATTGCCGTCCAGCTCGACCGGAGTCGCCGCACCGACCAGCTTCAGCTGCAGGTTGCGGTGCGCTCGCTGGGTGCTGGGCAGCGCATTGACCGCATCGCGGACACGCTGCCATTCCGTCTCGGGATACAGGTACAGGCTGCCCTGCTCGAACGGGTTGTAAGCGACGACCAGGCGATTGCCGCACTCGCGAGCGACCAGCTCGCGGTAGGCGGTGGGCACCGCCAAGCGGCCCTTGTCATCAACTGTGATGGCGGTCTCACCCTGGAACACAATCCCTGCACCCACGAAATCCGCTGGAAGGCGGCAATTGAACCACGAAAAACCACTAAAAACCGGGTTTTCCCTCTGCTGCCCACCTTAGCACCGCCCGAAAGGTTGTCAACAGGCAACGAAGGAATAAATCGTCTTTTACTTCAATGGCTTGCGACGAACTTCATAAACTTGTTCAAAGGTTATCCACAAGCTGCTGTTTAGTCTCAAATTTTGAGATTTGATAAAAATTCAGGTGGGTGCAGAGGGTGTGAATTCCGCGATCTCAGCCGCTTGTGCGACTGGGGAGGCGAAAATATGGGCGAGGAGCAAGTGATGAGGAACGAGAAACGGAGTCGACCCCTGGTTTCCGGCTCCTCACTCCTCGTTTCTCGTTCTTCATTTCTCGTTTCTCACCACCCACCTGCCGACCAAACGGGCAGAATCCCCCCATGTGCCTGGTCGCCATCGTCTGGAAGAGCCATCCCCGCTGGCGCCTGCTGCTGGCAGGCAACCGCGACGAGTTCCATTCGCGACCCACCGCGCCGCTGGCCCGCTGGCCGGATATCGGATCGATCCAGGCCGGTCGCGACCTGCAATCAGGCGGTACCTGGGTGGGAATCGATGGGCGCGGCCGCGGTGCGGTGGTCACCAACGTGCGCGATCCGCTGGCTCCTGCCTCCTCCGGTCCTTCGCGCGGCCGCTTGCCCGTCGAATTTCTAGGTGGAACCTTGCAGGCCGACCACCACGCGCGTGACCTGCTCGCCACCGCAGCGGACTACGCGCCATTCAACCTGCTGATGGCGGATGCGGACTCCTGCGAATACGTGGGGAATCACCCGCAACGGGAGCGCCACACGATCACGCCCGGCATCCATGGCATGTCAAACGGCGGCTTCGATGTGCCGTGGCCGAAGACGAGACGGCTGTGCGCGGTAATGCAGAAGTGGGCGGACGCGGACGCAACTGACCCGGAACCGATGTGGCGCGCGCTCGCCGACGAACAAATGCCTGCGGACGAGGAACTACCGGACACCGGCGTGGGGATCGAACTGGAGCGTTGGCTCTCGCCCGCTTTTATCCGCGGCCCCGCCTACGGCACCCGCGCCAGCACCCTCATCGCCCTCGATTACGAAGGCCGCGGATACATCAGCGAACGCAGGTTCGGCCCCGACGGCGTGTTCGAAGGCGAAACCACGCTGTGCAACGACGAAAAGCAAGGCGCCTTGTAGGAGCGACGCAAGTCGCGAAATCGGAAACAGGCAAGTCGCGTGGAAACATCGTTGGCAGGGCCTTCGCGACTCGCGTCGCTCCTACAACCGCTCCTGCAGCCTCCCCCGTGATGAATCACAAACGAAGCCACAGCCCCCTTTAGTAAAGGGGGCGCCGCGACAGCGGCGGGGAATTGGAGGCACAAGCCCGGGGCCCGAAGTTTGCATCGCAAACTTTGGGGCTTCTTATTGACGCAAGGCGTCAATAAGAAGTGGCGGAGCCGGCCGATAAGCCGGGTTCTGTCTTGGACAGTCATTCCTCTAGGCGCAACGTCGCCGTTACGCTCAAGCAACCTACCCGGACCCGACGCGGGCCGCGTCATGAGGTCCCTATTTGGTCTTGCTCCCGGTGGGGTTTGCCGTGCCGG
>JBDTPP010000211.1:0-3791 GCA_039932615.1 Pseudoxanthomonas sp.
AGTTCGCGATGCTGTTGCCTGCCTTCAGGGGCGTCGACGCGGTGGCGGCGGTGGAAGGACTGTGCAACCCGCGCGGTTTCGTCATCGTCGACAGGCACCAGCGCAGCCCGGCATTCCCGAAGATCTTCAGCGCCGGCGTGTGCGTCGCGATTCCGCCAGTCGAGGTAACACCGGTGCCGACGGGCGCGCCGAAGACCGGCTTCATGATCGAGTCGATGGTCACCACCATCGTTCGGAACATTTCGGCCGAGCTGCAGGGCAAGCCGGCAACCCATGAAGGGACCTGGAACGCCGTCTGCCTGGCAGACATGGGCGACACCGGCGCCGCCTTCGTGGCGCTGCCGCAGATCCCGCCGCGCAACGTGACCTGGACCAAGATGGGCAAGTGGGTGCACGTGGCCAAGGTCGCGTTCGAAAAATACTTTCTCTACAAGATGCGCCACGGCACCTCGGAACCGATCTATGAGAAGTACGTGATGAAGGCGCTGGGCATCGAGCGCCTGAAACCAGGTTCGGGCCAGTGACCTGGAGCATGCTCTCGCCCGTCTCCCCGCACGATTCAACTGGAGGCATGAACCATGAATTGGAAAAACACCACCGACCGCTACGGGTCCCTTTCGATTGCGATGCACTGGGCCATGCTCCTGCTGCTGGTCGGGGTCTATGCGTGCATTGAACTGCGGGAGTTCTATCCGCGTGGCAGCGAGCTGCGCGGCGCATTGAAGCAATGGCATTTCATGCTTGGCCTGTCGGTGTTCCTGCTGGTCTGGCTGCGGCTGGCATTGAGGTTCATCGGCACCGCGCCCAGGATCACCCCGATCCCCCCGGTATGGCAGCAGCGCCTTGCGGGGCTGGTCCACTTGGGGCTGTACGTATTCATGATCGGGATGCCGCTGCTCGGCTGGCTGGTACTGAGCGCGGCAGGCAAATCGATCCCCTTCTTCGGCCTGGAGCTCCCGGCTTTGGTCGGCCGCGACGAGGGCCTGGCTGATTCGGTCGAAGACCTGCACAAGACCATCGGCAACGTCGGCTACTACCTGGTCGGGCTGCATGCATTGGCCGCGTTGTTCCACCGCTACGTCGTGCGCGACAACACCTTGGCGCGGATGCTTCCGCGGCATCGGGCCTAGCTCCGCCGGGTATCCGCCAAGCGTCCGCCCCACCCAACAAAAAATGACCAAGGAGAATTTGCAATGACACTCGACCGTGCAGTCCAGGCATTTGCCGGCCTGATGGTGCTGGTCAGCGTTGCGCTGACCCAGTTCGTTTCGCCATGGTTCTGGCTGATGACCGCTTTCATCGGCTTGAACCTGTTCCAGTCCGCGTTCACCGGATTCTGTCCGGCGGCCATCGTGATGCGCCGGCTCGGCATCGGTCGCGACACCGACGCCAGCTGCGGCGTGCGCTGAGGCCATGCGCCATCCTGCAAATGGCCTCGCTGTCGCCATCCTTGCGCTGCTCATCGCCAGCTGTGGCGGGAAAGCGCCCGTTTCTGCGGAGCCTGCCTTGCCATCCATGCAGACGTTCACGGTCGTCGCAGCTACGGGAAGTGATGCTCGTGCCTGGGATGGCGTGGTTGAAGCGGTGAGCTCAGCCACGCTGACCGCGCAGACCAGCGGTCGGGTGCAGGCGGTGCAGGTGGACGTGAACGACCGTGTTGCCGCAGGTGCCGTGCTGCTGCGGTTGTCGGCGGTTGAGCAGCAATCGGCCGCCAGTACGGCGCGCGCGCAGCTGCGCGCGGCGGCGGCGGCGGCTGCAGAAGCGGAACAGAACTACCGTCGCTACGCGGCCCTGGCCAGCGGGCAATTCGTGTCACGTGCCCAGATCGACCAGGCCCGTGCCGCACGCGATTCTGCCGTGGCCGCGCGTGATGCCGCGCAAGCCGGCGTGGCCCAGGCCGCGCAGCAGGCCGACTACACGGTCGTGCGCGCTCCATTTGCCGGCGTGGTCAGTCGTCGCCTGGTTGAACCCGGCGAATCGGTTGCACCCGGGCAACCGTTGCTTGACATGCATGCGCCCGGTGCGATGCGCGTCGAAGTCCAGGTGCCGCAATCGATTGCCGACCAGGTCCGCGCCATGCCTCGCGCCGAGGTCAGGTACGGCGATGGCCGGAGCGTCGAGGCCGCGGGAGTCGTCGTCCATCCGCAGGCAGATCCGGTCACCCACAGCGTGGCGGTACGCGTGCTGCTGCCGCAGGCAGGGGAGGCTCGGATGCCAGGCACCACCGCCAAGGTAGTGTTTCCGATCGTCGCGGGCGCGGCGATGGGACCTGCGCAGGCGCAGGTCCGTATTCCCGCCAGCGCAATAGTCCAGCGTGGCGAATTGAGCGCGGTCTATGTGCTGCAAGGCAAGCGCCTGCTGCTGCGCCAACTGCGGCTGGGCGAGCGTGACGGCGACCAACAGGACGTGATTTCCGGCTTGCGTGCAGGTGACGTGGTGGCGCGCGATCCGGTTGCCGCCACGCGCGCAATCGCGGAACAGCGCCGGGCGAGCGGTGCAGAACATGAGTGACGCCTCCCGGCTTGGCCTGTCCGGGCGATTGGCTGCTGCGTTCCAGTCCAACCCGCTGACCCCGATCCTTGCGATCGTCGGCCTGCTGCTGGGCCTGCTGGCGGTGATGATCACGCCGCGCGAGGAAGAGCCGCAGATCGACGTGACCATGGCCAATTTATTCGTGCCTTTCCAGGGCGCCAGCGCGCGCGACGTCGAACAACTGGTGGCGACGCCGCTGGAACAGAAGCTCTCCGAAATAGAGGGAGTTAAGCATGTCTATTCGATCAGCCGGCCGGGCATGGCGGTATTGACCGTAGAGTACACCGTGGGCGTGCCACGCCAGGCGGCGCTGGTGCGGCTGTACAACCAGGTGTTCTCCAACCAGGACTGGCTGCCTGCGGGCGTCGGCGTGGGCCAGCCGCTGGTCAAGCCGAAGGGGATCGATGACGTTCCGGTCATGGCGTTGACCCTGTGGACGGAGGACGCACAGCGTGGACCGGAGCAATTGGCCGACGTTGCCCACACCCTGGAAACCGAACTCAAGCGCATCGACGGCACCCGCGATTTGTACACTATCGGCGCGCCGGACCGTGCAGTGTTAGTGACCCTGGACCCTGCGCGTCTGGCCGCCTACGGGCTTGCCGCAACCGACCTGGTGCATTCCCTGCAGGCCGCCAATGCAGTGCAACAGGTTGGCGAACGCGTCTCGGCCAACGGCAACGTGCCGGTGACGGCGGGCCAATTCCTGGCCTCGCGCGCCGACGTGGCCAACCTGGTGATCGGCGCAAAGGATGGGCGACCGTTGCTGCTTTCCGACGTGGCAACGGTGTCGGTAGGCGGCGATCTCGCCAGCCGCTATGTATGGCATGGCGCACCGCCAGGGCGCGGCGGCCCGGCCACTGGCATCGCACCGGCGGTGACGATCGCGATTGCCAAGAAGCCGGGCAGCAATGCCGCGGACATCACCACGGCGATCAGCGCGCGACTTCAGGAGCTGCAGGGTGAGATTATCCCGCAGGGCGTGCATGTCACCGTTACCCGCGACTACGGCCAGACTGCCGCCGACAAGGCGCAGAAGCTGATCCAGAAGCTGGTCTTCGCGACCGCCTCGGTGGTGCTGCTGGTGTTGCTGGCACTGGGTTGGCGCGAGGCCATCGTGGTCGGCAGTGCCGTGGTCCTGACCCTGGCTGTAACCCTGTTCGCGTCCAAGGTCATGGGCTTCACCCTCAACCGGGTGTCGCTGTTCGCGCTGATCTTCTCGATCGGCATCCTGGTGGACGACGCGATCGTGGTGGTGG
>JBDTPP010000212.1:0-3761 GCA_039932615.1 Pseudoxanthomonas sp.
CCGGCCGCGTTCTCCGATCACCTGGCGTTGGCGATGAGCATCGACGTACCACTGGTGGCGTTGAAGTAGGGTCGCGATACGGTCGGTAGAACCGGTACCCTTCGAAGCAAGGAAAGGACAAAGGAAAGGCCGGCGAAACGCCGGCCTTTTCCATTCAGCATGCCAGCGTGGATCAGAACTTGTAGGTAGCGCTGAGGTAGGTGAAGCGCCACGGCAGGTCGTAGGTACCGGCGTCATAGCCGTTCAACGAACACGTGGTGCACACCGGCGCTTCCTTGCCGAACAGGTTGTTGATGCCCAGGGTCAGCTTCAGCCCATCCATCGGCTTCCAGCCAAGTTGCACGTCGTGGTAAGTGGTGGCGCTTAGCGTGTGCTTGTCCGCTCCGGTGGTGCAACCGGTGGACGGGGTGATCACGGCGTTGCCGCAATTCTCGGTCACCGCACTGATGTAGCGTACGTTCCAGTTGGCTTCCCAGTTCTTGCTGCTCCAGCCGAACTGCAAGTTGGTCTGCCAATCCGGAATGGCGCTGTCGCTGACTTCCACGCCCACTTCACGCTGCGAGCGATTGCCGTCGATGTCCACTGCCTTGTAGTTCAGCACGGTCGTGGATTGCAGCGCGGCGGTCAGGCGACCCCAACTCATTTCCGGACCGGCCCAGTTGGCCTTGAGGTCGATGCCGTCGGTTTCGATGGTGGCCAAGTTGTCGAGGAAATTCTGTGGCGGATTGAGGTTGCTGCTGGGCCCGCGGGTGAAGGGCGAGCATAGCGATGCGTCGGTGCCGCCACCGGTGCTCAGGCAGGCGTTGAGCAACGCCTGCAGGTCACGCGCCTGTATCGCATCGTTGATCCTGTGGTGGTAGTAGCTGACTTCGAAATCCAGCTTGCTCGACCACGATAGGTTCTCCGCCCAACCCGGGCTGTACACCGCGCCGAAGGTATAGCTGGTGGATTTTTCCGGGTTGAGGTTGGGATTGCCGCCGGTGAAGGTGGTGATTTGTGTGTTGGCCTGTTCGAAGCCCACCGGGACGCCCTGCGCGAGGCAGCCTGCAGCGTACTGCGCTGCGGGAGCAGCCGAGCCGGTCGGACCGCAGGGATCGACCAGGGTCGCGCCGAATTGGGTCAGCCCGTACAACTCGCCCAGGTTGGGAGCGCGGAAGCCCTTGGAGTAGGTCCCACGGACCACCAGGTCCTCGACCGGCTGCCAGCGGAATCCGACCTTGCCGGTCGATTCGCCACCGAAGGTGGAGTAATCGGAGTAGCGCAACGCCGTGCTCAGGTCCAGGCTGGCCAGCACCGGGAAGTTGAACTCGCCATAGATTTCGCTGACGTTGTAGTCGGCCGAAACCGGTGCGGCAAACGAGTCCTGCGATTCACCGCTCTGGCGCAGCGGATCGGGATTGAACTCGCCCTTGTAGCGGCGATGCTCCACACCCAGGGCGAAGCCGGCAGTGCGGTCACTGATCTGGAACAGGTCGCCGCTGAGGTTGGCCGAGTACAGGTCCAGTACCTGCTTGCTGGTGTCGATCTGGCGGGTGCGGATGTAGTCGATCATCGCCTGGGTCATCGGACGACCCTGGCCACCGAACAGGTCCAGCGGAACGCAGCCCGGAGTCGCGGCGCAGACTGCCGGATCGCCCAGCGCCAGCTTCAGCTTGGCCACGTTGTAGCCATTGAGGAAGACCTGGGAAGCCTTGTTCTCGGTGTGCACATAGTTGGCATCCCAACTGAGGGCGTGGTCGCCCATGTTGATCACGCCATCCATGCCGAGGTTGAAATAGTAGGTGTCCACGTCCTGGTGGAAGATGCGCGGCCCGACTTCCAGCGGACGCTTGGTGATCCAGCCGAAGTTGCTGGCCGGGTCCAAGTCAATGCCGAACGGGTTGTAGGGATTGGCCGCGGAGATCACGATGGTATCGGCGATGCCGCCAGTACCCGCATACGGACCGACGAAGATCGGTTCCGGCGCCGCCTGGTTGGTCGACTGGCGGTTGTTGTAGAGCATCTTCGCGTGCAGGCGGGTGCTGTCGCTGATGTCGAAATTGACCGCACCGAACAGCGCCTTGCGCTTGCTTGGGGTCAACAGCAACTGTTCTGGCGCATAGTTGTAGCGATCCGCACCGCTCCAGTCGTGGTACGTGCCCAGCGAAGGATCAGCCGCATTCCAGACCGGAGTCGTGGTGCCCGTATCCAGGGTGACGTCGTAGAAGAACGCCTGGTCCGCCGAACACGAGCCGTAGCTGCCTGCGGGCCGCGCCGGGTCGCAGAAGGTGAAACGACCTTGCGGCGTGGCGGAGCTCCCCGAACCGACGCCGCCGCCGGGAACCGCGGCTTCGGACGCCTGCTTCCACTTGGCCGCGCTGATCCCGTCCTGCTCGTAGTAGCTGGCCGAGAACACCCCCGAGAAGCGGTCGGCGGTGCCACCGATGGTAATCGCCGCTTCCTTGGTGTCGCCGCCTTCCTCGAAACGGCCACCGTTGGCATAGACCTCGACGCCGCTGAAGTTGCGGCGGGTGATGATGTTGACCACGCCACCGATGGCGTCGGAGCCGTAGATGGCGGAGGCGCCGTCTTCCAGCACCTCGATGCGCTCGACGATCGCCAGCGGGATGGTATTGAGGTCCGCGCTGCCACTCACGCCAGACGCGGAGGATTCGTTGACCCAGCGGATGCCGTCGACCAGCACCAGAACGCGTTGCGCGCCGAGGTTACGCAGGTCGACTTGGGCCGAGCCGGCACCGATGCCGCCACCGTCGGCCGGATAGCCGAAGTTGCCGGAGGAATTGAACTTGGCGTTGAGCGCCTTGCCGCTGGAGCTGAGCTGCTGCAGCAGGTCGCCGACGCTGCGAGCGCCGCTGGCGTCGATCTTCTGCCGGTCCATGACGAACACGGGCTGCGCGGTTACGATATTGGTCTGCTTGATGCGGCTACCGGTGACGGTAACGGTATCGAGGGTCTTGGCCTCTTCGGGCGCGGCCTGCGCGGCGGCGATGCCAGGCAATGTGAGCAGCAAGCTGAGGTGGATGGCGATGGCAAGCGATTGATGACGCGGTTTCATGGTCTCTTCCTCCAGAATTGATGGGCTAGATCGACCGCTGGTTCCCTGGACCAAACGGCTTGGGTCGCACTTTCTAAATAAATCGTAAATTTCGGCAAGTGCATTGCGTGCTTTTCAGCCGAATGTAATCAGCGTTTCAGAATTCACGGCAGCAAGGTCACGCCCACGGCGAGCAGAAAGAAAGCGAAAAGCCGCTTTAGTGCGAGTCCGCTGAGCCGATGCGCCAGGCGAGTTCCGTAGGGTGCAGCCAGCACCGAAGCAGCGGCTACGCCTATCGCCGCGGGCAGGTAGACATAACCCCACCCGTAATGCGGCAGCGCACCAGCGGGCGCATGCAGCGCATAGCCGAAGGCGCTGGCCAACCCAATGGCTACGCCGCAGGCGCTGGAAGTCCCCACTGCCCGCACCGGCGCGACACCACGCCACACCAGCAAGGGCACGGTCATGCTGCCGCCGCCGATGCCGACCACCGCCGACATCGCGCCGATACCGACGCCTGCGGCGGTCATCGGGAAACCGACAGGAGGCGTCGGGGGGACGCCGCCCGTCAAGACGCGGGTCTTCCCGAGCAGCAATTGCGCGGCGGCCAGCAGGCAATAGCCGGCCACGATCCAGCGCAGCACCTGGTCATCCAGCTTCACCGCCACGCCACTGCCCAGCCATCCGCCCAGCACCAGGCCGGGCACCATCCACAGCACCGTCGGCC
>JBDTPP010000213.1:0-3672 GCA_039932615.1 Pseudoxanthomonas sp.
CGCGTGGTCATCACGTCCAGGCCATTGGTCGGCTCGTCCAGGATCACGTTCTTCGGGTCGTGCACCAGCGCGCGCGCAATCGCGGTCTTGGTCCGCTGGCCCTGCGAGAAACCCTCGGTGCGGCGATCGATGAAATCCTGCATGTTCAGGGCCTGGACCAGGCGCGCGGTGCGCTCGTCGATCGTCGCTGCATCCAGACCGTGCAGCTCGCCGAAATAGGCGATGTTCTCGCGTGCTGTCAGGCGCTTGTACACGCCGCGCGCATCGGGCAGCACGCCCAGGGCGCGACGCACGGTTTCCGGGTCGTCGGCCACGTTCACGCCGTCCACCAGGACCTTGCCGCTGTCCGGCTTCATCAGCGTGTAGAGCATGCGCAAGGTGGTGGTCTTGCCGGCGCCATTGGGCCCAAGCAAGCCGGTGATCTCGCCATCCCGGGCCTCGAAACCGACGCCATCGACAGCCTTCACCACCACTTTCTTGGCGGTGAAGGATTTATGCAGGTCCTGAACCTGGATCATGGTTCCCATCCGTAAAAGCCGGTGAACGGCGGCGTGTAAGGCAGCTTGGCCAGGCACTTGGCATCGAGTTTCTTCGCGTCGGCGCCTTCGATGAACTGGGCCATCAGTTTCGGCATGCAGCCGATGCCGATCACGTTGTGGCCCTGGCCACGCAAGATCAGATGGCGTCCATTGGCAAGCGTCTTGACCACGGCGTCGCCGTAGCGCGGCGGAGTGACCGGATCGAACTCGCCCGACAACAGCAGCGCCGGCACCTTGCTCTTCAATGGCGCGCGGAAGCCGGCCGGGCGCACGCCCCTGGGCCAGATCGCGCATTGCGCGGCCAGGTAGCTGGCGAAATCGTTGCCGAGCAGGGTGCCTTCATCGGCCGGATTGGCCTTCAGCTCGCTTCCATCTTCGGTACAGATCACCGACAGCTGCATGCCCATGGTGATGCTGTCCGACATCTGTTCACCAAGCATCTTCGACAGCGCCATCAATGCGTCGTAGCGGCCGTTGGCGGCTTCGTTCAATTGCAGCGGCAGTAGTGAAGATGCCAGTGGCATGTAGGCATACATCCGGACCAGGCCAGCGACCAGTTCGGGGGTCAGTTTTTCCTGCTTGCCTTCACCGGTGATGCCATCGCGGTAGGTCACCAGCGGTGGGTCGGTACCAAGCCTGGCCATCAACGCCCGCAGTTTTTCGCGCGGATTGCCCAGGCGCTGCACGCAGGCCGGCGTCTTGGCACAGAGCGCGAACTGCAGGTCCAGCGCGTCCTCCAGGTTGCGCGCGAACTCGTTGCCCAGGACCAGCGAATTGGGTGCCACGCTGTCCAGCACGATCGCGCGCGTGCTTTGCGGATACCTGGCTGCGTATTGCTGGGCCACGCGGGTGCCGTAGGAGATGCCCACCAGGTTGATCTGCTGGGCCCCGATCGCCTTGCGCACCGTCTCCAGGTCCTGGATCGCTTCGGTGGTGGTGTAGAAGCGCGGATCGGCACGTTTCGATAAAGACGCCAGGCAGCGCGTGGTGTAGTCGCTGGCCGCCTGCGGGGTAGGCAGTTGGGCTTCGTCGAACGGCTCCTTGCAGGTCAACGCATTGGAACCACCGGTGCCGCGCTGGTCCACCAGGATGATGTGGCGCTTTTTGCGGGTTTCGGTAAAGGCGCTGGCGGTCTGCGGATAGCTTTCCAGCGCCGACTGTCCGGGTCCGCCAGCCAGCATGAACACCGGATCCGGTTCGGCCGCGTCGTCACGGTCGGCGCTGATCCAGGCGATCTTCAGCCCGATCTTGCGTCCATCCGGTGCAGCGGGATTCTCCGGCACCTGCAGCGTGGTGCATTGCGCGGCGATGGCGTCGCCGGAGAACGGCGTGCTCAGCGAGCAGGCCTTGAAATCCAGGGAGCCCAGCTTGCGCGCCTGTGCTTCGGGCGCGCAAGCGAGGGCCAGCAGGGCAGCGGTGATCAGTATCCGACGCATGGCGTCTCCGGTGGAGGTCTTCTTGCAGACCCGTATGTTGGCATGACGAAGCTGCGCGACGGATGTGACTGAAGGCATGGAGCGGCCTTCCTTCTCCCGCCAGGAGAAGGTGGGGCGTGGCGACGGATGAGAGAAAGCGCTATCCGTATCGATGATGTGGGCCATCTGAGAATCCTTCCCCTCTAGCGCATTCGGGCGCAAGTTCTGCGGGTACCTTCTACCGATGGGACAAGGCAGCAGTCACTTCGACGACACGTACTTCTCGCGCCGGATCTGCGGGATCGGCAGGCCATCGGCCTTCAGTGCCTCGAAGCAGGTATCGACCATGTTCGGATTGCCGCACAGGTAGGCGATGTCGGTATCGGGGTTGGGCGAGAACTCGGCCAGGAACTGTTGCACATAGCCGTGGCGCACGTCGGCATGCGGGTTTTCCGGCAGCTCGCGCGAGAAGCAGGGCACGAAGCGGAATTGCGGATGTCGGTCGGCGAATGCGCGGAAATCATCGCCGTACAGCAACTCTTCCGGGTTACGCGCGCCATACAGCAGCACCACTTCGATGCCGCGTTCGGCGATGAGTTTCTCCACCAGCGGCAACATCGCGCGGTACGGAGTGACGCCGGTACCGGTGCCGATGAAGAGATAACGCTGGTTGGCATCGCCCGGCATCAGGCAGAAGCGGCCGTACGGGCCGCTGGCATCGATGTGGCCGCCAGTCTCAAGCCCTTCGAACAACGCGGTGGCCGCGCCGCCAGCCACGTAGCTGACCGCGATCTCCACGGTCTCGCGTGCGCCATTGGCGTGGTCATGGATGGTGGCCAGCGAATAGCTGCGCTTGGTCGCGGTGCCGTCGGCGTAGTTGAAATGCACCTGGATGAATTGGCCGGGGATGAAATCCAGCGGCTGGCCATCGTCGCGTGCGAACACGTAATGACCGACGGAAGGCGCCAGCATGCGGCGTTCAACGAGTTTCAGCGGGAAATGGACGATGGCCAAGAGTCGGGACCGGAACAGTCTGGTGCCGGGGCCGGCCCGACGGGACGCCTATAATAAGCGCTTGCTTACTCCGGGCGCCTCCCTCGGCGCCGCAAGGCCTTACATGGTTGCCCCCCAAGCTGTTGCCCCCGCGGCCGTGCCCGCGCTCGCCATCACCGACCTGCGCAAGACCTACGACACCGGCGTGCAAGCGCTCAAGGGCGTGTCGCTGACGGTCGCGCCCGGTGATTTCTTCGCGCTGCTCGGGCCCAACGGCGCGGGCAAGTCGACCCTCATCGGCATCGTCAGTTCGCTGGTCAACAAATCTGCCGGCGAGGTGGAAGTGTTCGGGGTGAACCTGTCCAGGGACCGCGAGGCGGCCATGCGCCTGCTCGGGCTGGTCCCGCAGGAACTGAACTTCAACATGTTCGAAAAGCCGCGCGACATCCTGGTCAACTACGCGGGTTTCTACGGCCTGCCCCGCGCCGAGGCCCTGGTCCGCGCCGAAGAGGAACTGAAACGCGCGCAACTGTGGGACAAGGCCGACAGCATGTCGCGGACCCTGTCCGGCGGCATGAAGCGCCGGCTGATGATCGCCCGCGCCATGATGACCCGGCCCCGGCTGCTGATCCTGGACGAGCCCACCGCGGGCGTGGACATCGAGATCCGTCGCGGCATGTGGAAGACGCTGAAGGAAATCAACGCCGCCGGCACCACCATCATCC
>JBDTPP010000214.1:0-3516 GCA_039932615.1 Pseudoxanthomonas sp.
AAGTAGAGCCGCGTGCCGTCGCCCGACAGCGTTGCCCGGGTTTCGGAGCCGGGCGTGTTGACGAATGGATTCTCGATCCGCTCCGGCGCCGACCACGGCGAATGGATGTTTTTGCGGGTAGCGACGTAGATGTCCTGGTCGAACGGCGTGGCGCCCGCGCGGTTGGAGCTGAACACGATTTCCAGGCCATCGCGACGCACGTTCGGCATGCGGTCGTCCGCTGCCGTGCTGAGTTCGGCGACGCGCTGGCCGGGCGTCACCGTGCCGTCGCGGAGTATCCGGCTCACGTAGATGTCCTGGCCCTGGCTGTCCGGATAGCCGTTGCTGGAGAAAAACAGGTAGGTCTCCCCCGGGGCGGACAGCAGCGACGGACTGAACTCGGCCGCCGCCGTGCTCGGACCGTTTGGATAGCAGCCCAGGTGCAGCGGCCGCAGCCATTTGCCGCGCGGGAATTCAATGCTCAAGTAGATGTCGCCGGGCGCCGGGCCTCCGGGTGGGGCCGGGGGAGGCGTATTGCCCGGATAGCAGTCGTCGGCCTCGGCGTGCGAGCTGATGAACAGCAACCAATGCCCCGGCAGTGGCGTGGGGCAGTAATCGAACTCGGGCGAATTCACGGGTGCGCCGAGGTTTTCGGGTTGCGTCCAGTCGTGGCCGTTGCGGTTGCGGAACGAACGATAGATGTCGAGCTTGCCCTGCGCGCCGGGCGCGCTGCGGTTGGAGGCCATGTAGAGCTCGCGGCCGTCCGGCGATTCGATCGGGCAGCCTTCGGCAGCGGCAGTGGTGTTGATGGCCACGACGTATTGCGGGTCGCCCCAGGGGCCGAAACCGGGACCGGCGTGATTGCCGGCGAAGGCTGCGGGGGTTCCTGCGCAGCTGGCGAGGATCGCGATGGCCAGGCTCTTGCGGTATTGGCGGGTACGGTTCATTTGCGTTACTCCGTGGTTGAAATCATTGGTTGAAATCCGTGGTTGAGAACGACGAACAAGGGATCGGTTCTCCGGCGACGTCCTGGCGCGTGCAGGTGAGGCGCAGTCGGGTGGTCAGCGCACTACGCTGTTGACTGTGATCGAGCGCATTCTTCCGGCTGCGGTGACGACAGGCGTCGATGCGACACCGGCTGCCTGGTTGTGCGGCATCACTTGCGCGGTTTGATCACGGCGACCATGCGTGCGGGCACGTTGTCGCGGGCCGGTTGGCGTTCCACGACCAGGTTCACCTGCTCGACGCCGGGCCGTTGGCAGGCGCGGCCAACTTCCGACATCAGCCGCTCGCGCGTGGCATAGACCTGGGCGAAGTTGTTCTGGCCGGTCCATGCACCGACCAGGCGCTGGCTGGGCAGGGTGCGCGCATCGCAATCAAACGCCTGCAAGATGGCGTGGGCCTGCACGACGGGCAGGGTGGCCGGGTCCTGTGCGAATACGGGCGCCGTGGCGGCGGCAGCAAGCACGAAAACCACGATACGCATGCGATTGCTGTTCATGTCGATCTCCTCGAAGGGGGTGGTGGCCGGGTTCGTCCGGTGCGGCCAGCGTCCCGCGGGGCACCGCCGCAGGTCTTGAGGAATCCCGCAGGCCGCGCTGAGGCTTGCCTTGGGAAAGCTTGGGGAATCCTTAGGCCGCCCTCGAAGGCTTTGTGCGTATGCTTCTGGGTGCACCCGGATTGCAGGCCTCCCCCGATGTCGGAATCGGTTTCGCTCATTGCCTTCGATGACGTGGCGCTCGATCTCGCTGGCCGGCGCTTGCTGCGCGGCGGCATCGAGCAACCACTCGAGCCAAAGGCGTTTGCGGTGCTGGCCCTGCTGATAAGCGCGCCCGGCCAGGTATTCACCCGCGATGAAATCCTGGATGCGGTCTGGGGGCATCGCCACGTCACCCCGGGCGTGCTCAACCGGGTGATGACCCTGCTTCGCCATGCCCTGGGAGAACAAGCGAACGTGCCGCACTACCTGCGCACGTTGCACGGGGTCGGCTATCGATTCGACCTGCCCGAGGCCACGCCCGAAGCAGCGGCCGCTGCGACCCCGGGCCTCGCACGCGATCCGGTGCCTGCCGCGATTCCGGTGCCTGCCGCGATTCCGGTGCCTGCCGCGATTCCGGCGCAGGCGCCGATGTCTCGCACCAGCGGGCGATTGCGCATCCATCGCCGCGTCGCCTTGTGGTCGCTGCCGCTGCTGGCGCTGCTCGCGTTCGCCGGCTGGACAGGGTGGCCGCGCAGCTCACCTGCGCCAGCCGCGAAGGTGGCGGCGGACGTGCCCGCGATGGAGCGCAGCATCGCGGTCCTGCCGCTGGCCAACGCCAGCAACGACAAGGAACAGCAATACTTTTCCGACGGCTTGTCGGAAAGCCTGATCAACACGCTGTCCCACTTCGACGGACTGAAGGTGATCGGTCGCACCTCCGCCTTCCAGTTACGCGACAGCAAGGACGACAGCCGGACCATCGGCCGCAAGCTGGGGGTGTCGTATTTGCTCAGCGGCAGCGTGCAGCACGCGGGTGATGTCGTGCGCATCAACGCCTCACTCACCAAGGCCGCCGATGGCAGCACGCTCTGGGCGGAACACTACGACCGGCCGTACAAAGACCTGTTCGCACTGCAGGACCAGATCGCACAAGCCGTTGCCGGCGCCTTGCGGGTGAAGCTACTGTCGCCCGAGGCCGCGGCGAAGCAGGACGATCGCCCGCCCAGCGGCAACCTCGAGGCCTACAGCGCCTATCTGCAAGGCTTGCAGTATTGGCACGATGAGGATTTCCCACAGGCCGCCGGATACATGAACAAGGCCGTGCAACTCGACCCCGACTATGCGGTGGCGTGGGCGCACCTGTCGGGATCGTGGAGTACCACCGCCACATTTTTGGACGAGGTCCCCGCGCTGGCCGGCGAACACATGCGCATCGCGCACATCGCGGCGGACAAGGCGCTGCAGCTGGCGCCGGAGCTGGGCGCGGCCCACGCGGCCCGCGCCTATCTGTTCTTCTATGAATTCGATGCGCGGGGGGCGTTGGCCGAATGCCGTCGTGCCGTGCAGCTGGCACCGGACGATGGCACGGTCCTCAATGGCTGCGGCTATACCCTGACCGGCATCGGAAGGATGGGCGAAGCAATCCGGTTGAGGGAGCGCCTGCTTTCGATCGAGCCGCTGTACACCGTCAACGATTTCCAATACGCGAGGCTGCTGCTGGATGCCGGCCGGCTGGACGAGGCGCAGAAGTACCTCGGCATCGCAGAAGGCCTGCCGCCGCCGAGATTATTCATGTCCGCCCAGCTCTATGTCGCCATCGTGCGCGGCGACTTGACGACCGCGCTGGACGTCGCCCGCAACCAGCCTTCACCGTGGCGGGAAATGAACCTGGCCATTGCCATGCAGATTTCCCCGGATCGCGCGGCGGCGGACGCCGCGCTGGCGAAGGTCATCGCCGACAGGGTCTGGGCGAAAACCAGCCCCTCCAAGCTTGCGCAGGCCTACGCGTTGCGTGGCGACGCGGACAACACCGTGGCATGGCTGGAGCGCGCTCCGGC
>JBDTPP010000215.1:0-3410 GCA_039932615.1 Pseudoxanthomonas sp.
GAACCCCGCACGCCTACCTTTTCAGTCGGCACGCCGGCTCGCGGACCCCGTGCGCCTACCGGCTAGCGCTGAACGCCAATCCCCTCGTTTAACCCGCAGACCAGGTAAGTCGCACATCATGTCGCGCGCTTGAGCCCCGCCTGTCGGGGCCGCTATATCCGGTTTTACCCACCCCCGGGTAGCCGGCGCCGGCTTGCCCGGTCCACCATTCACCCCTTTGCCCATCCCTGGAGCTTTTTTTGATGAAGTTTTCGCGCCCCCTGACCCTCACCATAGCCGCGGCCTCGTGCGCCCTGGTGCTCGCCGCCTGCAATGCGCCCGACAAGAAAGCGCCAGGCACCGAAGCCGGTACCGAAGTCGCCAAGCAGGACGCGGCCGGGAAGATTCCCGGACTGGCGACCGAGAAGGAGCAGGTCAGCTACATGATCGGCATGGACATCGGCAAGTCGCTCAAGCCGATGAAGGAAGAGGTCGACCTGGCAACGCTCAAGCGTGCGCTGGACGACGTGGTCAATGACCGCAAGCCTCTTCTGAATGAAGAGCAGGCGGCGCAGGTGGTGCAGACCTTCTCGGCGAAAATGCATGCCAAGCAGCAGGAAGCAATGGCCAAGAGCCAGGCCGAGATGGAAGTGAAAGGCAAGAAGAACCTGGCGCTGGAGACGAGCTTCCTGGCTGGCAACGCCAAGAAGCCCGGCGTGGTCACGACCGCCTCGGGCCTGCAATACCAGGTCATAGCCCTGGGCACGGGACCGAAGCCGAAAATGGAAGACCGGGTCAGCGTGAACTACGCCGGGACCTTGCTCGACGGCACCGTGTTCGACAATTCGTACAAGCGCAACGAACCTGCGCAGTTCGTACTGGGTTCGGTGGTGCCGGGCTGGAGCGAGGCGCTGCAGCTGATGCCCGTGGGCAGCAAGTACAAGCTGTGGATTCCGGCCAAGCTGGGCTACGGCGAAGCCGGCACGCCGGGCGGCCCGATCCCGCCAAACAGCACGCTGGTGTTCGAAATAGAACTGCTGAAGATCGAAAAGCCGTAACGCGGCGCGGTCTTCGCGGGCCGCGTTGCCGGACTTCACCTGGTGGGCTGGAGCCCGCCCCATGGCAAGGCTTTCATGGGGTTGGCCGCAGGATGCTTTGCATGGGCTTCATGCAGGGGCTTGAGCCCGCGCCAGGTGAGCGGGTGCTCGCGATAGCAGGATCAATCGGGCTGGTTTTCGACAGGGGAGAGGCATTGGAGAAGTCACGCGCCGGCGTTTGCAGGGCAGGTAACCGATAGTGCTGTGGTGGGCAATGGCGGGTTTTTTCCTGTGGCTTGCGCTGCGCGAGATCTATCACGGGTTCGTGGCGAAGAAGGGTTTCAGCCAACCACACAGGATATTCAAGGCCTATGTGCTGATGTCGCTGCTGATCGCCGCCGCGTTCGCGTACACGCCGCTGCGCTATTGGCAGTTCGAGCGATTCCTGACCGGCAAGGCAAGAATCCTCTCGGGGTCGGACCGGGCAAGCGTGCATTGCAATACCCTGTTCGACACCTTGTTTGATCCCAACTCGCTGGCGGCGGGGCACGCCAATCCACTCAGCGGCCAGATCGTATTGCAGAAGCCCTGGTGCGGCGTGCTGATGGACTACCTGCGCCACCCGGAAAAAATGGATGGCCAGGGCATTGCCAGCCTCAACCTGTTTGTGCATGAAGCCATGCACATCCGCGGCGAGCTCAACGAGGCAGCCACCGAATGCCAGGCGATCCAGCGCCACTACCGCGCCGCCAGGCTGCTGGGGATCGAACCGGACAGCGTCGCCAGGCAAAGCGGCATGCTCTATTACCAATCCCAGTACCAGGACCGCGGCAGGATTGGCGGAATGCAGGCTGCCTACCATTCCGATCGGTGCGCGCCGGGAAAAGCATTGGACGAAGACCTGGCCGACTCGACCTGGAAGTAGCGTGCGCCACACACGGCGCGCAATCGGGGTAGCGGCGGCGCAATGCAGGCCAGCCGCGACGCCAGCATGGCCGCACCGTGCGCGGACTGGCGTTGGCTGCAGTATCGGGTTGCCACTGCGGTGGCCCATCGTTGGCTGACTGGGTTGCCCCCATGCGCGTTCTTGCTGCGTTACCGCTTGCCGTTCTCATGCTTGCCGCATCGCCTGCCCAGGCATCGTGGCATGCCGCAAACCCGGCGGTAGCCGAGGCCGCAAAGGATCCGCGCATCGCCGCCGTCCTGGAGGCTTCGAAACGATTCGATGCGGCAATCCTCGGTCACGACAAGGTCGTGTTTGCCGATACCTTTACCGAGGATGCGGTGGTCAACAACCCGTTCAACAAGATCGCACGCAAGCAGGACGCGGTGTCGAACCTGGCCACTGGCTTGATCGACTACACCAGCCTGGAACGATCCATCGAGTACGCAGCGACCCGCGGTGCCCACGATGTGGTGCTGATGGGCGAAGAAAGCCTGACCCCGGTGGGAAAGGCAAAGTTTGCGGGACACGCGCTCAAGCGGCGCACCACCGAGGTCTGGACCGACGAGTGCGGTCCATGGAAGCTGGCCATCCGCCAGGCCACGATCTACTCGGTGGAAGCGCCTTGATTCCGGCAATACGCGTATGACGGTTCGTTGATATCGGAATTACTGGAGGTCGGGTCAATACCTGCCCACCGGTCGAGGCGCGGGGACTTGCCACGCCTGGGTCGCCGCTATTTTTCGTAGTAGTAATAGCAGCCCAGCAGGTTGGCGGCCTCGGCGCCGTCGCCGAATACAGTCAGGGTGACGGTCTTGTTCTCGCCGAGTCCTGCCTCGCACGAAGTCATACCGTCACTGCTGGAACATTCGAGTGGCCTGCCCAGCCTGTTCTGGACTTGACTGCGGATTTTCGCGAACTGTCCGCCCAGCTGCAGCGAGAAGCCGACGCCCATGCCGACTGACTGCGGATAGACCTTGATGAGCGGAAATCCTAGCACCTCGCGGGGGACTTTCGGCAGGAACGCCGGCTCTTCCTCGAGGCGCGTGTAGTTTGTTTTGAACCGGTCGATGTATTGGCCCATGCGCCGGTCGTCGTCTTTCCAGTCGAACCAGGAGTCCTGGCACGTTGCGAGTTTGCCAAGAGAGGCGTCCTCCGCATCGTTGCCCACAGGCGAACCGGTCACGGAGGAGGAAAGGGCGGCGGCGAGCAGGAGGGAGTGCAAGGGCATGGTCTACTGCAAACGGAAGTGCGGCCGTGGGCCGGTCACAATTCTGATTGTTGGTGAAGCCGAAAGTGATCAGGTTCATTTCCAGCTGGAGCGCCCTTTCGCAAAGCCCGCGCGAAGCGGTGGCCACGTAACATCGGGTCATTGCATGCGGTCCTTGCGCCCAACAAGGTCCTTCGTCCTTGGTCTCTTGAGCTAGCCGTTCATGGGTCACTTGCCACAC
>JBDTPP010000216.1:0-3409 GCA_039932615.1 Pseudoxanthomonas sp.
CGATGGTAAACCGCCGCAGAGGGTTCGCGTTGCTCATGTTGGCAGTCCTGCCAGCATTGGTCCTGCCCGTGGCCGGGCAGGCGCAATCGACTGCCACGCCCCGGGCAAATCCACTCTTCCACGACCGGTTCACCGCCGATCCCGCCCCGCTCGTTGTGGGCGAGCGGCTCTACCTCTACGTCGGCCACGACGAAGCCCAGCGCGACGAGATGTTCAACATGCGCGAATGGGTCGTCTATTCGACCACCGACATGGCGACCTGGGTCGACCACGGCCCGATCCTGAAGGCGACCGATTTCAAATGGGCCAAGGCCGACGCCTGGGCCTCGCAGGCCATCGAGAAGAACGGCAGGTTCTGGTTCTATGCCGCTGTCGAGCACGACGATACCCATCCGGGCAAGGCGATTGCAGTTGCGGTATCGGACACCCCCATCGGCCCGTTCGCAGATGCGAAAGGCTCGGCGCTCATCACCAACCAGATGACACCCAAGGGCACGCACAGTTGGGAAGACATCGACCCGACGGTGTTCACCGATGATGACGGCACCACCTGGATCGCGTGGGGCAATCGCCAGTGCTATATCGCCAGGCTCAAGCCCAACATGATCGAGATCGACGGCCCGATCACCGAGATAACCCCGCCGCACTTCGAGGAAGGACCCTGGCTGCACAAGCGCGGAGCGTTGTACTACCTGACCTACGCTTCGCTTGACCGCTCCACGCACCGTGACGAGAAGGTTTCCTACGCCACGGCGCCCTCGATCCAGGGTCCGTGGACCTACCGCGGCGAATTGACCGGCTCGGGCAAGTACAGTTTCACCATCCATCCCGGCATCGTCCAGTTCAAGGGCAACTGGTACCTGTTCCTGCACAATGCCGCGCTCGCCATCGGCGACCAGAACGGCTCCATCGGCAGGCGCGCGGTCATGGTCGAGCACCTGCAATACAACCCGGACGGGAGCATGAAGCCGGTGTTGCAGACGGAAGCCGGCATCTCGGTTCCGCCTCCGCGCTAGACCCCGTGGATCGGGCGACATTCCGGAAAGCGAAAAACGGGGCCAGAGTGCCTTTCAAGTTTCTTCTCCAAGGAAGGCACTCCGACCCCGTTTTTCTGCGTAGTGCGGGTCTTGACCCGCCTTCCGTGGCGCGCGGCAGTGCCTGGATGGGCGACGCGATTCGGAATATTCCGACTTTGAAGGACGGCATCCGCCGATAGCGGGATGCCTGGGTGGTGGGCGATTTTTTCTGCATGCCCAACTATCGACGCGTCCGGGTGCCGGGGGGCAGCTACTTCTTCACCGTGAACCTGCTGGAACGCAGGCGAACGCTACTGATTGACCATATCGACTCCTTGCGAGAGTCGTTCCATGACGCCCAGGCCGCCAGGCCATATGCCTTGCTCGCATGGGTGATCCTGCCCGACCACCTGCATTGCGTCTGGCGCCTGCCCGATGGCGACGACGACAACGGAACCCGCTGGCGTCACATCAAGAGTCACTTCTCGCGCTCCATTCCCGCCGGCAACTAGAAGGGGACGGAGGCAATCAAAACACTTAGCTGCCTGCTTCCCATTTCTCCCGTAACGCCTATGACGCGGCTGCGGTAACCTGCGACACCCCTCGATAACCTTCTCGAATGGAAACCCTGCTGCCGAGTCTGTTGCTGCTGGCCTTGCTGGACAGCCTGAATCCCTCCGCCCTGGTCGTGGCGTTGTGGTTGCTTTCCCGCCCGCAGCCCGCGCCGCGCCTGTTGGCCTACGTGGCCGGCATATTGGCGAGCTACCTGGCGTTGGGTATCGCGATGATGCTGGGCTTCACCGCGCTGGGCGAGCGCCTGAGCCAGGCGCTGGACCATCCGGTTGTCGTGGCCGTGCAGGGCCTGCTGGGCGCCGCATTGCTGGTGTACGCCATCTTTGCGCCGTCCACTGCGCACGCGGCGCGCGAACCCGACTTGCCGGCCACCGGAAAAGGGCTGGGCTTCTTCGTACTCGGCATGGCGGTGACTGCCGCCGAACTGGTGACCGCACTGCCTTACTTCGCCACCATCGCCCTGATGATCGGTGCCGGACTTGGGCCCACGCAGTGGCTGCCGTTGCTGCTGGCTTACAACCTGATCTTCATCGCGCCGCCATTGCTGCTGCTTGCCCTGCATGCACTGCTGGGGCATCGCACCGACGAACGCTTCGCCCGCTGGCGCGGGCGTCTGCGGCGCGGCGCACGTGAAGCCACGCTATGGATCTTCGCTCTGGTCGGCGTGGCCCTGATGGGCGATGCGGCCAGCCGCTGGATCGCCGCAGGCAAACATGCCCCGACGCCCGAGGTATCGACTCAACGCGCTTAGGGCGGGTTGAGTCGACTCACTCGAACTGCATAGGACTATCGGAAGGAAGAAAAGAGGGTCGGGTCCATTTTTCTTCTAGTCCAGAGATGAGCCTGCGCCATTTTTGTGACCGGTTTGGCAAACCGGTGGCCACACGTTAACAACTCGTCTACGTGTCCCAACGTGAGCTTAAGGCGCTTCATGACGCCGGCAAAAAGGCGTCTATAGTCCCGGGACCCCAGCCGAAGGAGAAGTGGAATGTTTCTGACCAAACAACATCTGGTGATGGCGCGTACGCTCGTCGTGGCGATCGTCGCAACTGCGGGCCTTGCCAGCTGCGCCACCTATAAGGACGACTTTGCACGCGTCAACACACGCCTCGATCAGATCGACACCAAGGTGCAGAGCGCGGCCCAGAGTGCCGAAGCCGCCAATCAGTCCGCGCAGCAGGCCAACCAACGCCTGGATACAATGGAAAGCCGCGTGCAGAAGCTTGAAACGGCGCCGCGACGCGTGCCGCGCGGTTAGTCGCTTTTGCACCATTCGCGACGAACGGCCTGAATCGTGAACCGGTGGCCTTTGCGGGTCACCGGTTTTTATCTTCAACCAGTCTTCGTTCCAAGGAATCACCCCATCCCTACGTACACACGCCTGGCGATCCGAACCGTCTCTGGTGCGCTCGCGCTCGCGCTGGCGTTCGCCAGCCTCGGCGTGGCCAGCGCCAAGGATGCCGCCGAGCAACCGGTCGCTGCCGTCGACCAGCTTCCGCCAGGCCAGCAGGTGTCCGGCACGGTGATCGAGCTCGCGGGCTGGATTGTCGCCGCCAAGGACAGCGATGGCTATCCGTTCGCGGTCATGGACAAGGCGGCAGCACAGGTCCTGGTGTTCGGCGGCGACGGCCGGCTTCGCGGCGCGGCCCCTGCGCTGTTTGGGTCGGCGAAGGGCGATCATGCGGCTCCCGGCATCGCCGGCCTCGCGCTTCGCGAGATTCCGGGCCGGGATCGCACGACGCCTGCGGGTCGTTTCGTGGGCGGGTTCGGTCCGTCGATCGACGCGGGGCGCGTGCTGTGGGTGGACTACGATTCCGCGG
>JBDTPP010000217.1:0-3332 GCA_039932615.1 Pseudoxanthomonas sp.
CAGGTCGGCAGCGGCGACCGCAGCCAGCGCATCCGCACCTACAATTTCCCGCAGGGCCGCATCACCGACCACCGCGTGGAAGGCCTGACCCTGTACGACCTGCCCAACATCCTCCAGGGCAACCTGGACGAACTGGTGGAACGCCTCGCGCGCGAGCACCAGGCCGACGAGCTCGCAAGACTCACGGAGGCCGCATGAATTCGACCATCCGCCGCGCGACCGTCGACGATGTGCACGCCATCGCACGATTGTTCGATCACTACCGGATGTTCTACCAGCAGCCGTCCGATCCCGCGTTGGCGCAGCGCTTCATCGGCGAGCGCCTGCAACGCGACGAGTCGGTGATCTTCCTCGCCGAAGTGGCCGACAAGGTCGTCGGCTTCACCCAGTTGTTCCCATCATTCTCATCGGTGCGCGCGGGACGCGCATTCGTGTTGAACGATCTGTACGTCGATATCGCCGCACGCCGCCTCGGCGTAGCCCGCGCATTGATACACGCCGCCACCGACTTCGCCCGCGCCGACGGCGCAATCCGACTGGAACTGGAAACCGACCCCGACAACCGCAGTGCCCAAGCGCTGTACCGGCATATGGGCTGGGAGCCGTATGAAGGCACGTTGCGATTCCGTTTGTCGCTGACAGCGTAGTCAGGCCCAGACCGACACTTGAGCGGTTGAACCAGTGAAGTCCAAGACCACCATTTCACGCACTTATCCGGCTCGGCTTCTACTGGCGTTCTGCGCAGCATTTGTGCTTGTTGCTTTGGCAAGCATTGCTGTAGGTGGTCGAAACCAAGACGCGCAAGGTTTAGTCGCTGGCCCTATCGCAATCTTGGCCATTTCACTACCCGCAGCCGCAATCTCAGCGTGTGTGGCACGTCGAGATCTGAGCGTAGTGTTCCTCGCGCAGGCGTTGACGGTTGGCACAATGGCGGCTTTGCAATTCTGGTTCCGGGCCTAACAAGTCCGCAAGGAAGCCTCCGTCAACGTTTTCACCTTCCACTGGATGAGCAACCCAAAGCGAGTCAGATCGGCGGGTAATGCTCCCCAGCCTTGAGCGTCAGGCTCTTGTGCCTGACGGGTCGAGCTCCCCAGCCTCAAGCGTGATGCTCCTGCACCTGACGTGTCGAGCTCCCCAACCTCAAGCGTCAGGCTCCTGCACCTGACGTGTCGAGCTCCCCAACCTCAAGCGTCAGGCTCCTGTACCTGACGGGCCGAGCTGCCCAACTTCAAGCGTCGGGTTCCCGTACCTGACGGGTCGAGTTCCCCAACCTCGAGCGTCAGGTTTCCAGGCCCTTCGAACCGCGTTTCCGGCGACATGGCCGATTACTTGCCCAGGTCTGCCATGGGTTAGGCTTCACGGCATGACCGCCAGCCCCGACTTCATCCCGTTGCACCTCTGCGTACTGACCGTTTCGGATACGCGCACGCCAGCCGACGACAAGTCCGGCGACTACCTGGTTGCCGCCCTTCAGCAGGAGGGCCACAACCTCGCCGAACGCGCGATCCTGCACGACGACCGCTACCAACTCCGCGCCCTTATTTCCAAATGGATTGCCGATGCGAACGTCGATGGGGTGCTGGTCACCGGCGGAACCGGCTTCACCGGCCGCGATTCCACCCCCGAGGCCCTGCTCCCCTTGCTGGACAAGGAAATGCCCGGTTTCGGCGAACTGTTCCGCGCGACCAGCTTCGACGAGATCGGTACCTCATCACTGCAGTCGCGTGCGTTCGCCGGCCTGGCCAACGGCACCTTCCTGTTCTGCCTGCCCGGTTCCACCTCGGCCTGCCGCACCGGCTGGGAAAAAATCATCCGTGCGCAACTCGACGCGCGCACCCGGCCCTGCAACCTCGCCACCCTGCGCCCCCGCCTGAAGGAGTAAGCGCAATGTCACTGCATACCACCCTGCGCCTCCTGGCCCGCGCCAGCGGCCTGACCGCCACCGACATCGCCACCGCGATCCCGCGTGCCGGCGTTGCCACGGTCAAATCCTGGCTGAGCGGCGACAAGATGCCGGGCAAGGACCAGATCGATGACCTGGCGCGCACCTTCGGTGTTCCCGCCGGGGCCCTGTTGTCGGAACTGGCCAGCACCCTGGACCCGGCCCGGACCCGCGGCGAACACGACCTGCTCGCGGCCTATCGCACGCTCAACACGCGCCAGCAGGGCGCATTGCTGGAAGTGGCGCGGAGCATGGCCGACCCCGCCGGCCGCAAAAAGGCGAAGCGCCAGTAGAGCCGAGCTTGCTCGGCTGCTGTTCCGGGGCGTCTTCACCCTCTATAAAAGCTGCCGAGCAAGCTCGGCTACATCAGGCGAGATCGACGAATGAAAAATCTCAAGCGCAAGGAATACGAAAAACTGCTGGAGCCATTGCAACTGGAGCTGGTAGCGATGTCTCGCTGGCTGCAGCACACCGGCAAGCGCGTGGTGGTGGTGGTCGAAGGCCGCGACACCGCCGGCAAGGGCGGCGTGATCAATGCGATTTCTGAACACCTCAACCCGCGCCAGTGCCATGTACTGGCCTTGTCCAAGCCTGGCGAGCGCGAGAGCACGCAATGGTATTTCCAGCGCTACGTGCCGTACCTGCCGGCTGCGGGCGAGATCCTGCTGATGGATCGCAGCTGGTACAACCGCGCCGGGGTCGAGAAGGTCATGGGCTTCTGCAGCGATGCCCAATACAAAGCCTTCCTGCAGCAGGCGCCGGTGTTCGAGAAGCTGCTCACCGACGACGGCATCCTGCTGTTCAAGTATTGGCTGACCGTGGACCAGGCCGAACAGGAAGAACGTTTCGCCGAACGCCTGCATGATCCGCTGAAGAAATGGAAACTGTCGTCGATCGACGTGCAGGCGCGGGAAAAATACGCCGACTACACCCGCGCGCGCGAAGCCATGCTCAAGGCCACGCATACCGAAGACGCACCGTGGACGCTGGTCGATTTCAACGACCAGAAGCGCGGCCGCCTGAGTCTGATCCGCGACCTGCTGGATCGCCTGCCGGACACGCAGGTGCCCGCCTCGGCGATCGAGTTCCCGCCACTGAAGGGCAAGCCGCAGAAGGAACGCTTCGGCGTGGTCAAACCGATCAGGATTTACGACGGCGACTGAGGAAGCATGCGCATCCTGTTGTTCGCCCTGCTATCGGGCTTGGTACCCAGTGCAATCGCGCAGGAAGGCACCAGCGAAGAATCTGCGTCTGCGGAAGACAACACCACCACGCTGGAAACGATCCAGGTGACCGCGCCACCGCCCGAGACTGTCGACCTCTACAAATTCCGCAATCCGGTGGATGCGCAACCTACCGTGTTCGACCGTAGCTGGCACGAGTCGCCCAG
>JBDTPP010000218.1:0-3255 GCA_039932615.1 Pseudoxanthomonas sp.
GGGCCCTTGCCGTACCACATCGAATACACGCCTTCGACCTTGGCCCCGGGGAACAGGTTGGTCTGCTGGGTGCCCCAGACCATGGTCGCGCCCAGGTCCTCATTCAAGCCGGGGATGAATTTCACCTTCGCCTCGGCCAGGTGCTGCTTGGCCCGCCACAGCTCCAGGTCAAACCCGCCCAGTGGCGAGCCGCGATAGCCGCTGATGAAGCCCGCCGTGTCCAGGCCTGCCGCCTGGTCGCGCAGCCGCTGCATCAACGGCAGCCGGACCAGGGCCTGGACTCCGCTCAGGTAGATGCGCCCGTCGGTACGGGTGTACTTGTGCTCAAGCGAGTAATCGTTGTCCAGCACGCCAATCTGGGGGCTGTTGGCGGACGAGGGGGAAGTCAGTTCGGCGGTGCTGGTCATGGCTGGCCCGGGGGAGTTCGACGGCTGGCGACGCCCGGCGAATGCCAGACGTGAAGGTGCGAAATTGTACCAGCGGGATATTTTCTGGCCCCGGGCACTCGATATTTGTGCGCTGCAGCGGTTACGATGTCCCCGGAAACGAAGTTGCAGTTCAGGGGGAACACGCATGATTTTTCAAAGATGGGCTGGGGCCGCCGCCTTGGCGCTGGCTGCGTTTGCCGCACAGGCACAGACGCTGACCAAACCCGCAGAATTCTATTTTGATGAAGATCGCAAAACCGCACGGCTGATCGTCGCCGTCGAAGGCGAGGGCGAGCCCCTGGCCGAACAGCTGGTGAAGCAGATCGAACGCGGCCGTAACCGCACCGAGGCCACCGCCCAGCTTGCCCATGTGGCGATGAGCGAAAACCGGACCGAGCTGGGTGAAAAGCTGTACCGGGAAGCCGTGGCCACAACCGAAGGCCGCGGCACTCTCGGGCGTGCGGTGCGCTGGAACTATGGTTGGGACCTGTACCGCCTGGGCCAGAAACAGGCGGCCCTTGAGCAATGGGCCGAACTGGCCAGGGGCTTCGGTTCGCCCTCGTGGGTGCCGCCGACCCTGGCCCTGGTCCTGTGGGACCTGGATCGCAAGGCCGAAGCCGTGCAGTGGTATGCGGCCTCCGTGCGCACGGAGCCCAACCTGTGGGGCGACCCGGCAAATTTCAGCTCGTTGTTGCCGGGATGGAGCGATCCGGAACGCAAGCGCCTGGCGGAAGTTTTCGCTGCCTGGCAAGCGGATCCGCCGACCTGGCCTTAGCGGCACCGTGGCGTGACAGAATCGGGATGAATAGTCCGGTCCCGACCCTGTCCCTGGCGATACGCGCAGCAAGATGATCAATAACGATCTGGAAACCAGCCCTTATCGCGCACGCCTGCTCAGCCAGGGTCGGGTGCAGATACCGGGTTTCCTGCAGGAACCCTCCGCCCAGCGGCTGCACGATTGCCTGCGCGACGAGGTTCCGTGGACGACTGCGGTCCGGACTGACAAACCGCTGCCGCCCGAGCTGGACGGACCCGGCGCGGCGGATGGCGCGCGACACCAGCAAATTCTGCAGTGCCTGTATGAGCGCTCGCGCGACGATTTCGAGTTCGTATTCGATCGCTACCGCATGATCGACGCCCGGCGCGACGGGCTGGATCCGGGCCTGGTGCTGCACGTGGTCGTGGATTTCCTCAATAGTCCGCCATTCCTGGAATTCGCCCGCGAACTGACCGGCGACAGCGCCATCCGCATGGTCAGTGCCATCGCCGCGCGCTATCGGCCCGGTCATTTCCTGAAGATGCACAACGACAAGTCCGGCGAAGAGGATCGCGCCTTTGCCTACGTGATCAACCTCAGCCACGACTGGCAGGCCGATTGGGGCGGCTTGCTGCAATTCCTCGATGACAGCCAGAACGTGGTGGAAACCTTCACCCCGCACTGGAATTCCTTGAGCCTGTTCCGCGTGCCGCAGATGCACCAGGTCAGCCTGGTGGCGCCGTGGGCGAAGCAAGACCGCTGCAGTATCACCGGCTGGTTCCGGCGCAGTTGAGCGGGTCGCGGCACCGGTGCGCCTGCCGGCGCAGCGTGGAAACCATTCTTGGGAGAACGACGATGCGTCGATTGATACTGGGATCCGTCCTGCTGCTTGCGTTGCCGGCGGTGGCCGCCGACCGCATCACCGGGCGCGATTTCGCCACCCGTTCGGAAGTAATCGCCCCGCATGCGATGGCGGCGACCTCGCATCCGCTGGTCACCCAGATCGCATTGGAGGTAATGAAGAACGGCGGCAGCGCGGTCGACGCGGCGATCGCCGCCGATGCGGCGCTCGGCCTGATGGAACCGACCGGCAGTGGCGTCGGCGGCGACCTGTTCGCCATCATCTGGGATCCGAAGACGCAGAAACTCTACGGATACAACGGCTCCGGGCGTTCGCCGAAGTCGCTCACGCTGGAATATTTCCAGAAGCAGGGCCTCACCGACATCCCGGCACTGGGCCCCCTGCCGGTCAGCGTGCCGGGCGCAGTGGACGGCTGGTTTGCTTTGCACGATCGCTTCGGCAAGGCGCCGATGGCCGATGTGCTGGCACCGGCTATCCGCTACGCGCGCGAAGGCCACCCGCTGGCCGAGACCATCGCCTATTACTGGGCGCGCTCGGTGCCCAAGCTGTCGCCGTATCCCGGCTTCAAGGAACAGTTCACGATCGACGGCCGCGCGCCGCGCACCGGCGAAATGTGGAAAAACCCCAATCTCGCCGACACCCTGCAGAAGATCGCCGACGGCGGCCGCGATGCGTTCTACAAGGGCGACATCGCCCGCACCATCGATGCGTATTTCAAGGCCAATGGCGGCTTCCTTGGTTATGAGGACCTGGCCGCCCATCACGGGGAATGGGTCGAACCGGTCAGCACCAGTTACCGTGGCTACGACGTGTGGGAACTGCCGCCGAATGGCCAGGGCATCGCCGCGCTGCAGATGCTCAACGTGCTGGAAGGCTACGATTTCTCGAAAATTCCGTTCGGCAGCGCCGAGCACGTGCACCTGTTCGTCGAAGCCAAGAAGCTGGCCTTCGCCGATCGCGCGCGCTGGTATGCCGATCCCGCGTTCCAGCCTGCACCGGTCGCGAAACTGATTTCGAAGACGTATGCGGATTCACGGCGCAAGTTGATTTCCACCGACAAGCCCTTGCGCGAAGTGCAGCCGGGCACGCCGGCGGAACTCGATGAAGGCGACACTATTTACCTGACCACCGCCGATGCCGACGGCATGATGGTCTCGCTGATCCAGTCCAACTACCGCGGCATGGGCAGCGGCATGGCGCCGCCGGGA
>JBDTPP010000219.1:0-3255 GCA_039932615.1 Pseudoxanthomonas sp.
TCTACGCGCACATGATGGAAGCCGAAACCGCCGCGTTGCGCGATACGCCCGAACACGTGCGCAAACTTCTGGGCAGTTACGAAGGCCTGCGCAGCCACGACCTGCTGGCGGAGGCGTCGGCGATGCAGCTTGCGATCAAGCAGGGCTTGCCTGAAGTGGCGGGTCTCACCCACGCGGCCGAGTTGTCACAGGTGCCGCTGCTGGCCGAGGAACTGCTGGGCCAGAAGCACCTGTTTCCCGAAGGTCGCCTGGACCAGGACCTGCAGCAGGTCGATCTGCGTGGACGCAATTCCTGGCGCCTGCAGATGGATGAGGTGCCATCGGTGGAGTTGCTGGAAGTGCAGCTGGTCAATGCCATCGCGCCATTCCTGATCAACGCGCGGTTGAAGCCGCTGATGATGAGAACGCCGACCGGGACGGAACCGACCCGCGACAAGCACATCGTCAACGTGTCGGCGGTCGAGGGCCAGTTCTACCGCAACTTCAAGACCACCCGCCATCCGCATACCAACATGGCCAAGGCCGCGCTGAACATGATGACCCGCACCGCCGCGGCCGATTACCACGGCGACGGCATCCACATGAACAGCGTCGACACCGGCTGGGTCACCGACGAGGATCCGCTGGAGCTGGCCGCGCGCAAGACCGTGCAGGAACGCTTCCATCCACCGCTGGACATCGTCGATGGCGCCGCGCGCATCGTCGACCCGATCATCCACGGCCTCAACACCGGCGAGCATGTGTGGGGGCAGTTCCTCAAGGATTACAAACCCACCGACTGGTGACGGCACGCGCAGCTTTTCCGCAGTGCCCTTCCCATCCTGCCGTTCTGCACTACCATGGCGGCCATGGGGAAAATCGACAACCGCAGGCCGATCGCGGCGCGCGCGACTGGCTGGGCGAAATCGCTGAGCACGGCACTCGCGCAGTCCGCCATCACGCCCAACCAGATCTCGGTCATCAGCATCTTCTTTGCAGGCGTCGGAGCCCTGGCGCTGGTCTGGGCATTTTCGCTCCCCGGACTTCTGCTGGCCGCTGCCTGCGTCCAGTTGCGCCTGCTGTGCAACCTGCTGGATGGGATGGTGGCAGTCGAAGGTGGCAAGCAGACAGCCACCGGCGCGTTGTACAACGAGTTTCCCGATCGCATCGCCGACTCCTTGCTGATCGTCGCGCTGGGCTACGCGGCCCTGCATCCCTGGCTGGGTTGGCTGGGTGCGCTGCTGGCGGCGTTGACCGCGTACGTGCGCGTGTTCGGTGGCAGCGCGGGACTGGCCCAGGATTTCCGTGGCCCCATGGCCAAGCCACATCGGATGGCCGTGCTGACCGTGGCCTGCCTGGTCGGTGCTGCAGAGCTGCACTGGAACGGAACCCGCCACACCTTGCTGGGAGCAGCGGCACTCATCGCCATCGGATCGGCGCTGACCTGCTTCACCCGCATCCGTGCGATGGCCATCCTCCTGCACCAGAAGGGCTGACGCCTTGTTCTCGCGCCTGCTTGTCTTGTTGGTGCAACTATTCCTCGGCGCCTATCCTCGCTGGGCAGGCTCCAGGCCGACGGGTCGGCAACGCATCTATTTCGCCAACCATTCCAGCCACGTGGACACGGTCGCGCTGTGGGCGGCGCTGCCACCACGCCTGCGCAGGCGTACCCGCCCGGTCGCGGCACGCGACTACTGGGGCAGCGGAGCCCGCAACTTCGTGGCGCGCAACGGCTTCAACGCCGTGCTGATCGAACGCAACCGCGCGCAGTGCGAAGGTGACCCGCTGCAGCCGCTGTACGACGCACTGGCCGAGAGGAGCTCGCTGATCCTGTTTCCGGAAGGAACCCGCAACAGCGAGCCGCAGCCGCTTCCGTTCAAGGCAGGCCTGTTCCACCTGGCACAACGTTTTCCGGAGGTGGAGCTGATTCCGGTGTACCTGGACAACGCACGCCGCAGCATGCCCAAGGGTAGCCTGCTGCCTGTGCCGCTGATCTGCACCGTACGCTTCGGTCCGATGCTGCCGCGCATCGAGGGCGAGGAGAAGGACCACTTCCTGCAGCGCGCGCGCGAAGCGGTGGTGGGGCTGGCATGAGCAACGATTTCTCTTCCGGCATCCTGTCGCTGGACAACTTCCTGCAGACCGCGCTGGCCCTCGCACCGCAGAAATTCTGGTGGGTGATCGCCGGCGTGATCGGCATCCTGATGCTGGCCAGCGTAATCGGCTGGGTGTTGGGCAAGCGCAAACCCGGGCCAGTGGTCGACAACCTCAATGCACGGGTGCGGGCCTGGTGGGTGATGGTCGCGGTGCTGGCCGCGTGTTTCCTTCTGGGCAAGATCGCCACGCTGGTGCTGTTCGCCCTCTTGTCTTTCTTCGCGCTGCGCGAGTTCCTCACCCTTACTCCTACCCGGCGCGGAGATCACCTCTCACTGTGCCTGTGCTTCTACGTGGCGATCCCCTTGCAGTACTGGCTGATCGGCACCGACTGGTACGGCCTGTTCGT
The DNA here is from genome assembly GCA_039932615.1 of Pseudoxanthomonas sp. GTDB lineage: Bacteria > Pseudomonadota > Gammaproteobacteria > Xanthomonadales > Xanthomonadaceae > Pseudoxanthomonas_A. The sequence goes on from JBDTPP010000219.1 coordinate 2,483, forward strand.
CATGTGCATCCCGGTGTTCGGCTTCCTGCTGTTGCCAGCCGTGTCGGCGCTGTCGGGCGACACCGAGAACTTCCTGGAACGCAACACCAAGGTCCAGTGGGGCCTGATGTTGACCGTGTACTGCCTGAGCCACGCGCCGGCGCTGATGCTGCTGCGCATCCCCGGCTACGAGGGCCAGAACCTGTTGCTGCTGTTCTACCTGTTGCTGGTGGTGCAACTGAGCGACGTGTTGCAGTACGTGTTCGGCAAGCTGTTCGGCAAGCATCTGCTGGCGGCGCTGGTAAGCCCGTCGAAAACCGTTGAAGGCCTGGTCGGCGGCGGCCTGTCGGCAGCCGGCGTGGGTGCGGCCCTCTGGTGGATCACGCCGTTCACACCGCTGCAGTCCGGTCTACTGTCGCTGCTCATCGTGGTCTGCGGTTTCCTGGGCGGACTCGCCCTGTCGGCAGTCAAGCGCAGCCTGGGGGCCAAGGACTGGGGCGAGATGATCGAAGGCCACGGCGGCATCCTGGACCGGCTGGATTCAGTCGTTTACGCCGCGCCGGTGTTTTTCCACGTGGTCCGCTACCTTTACCAATAGGCGTTCTTTGTCGATCCGGGCTTGCCCGGATCCATTTGATCCAGCGCAGAGGCCGCCAGGACGGGCAGGCTCTCCGGGGAAGCGGGCCTGTACAATGGCCGCATGTCCCTAATGCAACTGCAGCGCGTCGATTTCAGCATCGGCGGACCGCTCCTCCTCGAACACGTCGACCTCACCCTGGAACCCAACGAGCGCG
>JBDTPP010000220.1:0-3226 GCA_039932615.1 Pseudoxanthomonas sp.
CGGCGCCGGCGACATCGGCGAAGCGCGCGGTGTCGTATTCGTAGTGCAGGTGGCCACTGCGGTTGAGCAGTTCGAATTTCAATCTGGAAAGTTGCGGCAGGTCGGCGGCACTGAGCGCGCCGTCGTCGTAGATCAGCCGTCGGGCGATGCGGCGCGCGTCGGTCAGGCCCAGGCCCTGCAGGTTGCGCACGATCTGCTGCACGGCCTCGCCGTCGGCCTCGACCCGCCGGCCGCCGTTCTCGCGGGCGTAGTCAGTGGCTTCCTCGCGGACCATCTTCAACAGCGCATGGGCGTCGGGCAGGCGCGGATTGAAGCGCACCGCCAGTGCTTCCAGTTCCGGCGGCAGCTCGACCTTGGCCCCGACCAGGACCACGACGTGCGGCTGGCAATGCCGGCGCTGGAGGATGTCGCGCAATTGGCGCTGGCTGCTGGCGTACCCAAGGTAGGGGTGGAAATCGAGCAGCAGGTAGATGCCACGCTGTTCGGCCTGCTTCATCGCCTGCAGCGCGGCGCTGGCGTCGGGCGGACCTTCAGCCTCGTCCTCGCGGTCCATGTCGATGCGGCGCAGGCCCTCGGTGATCGACCAGCGATACAACGCGCGCCAGACCTGCGAAAGGGCCTGACGGAACAGTTCGACGATGCGTGTCTCGTCCTGGGTCTCGATCACGATCAATGGAGTGTTGGCGCGGATCAGTGCGGTCAGGTCCTGCAGTTCGGTCACGATCAGTCCGGGTCGATGGCAGCGCGCACGATAGCAAAGGGCGGGAGAAGCGAGGAACGAGGGGTGAGGAACGAGGAACGAGTGACGGGGATTGTAAATTCCCCCGGCCCGGCCAATGACTCGAACAGAACCCACCCTCATCAGTCACCGCCCCCCACCCGGCTCTCACTTCTCGTTCATACCCCTCGTTCCTCGCCGCTCCCCGGTGTACCCTGCCCCTTCCCCGGTAACGAGGCGTGCGCATGAAGACGATTCTGGTCGCCAGCTCCAAGGGTGGCGCGGGCAAGACCACATTGGCCACCAACCTGGCCGCGTATTTCGCCCTGGAGGGCAAGCGCACGGTATTGGTGGATGCCGATCCCCAGCACTCCTCTACGCGCTGGGCCGAGCGACGCGCCGAGCTGGAAAGCGCCGTGCTGCCGATCGATGCCAGCAGCAAACGTGTCTGGAAAACCTCGCTGCCGGAGGACGCCGAACGCGTGGTGATCGATGCGCCGGCCGGCTCGATGGCCGAGGATCTCGCCCATTTCATCGAACATGTCGACGCCATCGTGGTCCCGGTGCTGCCTTCGGCGCTCGATATCGAAGCCACGGTCGGCTTCCTCAATTCCCTGTCCAAGGTCCCGCGCGTGCACAAGCGCAAGTTGCCGGTGGGCCTGGTGGTCAACCGCAGCAAGCCGTGGACCAACACCTCCCAGCAGGCCGTGGAAATGCTCAAGACCTGGCCCTATCCGGTGGTGGCGCAATTGCGCGACACCCAGGCCTATGTGGTTTTGGCCGGCCTGGGCCGGAGCCTGTTCGACTACCGTTCTGCACAGGTCCGCGACCATCAGGCCGACTGGGACCCATTGCTGAAATGGATCAAGAAAGCCTGAGCCCGGCATTGGGCCTGCAAACAGAAGGGATGCCATGCGTGAATTGATCCTGCTGCGCCATGCGCATGCCGAACCTGCAGCCGCAGGTGAGCCGGACCTTGACCGTCCGTTGTCGGCTGAAGGTCTGGCCGAAGCCGAAGCCGCTGGTCGCTGGCTCGCCGCCCAGGGCCTGGTCCCGGACCGGATCCTGTGTTCGCCGGCGCGGCGTGCCCGCGAAACCCTGGAAGCGGTGCTGGGCACGATCGGTTATGTCGAACAGCGCCTGGAAGATTCCATCTACGAAGCCACTCCCGGGATCCTGGCGGAACTGGTCGACAGCAGCCGCGAGACCGAGCGGCTGTTGCTGGTCGGCCACAACCCGGGCCTGGAACGGCTGGCCGCGCTGATGCACAGTGGCCAGTCGGGCGATTATCGCGGCATGCCGACTTCGTCAGTGGTGGTACTGAAGCTGCCGATGGAAGCGACCATTGAACCGGGTATCGCCACCCTTTCCGCCTTCTGGTGGCCGTGACGCGCGCAATGTCCGGCGGCAAATGCTGGGGATTGTGCGGTCTGCTCGTGCTGTGCCTGTGGCCCGCGTTGGCGGCCAGGGCCGAAACCTTCGATCCAGCGGCATCGCGCTTTGGTTTCGAGCTGCGCACGCGCTGGGGCCTGAAACTGGAAGGTGTGTTCCCCCGTTACGAGGGCGAAGTCAGGCACCTGGCCGACGGCCGCCACCAGGTGGTCCTGCGCATGTTCACCCAGTCGGTCGAGATCATCGACCACCCCCGCTATACCGAGTGGACCCGCAGCGCCAGATTCTTCGAAGCCGACCGCTATCCGGTGGTGGCGTTCGTGTCCCGGCCCTATGACCCGGAAATGCTCAGGCAGGGTGGGCCGCTGGCCGGCGAGCTCAGCATTCGCGGCATCAGCCGGCCGAAGACCCTGACGGTGGCGCCCTCCACCTGCGCGCACCCGGCCGTCGATTGCGACGTGGTCGCGACCGGAGCGGTGCGGCGCAGCGACTACGACATGGATGACTGGATGATGGCGGTCGGCGACCGGGTGGTATTCGTGCTGCGTGCACGGCTGAAGGCAGGGACAGCGCCTTGAGTCCGCTCTTGCGTGGGCTGGTGTTGTTGCTGGCCCTGGTCTGCAGCGCCTGCGCCAGCCTGTCCGATACCCAGCGCAATCGCGCCGCGTCTATCGCCCAGGCGGCGCGATCGCAGGTCATCGACTGCAGTGCAGCCGATGCGTGCGCCCAGGCATCGCCGTTGCGCGAACTGGGCGATCGCGCGCAGTTCGAATCGACCGCGCAGGCCCCACGCCACTATGCGCTGATCCTGGACCGTGGCCAGGATGCGCTGCTGGCGCGCATCAACCTGATCCGCAGCGCGCGCAGACGCATCGATTTGCAGACCTACATCTTCGACACCGATGACAGTGCGCGACTGGTGCTGGACGAATTGCTGGCCGCGGCACGGCGTGGGGTGCAGGTGCGGCTGCTGATCGACCAGCTGTCCGCCATCCCCGACCTGCGCATCCTCGGGGCGCTGGCCAGCGCGCACAAGGATTTCCAGATCCGCATCTACAACCCCAGTTTCGGCAAGGCCAAGCTCAACTACTTCGACTACGCCGGCAGCGTGCTGTG
>JBDTPP010000221.1:0-3198 GCA_039932615.1 Pseudoxanthomonas sp.
CGGTGATCAGCACGCCGATGGAATAGATTTCCATGAACACGCCATGCAGGGTCACCTGCGGGGCCAGCGTGCGCGCCATGTGATACGACAGGTGGTTGAGCAATTCGTGGCCACGCTTGGGCGACGTCCACAACGGTGTATCTGATTCCTCTGCCGCGTCGCGCAAGTCTTCCGGACAGGGCTGGTTCTTGCTGACCACCAGCGCCAGTGGCCGGTACTGGATCAGCTTTTCGATGGTTTCCCAGCGCTGCCGCGAGTCCAGTGAATCCAGCCAGGCCAATTCCTCGCTGCCGAGGATCTGCACCTTGTTTGGATAGATGGCGTTGAGGTAACCCGCCAGCGACGGACGACGGGCGATGGTGTCGACGGCTTCCAGCATGCGCTGGTCGCCCTTCATTCCCGCCAGCCAGCGCAATGCGAGCCTGTCCTTCTGCTGGTCGAACAATTCACGGGCGGTGATGCTGGTGGTCATGCGAGGGTTTCGAGTGGCGAGGTCTGGTCAAGCAACACGGCGCGCATTGCCTGTGCATCGGGTGCGTTGCGCAAGGCATCGCGGAAACGTTCGTCGGAAAAGCGTTCGGCCAGTCCCGACAGCAGCATCAGATGCTGGTGAGTGTAATGCTCGGGTACGGCCATCGCGAACACCAGATCCACGTGCTGGCCGTCGGCGGCATTGAAATCGACCGCCGGCTGCAGCCGCAGCAAGGCGCCGCGCGGAGCTTCCAGGGTAGGCGAACGACCATGCGGGATGGCGATGCCGTGGCCGATGGCGGTGCTGCCAAGCCGTTCGCGGGCCTGCAGGCTGCGGCGCAGGTCCTCCGCACCTGCTTGACGGCAGGCCAGCATCCCGGCGGCGGCTTCCAGCACGGCGTCGCGATCCAGCGCATTCAATAGGGACGCCTGCACGTCCGCCAGTTGAGCGGCCAGGGACATGTCAGGGAATTTGCCGGCAGGGCGCGGCTGGCGCAACAGCCGACATGCACTCGACCCGTATGCGGCTGGCCCACACGCCGTCCATTGGCATGCTGCTAATCGGCATTCTCGCCGCGCGGCACGCGCTGCGCGTCGATCTTCTTCTGCTTGTGCTTCAACAGCAGTCGGTCCAGCTTGTCGGCCAGGACATCGATCGCCGCATACATGGTCTGGGCGACGGCGTCGGCATGCATAGTGCGGCCGGCGAGGTTGAGAGTGGCCTCGGCGACGAAATCGGGCTTGCGTATGCTCAGTTGGGCGCGGACATCCAGCGGCTGTTCGAAATGCCGTTCCAGGCGCTTGAACTTAGTTTCTACGTACTCCCGCAGCGCGGGGGTGACTTCGATCTGCTGGCCATAGGTCTCGATACGCATCGCTTGCTCCTTACGGGTCGATAGGCCGCGGAATCCGCGGATAACACTTCAATGCTTGTGACCACGAGTGATGGATGAAGTTCGATTTCTCCTGCGGTTGTGCAGGCGCTGGCCCGGAATGGCAATCAGGCACTGGACTCATCATGGACCATCGTTCCTTAGGGGAGCGTTATCAAGCACGTTCCTAGAGGGAACGTTATCAAGAACCATCCTCAGGAGAGCGTTATCAACCGATGCGTACGCGCTCATGCGACGAAAGTATTTCCATGGCTTCACGATACTTGGCCACGGTACGCCGCGCCACCGGCACGCCGGAGGTCTTGAGCAGCTCGGCCAGCTTGGCATCGGACAATGGCTTGCGCGGATTTTCAGCTTCTATCAGGCGCCGGATCATGGACTGGATGGCGATGCTGGAAGCCTCGCCGCCGCCTTCTGTGCTCACCCCCGAAGCGAAGAACGCGCGCAGGGGCAGGGTTCCGCGTGGGGTGCGCACGTACTTGCGGGCAATGGCTCGTGAAACCGTCGATTCATGCAGGCCGACCTCGGTGGCGACCTCTCGCAGAGTGAGGGGACGCAGTGCCTGTTCGCCGAATTCCAGGAACCCGGCCTGCTGGCGCAGCAGGCAGCGGGTGACCTTGAGCAGTGTGTCGCCGCGCGCTTCCAGGCTTTTCAGCAGCCAGCGTGCTTCCTGCAGGTGGCCGCGCAGGTAGCCAGCATCGTTTTCGCCACATTGGCGGATCATCTGCTCGTAGCCGCGGTGGATGGTGATCCGGGGCAGGTTGTTGCCGGCCAGCGCTGCGCGCCAGACCCCGCGCTGGCGCCAGACGACGCAATCGGGGACCACGTAGGTGTCGTGGCTCAGTTCGCCGATCTGCGCGCCGGGCTTGGGATCCAGCGAACGCAGGAGTTGCACTACTTCCTCGACTTCCTCGACCGGCCGCTTGAGTTCCGCGGCCAGGCCGGCGATGCCGCTTTTGGGCAGGCGTTCCAGGGCATCGCCATCGACGATGCGCAAGGCCAGCGCCTTGCCGGGGGTATCGTCGCTTAACACCGCCAGCTGCAGGTGCAGGCATTCGCCCAGCGTACGCGCGGCGACGCCGACCGGATCGAAGCGCTGTAATTGATGCAGCACGGTCAGGATTTCGTTTTCCCCGGCGATCACTTCGGGAAGCAGGGTCTCGGCGATGCCGGACAGCGATTCGCGCAGGTAGCCGTCGTCTTCCAGTGCATCGATCAGCGCCGCGCCGATTCTGCGATCGCGTGGCGACAGAGGCGACAGGTGCAGTTGCCACAGCAGGTGATCCTGCAGCGTGTCGACTTCGGCGACGCGTTCGGCGGCGCTGCCCTGGTCGTCATCGTCGAAGGAGCCGCCACTGCCATGGCCGCCGCTTTCCATCGACCAGGGGCCCTCGTCGGGCGACCAGTCGTCGGCCTCGTCGCCCTGGTTGGTTTCGCGCGGATCCTCCGGTGGGGTGTCGGCGGGGGCGATGTCATCGCCGTTGGGCGTGCTGTCGTCCCAGTCCAGCAGGGGATTGGTCTCCACGGCCTCGGTGATCTCGATCTCGAGTTCGGCCGTGGACATCTGCAACAGACGGATGGCCTGACGCAGTTGTGGCGTCATGACCAGTTGCTGACCCAGCGATGTCTGGAGGCGTGGCTTCATTCCGCAATCCGAAAACGCGTTGTGGCACGGCCGGGCCGCGCGACGCGCACATCAGAGGCGGAAAGTTTCCCCAAGGTACACGCGACGCACGTCCGGATTGGCCAGCAGCGCGTCCGGTGCCCCCTGCGCCAGCACGCTGCCCTCATTGAGGATATACGCCCGGTCGCAGATTCCCAAGGTCTCGCGCAC
>JBDTPP010000222.1:0-3170 GCA_039932615.1 Pseudoxanthomonas sp.
GCGCACTCATCACCGGCATCGCCAGCGAACGGTCCATCGCCTCGGGCATCGCCGAAGCCATGCACCGGGAAGGCGCGGAACTGGCCTTCACCTACCAGAACGACCGGCTCAAATCGCGCGTCGAGAAGGCGGCGGCCGAATACGGCAGCAACATCGTCCTGCCGCTGGACGTGAGCGACGATGCGCAGATCGCCGCGTGCTTCGAACAGCTTGGGCAGCATTGGGACGGTTTCGACATTTTGGTCCATGCCATCGCCTTTGCCCCGCGCGAAGCCATCACCGGGGGTTTCCTGGACGGATTGACCCGCGAGAACTTCGCCCTGGCCCACGACATTTCCGCCTACTCACTGGCGGCCCTGGCCAAGGCCGCACGCCCGGCAATGCAAGGTCGCAATGGCGCGGTACTTACCCTGAGTTACCTGGGTGCCGTGCGCGCCCTGCAGAACTACAACGTCATGGGCGTGGCCAAGGCCAGCCTGGAAGCGACGGTGCGCTACCTGGCGCTGAACCTGGGTCCGGAGGGGATCCGCGTCAATGCGATTTCCGCGGGCCCCATCAAGACCCTTGCGGCCGCCGGCATCGGCGGTTTCCGCAACATCCTTGGGCACGTCGAGGCGTATTCGCCATTGCGGCGCACGGTGACCATCGAGAACGTCGGCAATGTCGGCGCCTTCCTCTGCTCGGACCTGGCCGCGGGGGTGACCGGTGAAGTGACATACGTCGATGCCGGTTACAACATCCTGGGCATGACCGGGATTGGCGAAGACTGATACGTATTTCCTGAGTACGGTCCCGCCAACACAGGCTGATCCTGCAATAAAAAAGCCCGGCAATGCCGGGCTTTTTTGTGGGCCAATGAAACGGCCGGTTACAACTGGCCTTCCCTGCGCGTGATCAGGTACTGCTTGCGCAGCGCAGCGACGAAGGCGTCGACCGCAGTCCCGCCTTCCATCTGCACCACCTGCTGTTGCAAGCCGATGCGTTCCTCTGGCTTGATCTTGGACAGGTCGCCTTCGTTGACCTTGTTGACCACGAAAACCGCGTAGCCGCCCGTTTCCATTTTGGCCTTGCCAGTCGACACCTTCCCGGCGGCGGGCTTCTGCACCGCGAAAACAGCCGCGTTGATCTCTGGCGACGGGACTGGCGCACCCCGCGGCACGCCCGGCAGTTCGCCGGTCTGCAGCTTTCCGGCCGCGGCGATCGCCTGCAGTGTCTCGCCCTTGGCGATGCGTGCCAGGATCGCATCCGCCGCCGCTTCGGCCGCCTTGGCGTTGCGGTCCGCGCGGATCGCGGCAATCACCGCATCGCGTACCTGCGCAAGTGGCTGTGCCTGTTCCGGAGTGTGCTGAAGGACGCGGATCACCACGCTGTGCTTGGGTCCGACCTCGATCGGGTCGCTGGCCGTGCCGTCCTGCACCAGCGCATCGGAGAAAGCCGCTCGCAGCACGGCCGGATTGGCGGCAATGCCTGCTGCGGTCGCGCGCGAGAACGGACCGGTCCGCTGCACCGGCAAGCCGACAGCCTTGGCCGCGGGACCGAGCGCGGTGGGATTTTTCAATACTTCATTGACCAGACGCCCGGCCAGGTCGTTATAGGCCCGCTCGCCGTCTGCGTCGGCCTGTTCACGTGCAAGGTCATCGCGGACTTCTTCGAACGACTTGCCATGTCCCGGCCTGATCTCTCGCAATTGCAGGATGTGGTAGCCGAAGTCGGTCTTCACCGGATCGCTGATCTGTCCATCCTGCATGGTGAACAACGCGTCCTCGAATGGCTTGACCATGCTTCCGTCGTGCGCCACCCAGGACAGGTCGCCACCACCCGCCTTGGAACCGGCGTCGTCGGAATTGGCCTTGGCCAGGGCAGCAAAATCCTCGCCCGGCTGCCTGGCCTGCGCCGCCAGCTTGGCCGCTTTCTGTTCAGCAGCCTTCTGCGCCGCAGCGTCGGCACCCGCAGGCACCGCGACAAGGATGTGCGAAACGAGGCGTTGTTCGGGGCTCATGAAGCGCGATTTTTCATCTTCGTAACGCTTGCGCAACGCAGCTTCGTCGGCTGGCGCAACGGCACTTGCCAGGGTCGCGCCATCGACGTCCACGTATTCCAGCGTGACCGACTCGCCCTGCTTGAAATCGGACGCGTGGGCGTCATACCAGGCCTTGATCTGCGCATCGCTCACCGGAGTGTCATCGGCCGCCGTCGGCGGCAGCGCGGCAATGGTGATGTCGCGGGTTTCACCCAGCAATCTGATCAGCCGATCGACCTCCTTGCTGGTTGCGAAACCGGAATCGGCGATGCCCTGCGGAAGCAACGCCAACTGCAACCTGTCGCGCTGGTCCTTCTGGAACTGGACCGGGGTCAATGCGGGGGTCTGCGTGGCCAGCATCTGCGTGTAGCGCGCGGCATCGAACTTGCCGTCCACCTGGAATGCAGGTTCGTCAGCAATGGTCTTGCGCACTGCTGCGTCACTGACCTGGATGCCGGCGCGCTTGGCTGCCAGTTGCAGCACCTTTCGATCGACCAGTTGGTCGAGCACCTTCAGCTTGTTTTCAAGGGTTTCAAAATCACGCGGATCGAAATTGTCGCCCAGCGCCTGGCGCCGCTGCTGCCGGGCCTGCTCGAAGCCGGCGCGGAATTCGTCCTGGGTCACTACTTCATGCTGCCAGAGCATCGACAACGGCCACCAATGCGGTGAGGAATGCCACCAGGTCGGCGGGGCCTCGACCTTGGCCACCGTATTGTCGGAACCACCACCCATGTATTCGTTCACGCCGACGAAGGCAAACGGAACGATTAGCAGGCCGAGTACGGCGGTAGCGATCCAGCCGGAAGTCTTGTCGCGGAGTTTTTGCAGCATCGGAGGGTCAGACCTGATTACGTAAGCCCGGCAGTTTAGCGCGCTTCGGCCAATCCCAAAACCAGAGGGGATGTCCAGCGCAAGTATCCCGGAGCGACCAGCGACTTGCGGCGTGGACATGCCAAACACGCGCGTCGCATTCCCGCGCTGGCACGACAAACAGAAAGGGCGCGTTTCGGCGCCGACATCCCAAACAGAAGGTGCGCCTTTGGGCACCGACATCCCAAACAGAAAGGGCGCCTTTCGGCGCCCTTTCGGCTCAAATATGGCGGAGTGGACGGGACTCGAACCCGCGACCTCCGGCGTGACAGGCCAGCAT
>JBDTPP010000223.1:0-3107 GCA_039932615.1 Pseudoxanthomonas sp.
ACCAACGGCAAGACCACCACCGCGCGCATGCTGGCGCATATCGCCAAGATGGCCGGCTATACGCCGGGCCTGACCACCACCGACGGCGTCTACATAGACGGACAGCGCACCGTGGAAGGCGACATGACCGGACCGGTATCTGCGCGAATGGTCCTCTCGGATCCACAGATCGACCTGGCCGTGCTGGAAACCGCGCGTGGCGGCCTGTTGCGCAGCGGCATGGGCGTGTCGGAGGTGGACGTGGGGGCGGTGTTGAACATCGCTTCCGACCATCTGGGGCTGAAGGGCATCGATACCCTGGAGCAGCTGGCCGAGATCAAGCGGATCGTGGTCGAGGTGGCACGCGAATGCGCGGTGCTCAATGCCGACGATCCCAACGTGCTGAAGATGTCGGCCTACACCGATGCGAAGACGATCTGCTACGTGACCATGAACCCCTCACACGCCCTGGTCCGCGAACATATCCGTGCCAACGGCCGCGCCTGCGCACTGGAGGCCGGCGTCAACGGCCACATGATCACCCTGTACGACAAGGGCAGCTACATCCCGTTGATGTGGACCCACCTGATTCCGGCCACGATGGAAGGCCGCGCCCTGCACAATGTGCAGAACGCGATGGTCGCCGCGGCGATGGCGTTCTCTCTTGGGATCAAGCTGGATGCGATCCGCCAGGGCCTGCGCACCTTCGACACCACGTTCTTCCAGGCCCCCGGTCGCATGAACGTCTACAACGAGCATCCGTTCAAGGTGCTGATGGATTACGGCCACAACGCACACGCGGTCGGGATGATGGCCGACCTCGCCCAGCGCCTTGATGTCACCGGACGCCGCATCGTGGTGCTGACCGGTCCTGGCGACAGGCGCGACGAGGACCTGCGCGCGATTGCCGACGCGGTCGCTGGCAAGTTCGACCACTACGTCGTGCGCCGCGACGACTCGCTGCGCGGCCGCGACGGCGACGAGGTGCCGCGGATCATCGCCAGGGCCCTGCAATCAGCCGGCGTCGCCGAGGACTCGATGTCGGTCATACCGGATGAGCAGGAAGCGATCGACGCCGCCTTGCGCATGGGCCAGCCCGGCGACCTGATCCTGGTCTTCGCCGATGCGCTGACCCGTTCCTGGAAGCAGATCATCAAGTTCCAGCCGCTCGGCGACGTGGCGAAAGCCGCGCCCAGGGCCGAACTGCCTTCATTGGAGACCTCCGCCGAGGACTCGCCTTTCGCAAGCATGGAAGGCGTGATCCGCGAGGAACGCGGACTGGTGTTCGAACGCGAAGAAAGCGACTAGGCGTGCTTCCCGAACCGTTCGAGGATTCGCGCCGGCTGACCGGCAGCAATCTGTATTTCCCCGGCAGCGGCGCTGCGCTGGAGAGCGCGCGTGGACTGGAGTTCGACGAGGCCACGCTCGCGGCATGGAAGCGGAACGTCGAGAGGGCGCGCCTGGCACTCGGCTGGTCGGAGGAGAAAATCATCCTCCGTCGACACTGCAGTGGTGTCTCGCTTGCGTTTGGTGCGCCTGCCGATCAGCTGTACTCGGCCACCGAGGTCAATGAGTGGGCATGGTGGTCGGCTGTTGGCTTTCCCCACCCGGAACAACAGCCGGAGCCCTACCATGCCCCGGCATTCGCCGCGATCTGGGACCGTGACTTGGCGCTCCACACCCTGCGCGCAGCAGCAAGGGCGGAGATGCGGCCGGAACTGATCGCACTCATGCAGGCAGCCACCGCTTACCACATGCCGTTACTGGCCGACGACGACGAAGTGACCCTCGGCGAAGGCGACGGCAGCCGTACCTGGTTCGTCGACGAACTGCCTGCGCCTGACGCAGTTCCGTGGAATGCATTGCACGCCATTCCCACTGCGCTGGTCACTGGCTCCAATGGCAAGACCACCACCGTGCGCCTGCTCGCGGCAATGTCCAAGGCGCACGGCTGGCGCACCGCGCACAGCTGCACCGACGGCGTGTACTTCGACGGCGATGCACTGGAAGCCGGGGACTTTTCCGGCCCGACCGGCGCGCGTACCGCGTTGCGCCAGGGCCAGGCGCAGGCGGCGATCCTGGAAACCGCGCGCGGCGGCATGCTCCGCCGCGGCCTGGCGGTCGCGCATGCCAACGCCGCCATCGTCACCAATATCGCCGCCGATCATTTCGGTGAATACGGCATCCATGACCTCGACGATCTCGCCTTGGTAAAGCTGGTCGTGGCTCGCGCTATCGACGACCAGGGGTTGCTGGTGCTCAATGCCGACGATCCGGTTCTTGTGCGGCAGTCGAATGCGTTGGTCTGTCCGCTGGGCTGGTTCGCGCTGGATTTCGACCTGCCCGCGCTCGTCGATCACCGTCAACGTGGCGGCCCCGCCTGTGGCGTTCGCGACGGACGCCTGTTGCTGCATTTCCAGGGCATCACCCACGACCTGGGCGAAGTCGCGGCGATGCCGCTGACCCTGGGCGGCCGCGCGATCTACAACATCGCCAACCTTGCAGGCGCCGCGCTGGCCGGGGCGGCGCTGGGCATAGCCCCCAACACGCTCGCGGCCGTGGTCGCCGGCTTCGGGCGCTCGCGGGGCGACAACCCCGGACGCCTGCAGCACTGGCGGTTCGGCACGATGGACGTTTTCGTCGATTACGCCCACAACCCCGATGGCCTCCAGGGCCTGTTCGAGGCGGTGGATACGGCAGGAAGGAAGGGTCGCCTGGCCCTGATCCTGGGCCATGCAGGCAACCGTGAAGACGCCGACCTGCGCGCAGTAGCATCGACCGCCGCGGCTGCCCGGCCCAACCTCGTCGTACTCAAGGACATTGCCGGCTACGAACGCGGCCGCGCCTCGGGAGAGGTCGCCGCCATCATGCGTGCGCAATTGGACCAGGACGGCGTCAGCCCGGAAACCATCCTCACCTGCCTGGATGAAGTGGAGGCGGTGCGCACCCTCCTGGCCTGGTCGCGCGAAGGCGACCTGCTGGTCCTGCCGATCCACGAAATGGACGCGCGCGAACAGGTCACGGCGCTGCTGGACCAGATGGCTGCCGAAGACTGGCGTGCTGGAAGCCTCTTGCCACTCCAGGCTGTTGTTGTGGCAGCGACCTAAGTCGCGAAGGCTCTCGCGACT
>JBDTPP010000224.1:0-2956 GCA_039932615.1 Pseudoxanthomonas sp.
AGTTCGGCCAGGTGACGGCGATAGTGCTTCAGTTCCTCGATCGAATCGCGCACATCACTCAACGCCGTGTGCGTCGATTGCTTGCGCACGCCTTCCAGCACGCTGGGCGCCCAACGCCGCGCCAGCTCCTTCAATGTGCTGACATCGAGATTGCGGTAATGGAAATACTTCTCCAGCCGCGGCATCAGCCGGTGCAGGAAACGCCGGTCCTGGCAGATCGAATTTCCGCACATCGGCGAGGCATTGGCCGGTATCCATTCCGAGAGGAAACTGACCGTCTGAGCCTCGGCCTGGCCCAGGGTCACGGTGCTTTCCAGCACCCGCTTCCACAAGCCCGACTTGCCATGCTGGGCCCGGTTCCAGTCGTCCATGGCTTCCAGCGCGGAAAGTGGATGGGCAATGGCAAACTCGGGGCCTTCGGCCAGCACGTTCAAATGCGCATCGGTCACCACGGTGGCGATCTCGATGATCGAGTCCTGCCCGGTATCCAGCCCGGTCATTTCCAGGTCGATCCAGATCAGGCGGTCGCTGTTGGGATTATTGGCTGGCATGCGTCGGTCTTGGTCCTTCGGGCTGCGCATCGCCAGTGGCGAGCGTGTTTTGCGGAAAGATCGCATTGTGTCGCATCATAACCCAGCTCCCGAACGGTACATGCCATGCTCCAGAACAGCGACCAGTACGCGCACTACGCCACGCTCACCGCGATGCTGGCACCCGCGTTCTTCCTTACCGCTACCGCATCACTGCTGCTGTCGGCAAATAATCGCCTGGCTCGCATCATCGACCGCGCGCGCTCCTTGCTCAAGGAGCTGCAGGACATCGATGATCCCGCGCAACGCTCCTTCTACGAGCAGCGCATCGCGCTGCAGCGCCGACGCAGTCTGATCATCTTGCGCGCCGGACAACTGCTGTACGTGGCGATCAGCCTGTTCGTGGGTACCAGCCTTGCGGTGGCGGCCGACAACCTGCTGTCCAACCGCCTGGGCGCGCTGCCAACCGCGCTGGCAGCAATCGGCGTGCTGGCGATGTTCGCGGCCAGCCTGTTGCTTGCGCGCGAGTCGAGCCTGGCGGTGAAGGCGGTGAATGAGGAAATGGATCACCGCCACGTCGCAGGAGGACCAGAATAAGCAAGCGCATGACGTTTATTCGAGCGGCGGCTTGCCACGCTTGACCCTGAAATAATTGGTCAGGCGTCGACTGGCCTCTTCGGCCAGCAGGCCGGCACTGACTTCCACCCGGTGGTTGTGGCGCGGATCGCCGAGCAAGTCGAACACGCTGCCGCATGCTCCGGTCTTGGGATCCGTCGCCGCATACACCAGCCGCGCCACCCGCGCATGCACCATTGCCATCGCACACATCGCGCAAGGCTCCAGGGTCACGTACAGCGTGCTGCCGACCAGGCGATGGTTGCCGATTTTCTTCCCCGCCCGGCGCATGGCGACGATCTCCGCATGCGCAGTGGCATCGTGTTCGGCCAGGTTGCGGTTCCAGCCTTCGCCGATCAACTCGCCTCCTGCAGCTACCAATACCGCACCGACTGGAATCTCGTCGTCCTCGCGCTGCGCACGATCGGCCAGTGCCAGTGCATGACGCATCCAGGCTTCATCGTCCATCACCATCACCAGCGCTGATGCACGTAGGGCTTGATGTCTTCGGCATAGATCCGCGCGATCGCGTCGGCCACCTCCGCTGACAAAGGTGGCAGGCCGGCGGCGGCGACGTTGGCCAGCGCCTGTTGAGGATTACGCGCGCCCGGGATGGCGACGGTGACGGCCTCGGACATCAATATCCAGCGCAAGGCCAGTTGCGCCATCGTTGCATTGCCGGGAACCAGCGGGCGAATCCGCTCGACCGCCGCCAGGCCGACTTCGTAAGGCACGCCTGAGAAAGTCTCGCCGACATCGAACGCTTCGCCATTGCGATTGAACTGGCGGTGATCGTTATTCTCGAAGCGGGTGTCACGGCTGAATTTTCCGCTGAGCAGGCCACTGGCCAACGGCACGCGGGCAATGATCGCTATGCCCTTCTCCCGCGCCTGGGCGAAGAAATGCTCGGCGGGGCGCTGGCGGAATATATTGAAGATGATCTGAACACTGGCCACGCCCGGGTATTCGATCGCCTTCAGCGCTTCCTCTACGCGCTCGACACTGACCCCGTACTGGCGGATCTTGCCCTGCTCGACAAGCCGGTCCATTCGCCCGAAGACTTCGGGGCGATAGTAGAGATCGGTCGGCGGGCAGTGCAGTTGCAGCAGATCCAGGCTGTCAATTGCCAGGTTGCGCAGGCTGCGGTCGACGAAAGCGTTGAGGTTTTCCTCGCTGTAGCCGGCAACCGTCTGTTGCGGCAGGCGGCGACCGGCCTTGGTAGCCACGAACGGCCGGTCGTCGCCGCGCTCCTTCAGCACCTTTGCGATCAGTCGCTCGGAATGCCCGTCGCCGTAGACATCCGCGGTGTCTATGAAATCGACGCCTGCATCCAGCGCCGCGTGCAGCGCGGCGACAGCCGCATCGTCGTCGACCTGCCCCCATGCGTCGCCTATGGCCCAGGCACCAAAACCAATCTCACGTACGGAACGGCCGCTGCGGCCAAAAGACCTGGAAAGCATCTGTCTTACCTGCCTGTCGTCTGGGCGCTTGTTCCGGTGCGGCGTGGACACCGCAACCGGACCCGGCCAATTGCCATCATTCCCACTCGATCGTAGCCGGAGGCTTGCCGCTTATGTCATAGACGACACGGGATATTCCACGCAGCTCATTGATAATCCGGTTGGAAACCGTACCCAGGAAATCGTACGGCAGGTGCGCCCAGTGCGCGGTCATGAAATCGATGGTCTCCACCGCGCGCAAGGCGATCACCCACTCGTAGGCGCGTGCGTCTCCGACCACGCCGACCGACTTGACCGGCAGGAACACCGCGAAGGCCTGGCTGGTCTTGTCGTACAGGTCGGCCTTGCGCA
>JBDTPP010000225.1:0-2913 GCA_039932615.1 Pseudoxanthomonas sp.
CATGCCCAGGCGCAAGCCTTTGCGTCTTGCGCGCAAGGCTATGGATCCTTGCGCGCGACACTCCGCATACCCGGGCACAAGCCGTTTGCCTCGCCCAGCCTCCAGTGACGCGCTCTGCACCCGGCCAAGGTTAAGCTGCGTTGCATGCCGCCACGCGACCTTACCCAGGGCCCGATTGCCCGCACCCTGTTCGTGTTTGCCCTGCCGATCCTCGGCGGCAACGTGCTGCAGTCGCTCAACGGCTCGGTCAACGCGGTCTGGGTCGGGCGCTTTCTCGGCGAGGACGCGCTGACCGCCATCGCCAATGCCAACAACATCATGTTCCTGCTGCTGGGCGGCGTATTCGGCTTCGGCATGGCCTCGACCATCCTGGTCGGCCAGGCCATGGGTCGCAAGGACCTGCCCGGCGCGCGCAAGGTAGTCGGCACCGCGGCCACGTTCTTCATCGGCATATCCGTGGCGCTGGCTGCCGTCGGCCTGCCGCTGTCGCGCCACGTGCTGGTCTGGATGTCTACCCCCGCCGCGGCACTGCCACTGGCCGATGCCTACCTGAAGATCATTTTCCTGGCGCTGCCGTTCCTGTACACGTTCGCGTTCCTGTCGGCGATCCTGCGCGGTGCCGGCGACACGCGTACGCCGTTCCTGTTCCTTCTGCTGGCGGTGTTGTTCGACATCGTGCTGGTACCGCTGCTGATGTTCGGCGTGGGCCCATTCCCGCAGATGGGCATGGCCGGCAGCGCCACTGCGACCCTG
This sequence comes from Pseudoxanthomonas sp., assembly GCA_039932615.1. GTDB lineage: Bacteria > Pseudomonadota > Gammaproteobacteria > Xanthomonadales > Xanthomonadaceae > Pseudoxanthomonas_A. Next base: position 754 of record JBDTPP010000225.1, read on the forward strand.
ATTGCCAATGCGATCGCGCTGAGCGCGTTGCTGGCGTGGTTGCGCCATCGCCGCAATCCGTTGTGGATCAGCCGCGGCGAGCGCCACCTGTACAAACCCGACTGGACCATCGTCCGCGCGCTGGTGGCGAAGGGCGTGCCGATGGGGCTGCAGATGGTGCTGATTTCCGCGGCGATGATCGCGATGATCAGCATGGTCAACCAGTACGGCACCCATACCACCGCCGCCTATGGCGCCGCGTTGCAGTTGTGGACGTATGTGCAGATGCCAGCGATGGCAATCGGCGCGGCGTGTTCATCGATGGCGGCGCAGAACGTCGGCGCCCGGCGCTGGGACCGGGTGGAAGCCACCGCACGCATCGGCGTGGGCTTCAACTTCCTGCTCACTGGTGCGCTGATCGTGCCGCTGCTGCTGCTCGACGGCCATACCCTGTCGATGTTCATGCCGGCCGGCAGCGAGGCGCTGCAGATCGCGCGCCACCTCAACCACATCGCGGTGTGGTCGTTCCTGTTCTTCGGGGTGGTGTTCGTGCTGGCGGGAGTGGTGCGTTCGACCGGCGCGGTGATCCCGCCACTGATCATCCTCGGCATCGCCCTGTGGGGCATCCGCGTGCCGTTCGCCAATTGGCTGCAACCGACTCTGGGCGTGGATGCGATCTGGTGGAGTTTCCCGGTCAGCGCGTTCTGCGCGATGGCCATGCAACTTGCCTATTACCGATGGGGCCGCTGGCGCAGCGCGCACATGCTGCCGGTGGATCCGGAGGAAATGGCGATTCCTTCGGAGGTACCGGGGCAGGTGCCGTCGCCGGTGGCCGATGCGTGTGCGCGGACCGAGTGATGGCCTCGCAGCCTCTGAGGATGACGAGTCGGCGCCCCTGGTTTTTCTTGCGACCCTGCATCCATTCCGGCTGATCGAGTCGTGGTTGTACTGACTGCGACGTGTAGATCAAACGACCCGCATGCTGCCTGTCTCGATGAACCGCTGGTGCCAGGACAGCGCTTCGCCCAGCAGGTGCGGGGTGTGCTGGGCGTAGCTGTCGCGACAGGCGCGGTCGAAATAGTCGGCCAGCATCGGCTGGAAGTCGGGGTGTACGCAGTTGTCGATGATTACGCGGGCGCGTTGTTTGGGTGAGAGGCCGCGCAGGTCGGCCAGGCCCTGTTCGGTGACCAAGACCATGCTGTCGTGTTCAGTGTGGTCGACGTGGCTGACCATCGGCACGATCGCCGAGACCGCGCCGCCCTTGGCGGTGCTGGGCGCCATGAACACGGAAAGATAGGCGTTGCGGGCGAAGTCGCCGCTGCCGCCGATGCCGTTCATGATCGCGCTGCCGGCGATGTGGGTGGAGTTGACGTTGCCGTAGATATCCGCCTCGATCATCCCGTTGAGGGCGATGCAGCCGAGGCGACGGATCAGTTCGGGATGGTTGGAAATTTCCTGGGGGCGCAGCACGATGCGTTCGCGATAGAAGTCGACGTTGGCTTCGAATTCCTCGATGCCCGCCGGGCTCAGCGAGAACGAGGTCGCCGAGGCCATGCGCAACACGCCCTGTTTGATCAGCCCGAGCATGCCGTCCTGGATCACTTCGGTGAACGCGGTGAGATCGCGATAGCCGCCACCAGCCAGTCCGGCGAGCACGGCGTTGGCGACGTTGCCCACGCCCGATTGCAGCGGCAGCAGCTGCGGGGTCAGGCGCCCGCGCTTGACCTCATGGGCCAGGAATTCGAGCAGGTGTCCGGCGATGGCCTCGGAAGTGGCATCGGGCCCGGCGAAGGCGGAGTTGCGGTCCGGCGCATCAGTCTGGACCACGGCGATGACCTTGTCCGGGTCGCAGCGCAGGTAGGCTTCGCCGATGCGATCGTCGGGTTTGAGCAGCGGGATGGGCTTGCGGTTCGGCGGCAGCGCTGTGCCGTAATAGATGTCGTGCATGCCCTCCAGTCCGGCCGACTGCCGCTGGTTGACCTCCAGGATCACCTTGCCGGCCTGTTCCAGCCAGGTCTTGTTGTTGCCCACCGAAGACGAGGGCACCAGCCTTCCATCCTCGAGGATGCCGGCCACTTCGATCACGGCCACGTCGATGTCGCCGAAGAAGCCGAACCAGGCGTACTGGGCGACGTGGCTGAGATGCAGGTCGATGTATTCCATCTCGCCGGCGTTGATGCG
>JBDTPP010000226.1:0-2900 GCA_039932615.1 Pseudoxanthomonas sp.
GCCGGTGCGCTGGTAATCCTTCCAGCCGCTGCCGATCAGGTAGCCGCGGGCGATGGCTTCTACGGGCACCGGCTTCAGGCGCTTGGTCACCACGCTGCGTTTGGCATACAGCGCCGGGTCCACGCCTTCCGGCAACACCGAAGCCACGTCGATGCCGGTCAAGTGATTGGGCAGCAGGTGCGCGGTCTTCTCGAACCAGAAGTTGGAGATCTGGCACAGCATCTCGCCCTTGCCGGGAATCGGATCGGGCAGGACCACATCGAACGCGCTCAGGCGGTCGGTCGCCACCATCAACAAGTAGTCGCCTGCGGGTGCATCGGCGGGCAGGCGCTCGCGCGGCAGGTCGAAGACATCCCGTACCTTGCCGCGATGGCGCAGCGTCAGGCCGGGCAGATCCGATTCAAGCAGATATGGTCGCAGCAAGGTACTGGGCATGGAGCCTGGGTCCACCGTGTGAAAGGGAGCAGGCCGCCTAGTTTACGGCGCGCAGGTGTGCCTGTGCCGTAAAATACCTGCAACGCTTTTCAACAAGGCTGCCAATGAACCGCTGGTACGGAAAACTTCTGGGTTTGATCGCCGGTGCTCTGCTGTTCCGCCCCAATCCTTTGTTTGGTGCGTTGATCGGCCTGATCATCGGCCACGCGTTCGACCAGGACTGGTTCAAGCTGGCCCGAGACAACCCCTACCGCGTGTTCGGCCTGACCAGCGACGCCAGCGATGCGGAGATCGACCAGGCTTACCGCCGGCTGATTTCCCAGTACCACCCCGACAAGATGCCCGGCGCCGCGGATGAACTGCGTCGCCAGGCCGAGAAGAAGGCCGGTGAGATCAATGCCGCCTACGACCGCATCAAGCAGCTGCGCAAGCGCTGAGCCAACCACCTCGATTCCACGCCGGGAACCTCCATGTCCAATTGCATTATCGCCCCTTCGATCCTTTCCGCCGATTTCGCCCGCCTGGGCGAGGAAGTGGACAACGTGCTCAAGGCCGGCGCGGACTGGGTGCACTTCGATGTGATGGACAACCACTATGTGCCCAACCTGACCATCGGCCCGATGGTGTGCGCCGCCCTGCGCAAGCACGGCATCACCGCACCGATCGACGTGCACCTGATGGTCAAGCCGGTGGATCGCATCGTTCCCGATTTCGCCGAGGCCGGGGCCACCCTGATCAGCTTCCACCCGGAAGCGAGCAACCACGTCCACCGCACCATCCAGCTGATCAAGTCGCATGGCTGCAAGGCCGGGCTGGTGTTGAACCCGGCCACTCCGGTCGATGCGCTGGACTGGGTGCTGGAAGACCTGGACATGGTCTTGCTGATGTCGGTCAATCCGGGTTTCGGTGGCCAGTCCTTCATCCCTTCGGCGCTGGACAAGCTCAGGGCAGTAAGGAAGAAGATTGACGCCTGCGGCAAGCCGATCCGCCTGGAGATCGACGGGGGAGTCAAGGCCGACAACATCGCCGGGATCGCGGCGGCCGGCGCGGATACCTTCGTTGCCGGTTCGGCGATCTTCAATGCGCCCGACTATGCTGACGTGATCGGCCGGATGCGCGCCGCAGTGGCTGTCGCCAAGAAATAAGGGCGCTCGCCATGGCGAACGCCCTTCGTAATATTGGAGGCTTATCCTGCCTCCGCCCGTCGTCCCTGCTATGGCCTTCGATGTTGCGGGTGGAGCGTGACAGCGAGATGACAAGCTTCCATGTAGAGGCGATGTGTGAGCGACGTGAGTCGCGATGAGGGCGCTATCGTTATCCTTCGCGACTCACGTCGCTCCCACACGCCATCAACGCGCGGACTTCCTGCATGCCCATTCCACCCCGCTGGCGCCTGATACTCAACGGAAAATCCGCGGGCGATGAAGCCCTGCGCGAAGCGGTCGCGACGATGCGCCAAAGCGGCATCACCCTGGACGTGCGCGTCACCTGGGAGGAGGGCGATGCCGAACGCTACGTATCCGAGGCCATCGCCGACGGTGCCGGTACGATCATCGCCGCGGGCGGCGACGGCACCCTGAGCGAAGTCGCCACAACACTGGCGCACCGGGACGAGCCTGCCGATGCCTTGCCTGTGCTCGGCCTGGTGCCGCTGGGCACTGCGAACGATTTCGCCAACGCCGCCGGTATTCCCGTGCAGCCGCTGTCGGCGCTGGAGCTGATCGCCGGTTCGCCAGTCACCCCCATCGATCTGCTCAGGCTGCTGGCCGACGACGGCGTGATCCATTGGTGCGCCAACCTGGCCAGCGGCGGCTTCGGTACCCAGGTCACGGTGGAAACCGACGAGGGGCTGAAGAAGATGCTCGGCGGCCTGGCGTACCTGATCACCGGGATTTCCCGGTTGGGACGCATCGAGCCGCTCCAGGCACGCTTGCGGGGTCCCGATTTCGCCTGGGAGGGGGATTTCATCGCAATCGGTATCGGCAATGGACGCCAGGCCGGTGGTGGCCAGGCGCTGTGTCCCGATGCGCGGATCGACGACGGATTGCTCGACCTGACCGTGGTACCGGAGCTCTCCGGGGAGGTCGCCGCCACGATGGGTGCGTTGGTCACCGCGGGCAAGGCAGCGGCGCTGGAGCGCGTGGCGATCAGGGCGCTGCTGCCGTGGCTGGAAATCGACGCGCCCGGACCGCTGACCCTCAACCTGGACGGCGAGCCGGTCGAGTCGAGGCATTTCCGCATCGATTGCATGCCCGGCAGGGTGCGCATGCACCTGCCGGCGGATTCTCCGCTGCTGTTGCGGGGCGAGTGAGCTGCGAAAGCCCGGCGCTCCAGCCTGGAAAGACAGAGCGAAGTGAAAAGGTCGGCGTTCCGGCCTCGAAGGTCGGAGCGCGAGGTAAACAGGCCGGCGTTCCGGCTTCGAAGGTCGGAGCGTGAGGTAAAAAGGTCGGCGTTCCGGCTTCGGA
>JBDTPP010000227.1:0-2829 GCA_039932615.1 Pseudoxanthomonas sp.
CGTTGGTGAAGATGGATTCGTTGGCTTCGGAATGATGTTCCGGCGCGCGGATGCCGCCACCCCAGGGTACCCGCAGGACCATCGGGCATTGCAGGCGTCCGCGGGTGCGGTAGCGCATGCGCGCGGCGTGGCAGATGATGTGGTCGACCATCGGATAGACGAAGCCGTCGAACTGCGCCTCGGCCACCGGCTTCATGCCCATCGCGGCCATGCCCACGCTGAGGCCGGCGATGGTGGTCTCATCCAGCGGCGTGTCGAGGATGCGTTCAGAACCGAAGCGTTGCTGCAGGCCGGCGGTGGCGCGGAACACGCCGCCATTCACGCCCACGTCCTCGCCCAGCACCACTACGGAATCGTCGTGGGCGATTTCCCAGGCCAGGGCCTGGGTGATGGCCTCGATCAGGGTGATCGGAAGGTCGGCTTTCATGGATGCTGCTTGGGCTCCGGCGGCAACCTTGGCGACTTCGACATTCATGCGCGACCCTCCGCGGCAATCGCCGCTGCCCGTTGCGCGAGCAATTCCGGCGGCGGATCGGCGTACAGGTAATCGAACATGGCCTCGACCGGTTGCACCGGCGTTTCCAGGTAGGCGTTGACCTCGATATCGACCAGGCGTCCGCATTCCTCTTTCCAGACATTCTCTTCCGCTTCGCTCCACAAACCCTGCGTGGTCAGCCAAGTGCGTAGTCGTGGAATCGGATCCCTTTCCCAGGCGGCTTTCACTTCGGCGTCGTCGCGGTCGCGCCGCGCGTCGTCGGCGGTGGTGTGGTCGCCGAGACGATAGGTGACGAACTCCAGCACGCTGGTGCCCTGGCCGCTGCGCGCGCGTTCGGTGGCGATGCGCATGGCTTCGAGCACCGCGATCAGGTCGTTGCCATCCACCTGCAGGCAGAAATTACCGCCGGCTATGCCTTTCTGGGCGAGCGTCTGGGCTCCGGTCTGGGCCGAGCGTGGTACCGAGATCGCCCAGCCGTTGTTGATCACGCACAACACCAGTGGCAATGAATAAGCGCCGCCGGAGTTGAGTGCGGCATAAAAATCGGTCTTCGACGATCCGCCGTCGCCGCAGGTGCTGACCGCGATGCGCTTTTCGCCGCGCAGCTTGAACGCCAGCGCCGCGCCAGCGGCATGCAGGCATTGGGTGGAGATCGGCACGCACCAGGAAAAATCATGGCGTGGTACGGCGAAATCGTTGCCGCGTTCGTCGCCGCCCCAGTACAGCAGCACCTCGCGTGGGCGCACGCCGCGCATGAACTGCGCGCCGTATTCGCGATAACTCGGGGCGAAGGTGTCTTCCGGGCGCATCGAGGCGCCGATGCCGACATGGGTGGCCTCGTGGCCCAGGCAGGAGGCATAGGTGCCCAGCTTGCCGGTGCGCTGCAGGGCCACCGACTTGGTGTCGAAGGTGCGCACGAACAGCATCTGCTTGAACAGTGCCAGCAACCGCGGGGTATCGCGTGCCGCCTCGGGCAGGTCGTCACGGACGGGTTTTCCGTCAGGGCCGAGGTATTGCAGGTAGTCGATCTGGAATTGCGCGGCGATGGTCATCGCGTGGTGATCCTTGAACCATGTCAGTCGAATGATAGCGACATCATGTTAAGGAACCCGCGCTGGAAAACCGTCGTGCGGCGCAGCAATACGCGGCGCCATGATCCATGGAAAAGGCCCGTTTGTGGCACGGCTTGCAGGTGCGGGCGGTGGAACCGTTACCATGCACAATCCAGGGTTTACAGGTTCCGCATGAGCATCCAGGACAACATCCAGGCCAACCAGCGCCCGTTGGAAGACGGCATCCACACCGATCTGGCCGGGCGCATTACCTATGGCGGCTACCTGCGCCTGGACCAGTTGTTGTCCGCGCAGCAGCCGTTGTCGGATCCGCCGCACCACGACGAAATGCTTTTCATCCTGCAGCACCAGGTGTCCGAGCTGTGGATGAAGTTGATGATCCACGAATTGCGCGCGGCCGTTGCCTGCCTTCAGCGCGACGAGATAGATCCGTGCCAGAAGATCTTCGCCCGCTGCAAACAGGTGCTGCGCCAGCTGACCGAACAATGGTCGGTGCTGGAGACGCTGACCCCTTCGGAGTACATGGAGTTCCGGCCGGTGCTGGGGCCTTCCTCGGGTTTCCAGTCGTTGCAGTACCGGACCATGGAATTCCTGCTGGGCAACAAGAACGCAGACATGTTGCGGGTATTCGCCCACGACCCCGAAGGAGTGCAAGGACTGCGCGCAGTGCTTGAAGCGCCGAGCGTGTACGACGAATTCCTGCGCTACCTGGCGCGCAAGGGTCACGCCGTGCCGCACGCCAATGTCGAGCGCGACTGGAGCAAGCCGCACAGCTCCGATCCGGAACTGCTGCCGGTGTTCGAGAAAATCTACGAAGACACCGATGCGTACTGGCAGGAATACGCCTTGTGCGAGGACCTGGTGGACCTGGAGACGCAGTTCCAGCTGTGGCGCTTCCGGCACATGCGCACGGTGATGCGCATCATCGGTTTCAAGCGCGGTACCGGCGGTTCCAGTGGCGTGGGTTTCCTGCGCCAGGCGCTGGAGCTGACCTTCTTCCCGGAACTGTTCGAAGTCCGCACGATGATCGACGGCAAGCCCGGAACGCCTGTTCAGGGTTATTGATACCGGCAAAAAGCCCGGTTTATTTGACGTGAGCCGCACTGGTCGGTGATCCTCGCCCGTCCCGCAGTGGGCTGCGGACACCCAATCCTGTCTTTGAATACCAAACTAGGGGCACCTGAATGAGCGCATCCATCCCGAACGCTGCAGAACCTGCGGGTCCACCGATGGAAGCGCCTGGCGGCTCCGGTACACCGC
>JBDTPP010000228.1:0-2753 GCA_039932615.1 Pseudoxanthomonas sp.
CGTGCACGCTCGGGCGTGTCCGCGCCTCCAGTCCGGGTGGAGGTGCACCTGTCCGGCGGCTTGCCGATGATCCACATCGTCGGCCTGCCCGAAGCGGCGGTGCGCGAGTCCCGCGATCGCGTCCGCGCCGCGATCCTCTGCGCCCAGTTCGAGTTCCCGCAGCGGCGCATCACCGTCAACCTCGCCCCGGCCGACCTGCCCAAGGACGGCGGACGTTTCGACCTGCCGATCGCGCTCGGGATCCTCGCCGCCAGCGGCCAGATCGACCGCAACGCGCTCGGTGAATACGAGTTCCTGGGCGAACTCGGCCTGACCGGCGAATTGCGCACGGTGGACGGCATCCTGCCCGCGGCGCTGGCCGCGGCACGTGCCGGACGCAAGCTGATCGTGCCGCTGGGCAGCGGCGCCGAAGCCGCCCTCGCCCGCGAAGTCGAGGCCTACACCGCGCGCACCCTGCTCGAAGTCTGCGCGGCCTTGAACCGGACCAGGCAGTTGCCGATCGCCGTGGCCCCGGCGCCACAACCCAGCCTGATCCCGGACATGGCCGACGTACGCGGGCAACTGCACGCGCGCCGCGCTCTGGAAGTGGCTGCTGCCGGCAACCACCATCTGCTGTTGATCGGCACGCCGGGTTGCGGCAAGACCCTGCTCGCCTCACGCCTGCCCGGCCTGTTGCCGCAAGCCAGCGAGTCAGAAGCACTGGAAACCGCAGCCATCGCATCGGTCAGTGGACGCGGACTGGATCCGTCACGCTGGCGGCAACGTCCCTATCGTTCGCCACATCACACCGCCAGCGCGGTTGCCCTGGTCGGTGGCGGTGCGGACCCGCGTCCAGGCGAGATTTCGCTGAGTCATAACGGTGTTCTATTCCTGGACGAACTGCCGGAATGGGATCGCAAGGCCCTGGAAGTGCTGCGCGAACCGCTGGAGTCCGGCACGGTCACCGTGTCGCGCGCGGCGCGCAGTTCGGAATTTCCCGCACGCTTCCAGCTGGTAGCGGCAATGAACCCCTGCCCCTGCGGTTGGGCCGGCGATCCGTCCGCGCGATGCCGTTGCAGTCCGGAGAACATCCGCCGCTACCGCGCCCGAATTTCCGGACCATTGATGGACCGCATCGACCTGCACATCGAAGTGCCGCGCCTACCACCGCAGGACCTGCGCCCCGATGCGCCCGAGGGGGAGCCCACTGCCGCAATACGGCTCCGCGTGGAAGCCGCGCGCGCAATCCAGCACGCGCGCGCCGGCAAGGCCAACGCACAATTCGGCCAGTCCGAGACCATGAGCTTCTGCCGCCTGCAGGACCGCGACCAGGCCCTGCTGGAACGGGCGATCGAGCGCCTGCAACTCTCTGCGCGCTCCATGCACCGCATCCTGCGCGTGTCCCGCACCATCGCCGACCTGGCCGGCGCCGATTCCATCGCTACCGCGCACCTGACCGAAGCACTTGGCTACCGGCGCGTGGACCGCGGCGATGCGCGCAACGCAGCCTGAGTTCAACCCCCTCTGCTTCGCCTGAGGGGCAAGGGAGGGTCCACAATCCGGTTGAGACCCCAGCATCGGAAGCAGCCTCGATGACCCACGCCCACGCCCAGTGCCTCTGCGGCGACACAACTCTCGAAGCCACGCTGCCCAGCAACTGGGTGGCGCATTGCCACTGCAGCCTGTGCCGGCGCGCGCATGGGGCGGCATTCGTGACCTGGGTGGGCATGGACGCGACTCGTTGCGTGATTGGCGATGCGAAGCAGCAACTGCGCTGGTACGCATCCACGCCTGGCGCCGAGCGCGGCTTCTGCGGGCATTGCGGGGCGATGATGTTCTTCCGCAGCCAACGCTGGCCCGGCGAACTGCATATCGCCCTGGCCCATTTCACCACCCCGGTCGACCGCGCTCCGCAAATGCATGCGTACTGGGAGGATCACGTGCCGTGGGCGGATGTCGACCCGAACGATGGCTTGCGCAGGAGCACGCCAAAAAAGCCTGCCTAGGGCGGGCCTTGGCCCACCATTACCCTGCGCAAACGTCGCATTGGATTGTGGCGAAAAAAGCCTGCAACGGATTCGCTGATGGCCCTCTTGACCGCCACACGGCAATGCCGGGCCAAGATCCGCCCTACGCCTCTTCGGTATGCCAGATCTCGCCGGCCGGATCCAGCTCCATGGTCACCATCTCCTCGCCACGCCAGCCGAAGCCGCAGATCGCCAGCGCTCCGCTGCTGATCGGGTCCAGGGCAAAGGCCTGTTCCAGTGGCACTTCGTTGATCGCGCAGGTGATGTAGGCGGCCAGGCCGGCTTCGGTCGCGGACAAGTACAGGGTCTGGGACAGGTGCCCGGCTTCCAGGGTGATGGCGCGGTGGGCCTTGGCGTGGTTGCGGTACTTCCAGAACGAGCGGTCGTAGCGCGGGGCCAGCAGGACCAGGACGTGGGCATTGGCGAACCAGTGCTGTTCGGCCACGGCGGCCATGGCCAGCGCGTGCAGTGGCTGCTCCGGTGCGGGCAAGGGCTCCAAGGCGTGGGCGATGGAATGGTAGTGGTACAGGCCGGGAGCCACGCCTTCGACGTTCTGCACGACCAGGTAGGCCTCGATCGGATGCAGGCCGCCGCCGGAGGGACTGGTCTTCTTCAGGAACACGGTGTCGTCGCTGACCCGGACGTGGGACTGTGCCGAAAACACGCGCTCCATCAGTTGCGCGAACAAGGCGTAAGGCAACGGCCGCTCGGCGTCGAAGTTGCGGCAGGTGGCACGGCGTGCGAGCA
>JBDTPP010000229.1:0-2748 GCA_039932615.1 Pseudoxanthomonas sp.
CCTGCGCCGATATCGGCATCCGCGTGTACAAGGTCGGCATGACCTGGCCGCTGGAACCGGTCGGGATTGCGAATTTCGCCCACGGCCTGGAAGACATCGTCGTGGTCGAGGAAAAGCGCGCCTTCATCGAGCGGCAGATGAAGGAACAGTTCTACAACTGGCCGGCCAGCGCCGGCCAGCGACCGTCCATCGTCGGCAAGTACGACGAAGCCGGCGAGTGGATCCTGCCGTCCACAGGCGAACTCACACCCGCGACGATTGCAGGTGTCATTGGCCGTCGCATCCAGCGTTTCCCGCTTCCATCAAACGCGTTCACTGAATCCATCGAGCAGCGTTTGCGCTGGATGGAAGAGAAGGAAGCGGAGATGGCCTTGCCGCGCGCCAACTTCCCGCGCGTGCCACATTACTGCAGCGGCTGCCCGCACAACACCTCGACGGTGGTGCCGGAAGGCTCGCGTGCGCTGGGCGGCATTGGTTGCCATTACATGGTCACGTGGATGGACCGCAGCACCGACACCTTCACCCACATGGGTGGCGAAGGCGTGACCTGGTCGGGGCAAGCATCGTTCACCGAAACCGAGCACGTGTTCCAGAATCTCGGCGACGGCACCTATTTCCACAGCGGTTCGCTGGCCATTCGCCAGTCGATCGCTACTGGCGTCAACATCACCTACAAGATCCTCTACAACGATGCGGTCGCGATGACCGGCGGCCAGCCGGTGGACGGTACCCTGTCGGTGCCGCAGATCGCCCACCAGATGCGCGCCGAGGGTGCGCAGACAATCGTCGTGGTCAGCGACGAGATCGAGAAGTGGTCCAGGCCGGAGATCTTCCCGAGTGGGGTGGAATTCTTCGACCGCAAGCGCCTGGACGAAGTGCAGAAGCAGCTGCGTGAAGTGAAGGGCACCAGCATCCTGATCTACGACCAGACCTGCGCCACCGAAAAGCGCCGCCGCCGCAAGCGCGGCAAGCTGGTCGATCCGCAAAAACGCGTGATGGTGAACACGCTGGTCTGCGAAGGTTGCGGCGATTGCGGGGTGAAGAGTTTTTGCGTATCGGTGCTGCCGAAGGAAACCGAGTTCGGGCGCAAGCGCGAGATCGACCAGTCCAACTGCAACAAGGACTATTCCTGCGTGAATGGTTTTTGCCCCAGCTTCGTCACCGTGCATGGCGGCGCACCGCGCAAGGGCAAGAAAAAGGACCCGGCCGAACTCCTGGCCAGCATCCCGGCCCCGGTATTCAAGGCCGATTTCGAACAGCCCTGGAACATCCTCATCACCGGCGTCGGCGGCACCGGCGTGGTCACCATCGGCGCGCTGCTGGGCATGGCCGGGCACCTGGAAGGCAAGGGCGCCAGCGTGCTCGACCAGACCGGCCTGGCCCAGAAGGGCGGCGCGGTCACCACCCACATCCGCATCGCACGCACCCCCGAAGACATCCACGCCGTGCGCATCGCCGCCGGCGAAGCCGACGTAGTCCTGGGCTGCGACATGGTCGTGGTCAACGATTATTGGGTGTTGTCGAAGGTTCGCGGCGAGCGCTCGCAAGTGGTGCTGAACACCTACCAGGCGATGCCCGGCACGTTCACGACGCGCCCGGACATGGAATTCCCGGCCGCCGGCATCCTCTCGGCTGTTACCCAGGCGCTGGGCGGACGCGCGCCGTTGCAGGTCGATGCCACGGTGCTGGCGACGGCGCTGCTCGGCGATGCGATTGCGGCGAACCTGTTCATGCTTGGCTATGCCTGGCAACAGGGGCTGGTGCCGATTTCCTACGAGGCGATCATGCGCGCGGTGGAATTGAACGGCGCGGCGATCGAGATGAACCGCCAGGCCTTTGCCTGGGGCCGTTTGGCCGTGGTCAATCCCGCCGCAGTGGCCGAAGCGGCCGGCGTGATCCACAACACCCAGACCGAATCCGAGCGCACCCCGCACGGCCTGCAGATCCTGCCGCCGGGCGAATGGGAAACCAGCGAATGGGCCAGCCCCAGCGCGCCGCGTACGCCGGACAACGAACACGAAGTGCGCGGCCTGCAGGACGCGAACAGCGGCGATGGCAATGTCGCCTTCCTGCCACTGGACGACCTGCGCCTGTCGCGTTCGCTGGACGAACTGATCCTGCGCCGCGTTTCCTTCCTCACCGAATACCAGAATGCGGCGTATGCGAAGCGCTACCGCAAGCTGGTGGACCAGGTGCGCGATGCCGAGCACCTGCGCGCGCCGGGCTCGACCGCCTTGAGCGAGGCGGTGGCGCGGTATTTCTTCAAGCTGATGGCCTACAAGGACGAATACGAAGTCGCACGCCTGTACACCAGTGGCGATTTCAGGCGGAAACTCGAGCAGCAGTTCGACGGTGACTACAAGCTGCACTTCCACCTGGCGCCGCCGTTGCTGGCGAAGAAGGATGCGCAGGGCCGGCTGATCAAGCAGGAATTCGGGCCGTGGGTGTTCTCCGCCTTCAAACTGATGGCCAAGTTCCGCTTCCTGCGCGGCGGCATCCTCGACATCTTCGGTTACACCGAAGAACGCAAGGGCGAGCGCCAGTTGATTGGCGACTACGAGAAGACCATTGGCCAACTGCTGTCATCACTGGACGGCGGCAACCTGCCACTGGCTGCGGAGATCGCCAGCATCCCCGAACACATCCGCGGCTACGGCCACGTCAAGGAAGCGCACCTGCACACCGCCAAGGCACGCGAGGCGGCATTGCTGGCCAAGTGGAACAACCCCCGCGAGATCCCGCTGGTGC
>JBDTPP010000230.1:0-2689 GCA_039932615.1 Pseudoxanthomonas sp.
CAAGGATGCCGCGGGCGCCATCCTGTTCGCGAGCGAGAATGCGACACGCATCGCCGGCGAGGCGATCCAGTGCCTCGGTGGCAACGGCTACATCAACGACTATCCGACGGGCCGGCTGTGGCGCGACGCCAAGTTGTACGAGATTGGCGCCGGCACGTCCGAGATACGACGCATGTTGATTGGCCGGGAATTGTTTGCCGAGTCCGCTTGATGGCGGCGATCAGAACGCGTGAGCAGCCGGGTGATTTTGGCTTTGGTGCCGAGAGAGGCGCCCGGCAGGGGGCCTCGCAGGAACAAGAGCGGCGCATGCACTTCCAGCTCCCCGCGTGGATCCCGGCCTGCGCTGGATTGTCGAAATCGGGAGCTGGTTGATTCCAGAATGCAGCTCTAGGCTTTGTCAGTCGGCGGCAGGCTTGTCAACGCCTGTGCTACTAGCATCCTTGCCTGCTTGCCTGGACACGATGCTGGTCGCGGTGAGGTCTGCGGTCACGTTGCCGACCGTGGCGAACACGTCGGGAATGGTATCGACCGCCAGCAGCAGGCCCAGCGGCGCAATCGGCAAGCCCATGGCCTGGGTCACGGGCAGGTTGGTGGCCATGTAGCTGACCTGGCCCGGCAATCCCACCGCGCCGCAGCTGATGATCACTGCCAGCCCTGCGCCGGTAGCGAGCTGTGCTGCAGACAGGTCGATCCCGTAGGCCCAGGCAATGAATGCCGCGGCGCTGACGTACTGCACTGGGCTGTTGATCCGGAATAGCGAAACCGCCATCGGCAGGACCAGTGCAGTCACCTGCGGCGAGTAACCCAGCCGGCGTTGCGCGACGTCCAGCATCGCAGGCAAGGAAGCAAGCGAGGACTGGGTGCTGGCGGCGACGACCTGGGCCGGGAGGATCGCCGCCGCGAACCTGCCGATGCGCTCGCCGCCGCAGTAGGCAGCCACCGGCAGCATCATTATCGTGACTGCCAGATACAAGGTGCATTGCAGGACTATGTATACGGCCAGCGCGCTGACCATGCCCATTCCGGATTGCGCGCACACCGCCAGCACCAGGGCAAAGACGCCCACGGGCGCCGCCCACAGTACCCAGTGCACGACCACGATCATTGCGTCGGCCATGGCCTGGAAGAAATTCACCATCAGTTCGCGTCGTTGCTTTTCTATGCGGGTCAGTGCGAAGCCGAAGAACAGGGCAAATACAATCAACGGCAACATCGCGCTTTGCGCGGCGGCTGCCACTGCATTGGTGGGAATGATCGAGGTCAATGCCTCGCTCCAGCCCGTTGCGGTCGTAGCGACCGGAGCCGTGGCGATGGAACCGCTCAGCGCCTGGGTCAAGGCTGGATCGTGTGGCACCAGCGCCAGCAGCAAGGGCGCGGCGAAGGCGGTGAAAAAGGAAGCGGCACTCAGCAAGGTCACGAACACCAACAGGGCGCGCCGTGCGGTCCGTCCGGAGGACGCGGTGTCGCTTGCAGTGGTGACCCCGATGATCACCAGCGCCAGCACCAGCGGCACCACCGTCATCTGCAATGCGTTAAGCCAAAGCTTACCCACCGGTTGCACCAGGGCGGCCACTTTTGCCGCCAGCAGGGGATCCGACCAGGCCAGGGTCAAGCCGATCACCGCGCCAGAGACGAGGCCCAGCAATACACGTGTGGTTGGTTTCAAGGCGTGGACTCCAGGGCAGGCAACTGCCAGGCATCGCGAAGGCTGGCGTATTCACCGGCCGGTAGCAGCACGAATACCGGATGCTGGTCCGGTCGCAACCATGCCAGCAGCCGGACCATGGTCGGATCGGCCATCGCGGTGCAGCCGGCGGTGGACTCCGCAGGCTTCCTCCACAAATGGGCAAAGATGCAACTGCCCGCATCGCGTCGGGCCTGCGGATTGTTTTCGATGACGAAGCCGAGGCGATAGCGCTGGTCCCCGGCGGCATGCAGGTCAAGGCGCATCGGTTCGGTCGAGCCGGCGACCGCATCCGTGCCGACGCGGCGCGCATCGACGATCTGGTTGTACAGCGGCGATCCGCTGACATCCATGCAGTAGTTCGAGGCCTGCATCGCCTCGTAGGGCAGGGCAGTGTCGGCATGCTCTGCGTAGCCGAAGGCATCGCCGATGCCGAACACGCCAGCGGGACTGCGGCCGTCTCCCTCATGTTTGACTGGACCGGCTTGCAGCTGCGTTTGCGAGGTCATTGGTAGATCGGGATGCAAGCCCAGGCCCCAGGCCGAACCATTCCTGCCGACAGTGACCGGTTCGCGTTCGCCGACCTGCCGCCACTTTCCCTCCGCGCGCTCGTAGGTACGCAGCGTGCCTTGGTTGGCGTTCCAGTCCGGGGTGACCACGACCACGACCTGTTGCGCGTTGCTCCAGGGCAGGGTGGGACGCGCTGCGGGCGCAGTCGCGCAACCCGAGGCGAGAGTCGCAAAGGTCATCAGGACCAGCGACCAATAGCCTGGTTTGCCGGTGTTCGTGCGGAAGCGTGCGAGGTTCATGGATTGAGGACCGGTTGGATGCGTTCCAGGTTTTCCTGGAGGATGCCGAAGCGCTTCTTGCTGCCTTCGCAGAGGATGACGAAGATTCCATCCAGCAAGTGCTGCAGTGCGGAGCGGTATAGCAGGGGTTCGATGTGCGGGCGATCATCGTGCGCGGACACCAGCAAGGCCAGGTCTGCATGCGCGCGCAGGGCAT
>JBDTPP010000231.1:0-2661 GCA_039932615.1 Pseudoxanthomonas sp.
CCGCGACGCCTGAAGCGCGGTCAGCCCTCGGCTTCGTCCGGGAGCAGTACCCGCAAATCGGTTTCGCCCACGTCCACGCCGGCCTGGCTGAGCAAGGTGGTCACCTGGCCGCGGTGGTGGGTCTGGTGGTTGAAAAAATGCAGCATCAGAAAATCCATGCGCTTGTGGAACCGCTCCCCGCGGGTGTTTGTGTAGGACAGCGCGTGGTTCCAGCCGCCTTCGGGCGCCGTGCCGCCTGCCCAGTCGATGATCAGCGCGTCGAGCCATTCGCGGTGCATCCGCAGTGCGGTGAAATCGCGGAACGGCACGGCATCCAAGGAGTTAGGCATAGGCACTTCCGCCTGTGAATGCAGCGCTCGCGCATGCATCGGATGCGTGGCGAAGCGCTTGAGCCAGATCGTGTCGGCGACCACCAGGTGGTTGAGCGTGCCGAGGATCGAGCCGAAGAACGCGCCACGATCCTGCGCCAGCGCATCCGCGCCCATCGTCCCGGCTGCGGCATAAAGTTTCTGGTTCATCCACTGGTTGTAATCGGCCAGCAGGGCGAAGTGGGATTGCTCTGTCATGGTTGCAGGTTGCAGGTTGCAGGTTGCGGACGCGGGAAGGCTCAGAAAATAAAAGCCAGGGCAAGTGCCAGCCCGGCATAGAGGATGATGACGCACCAGAAATAGCGCGGCGATTCGCTACGCAACACTGTACGTGCACCGGGTCCCGCCTTGGCCACCACTTCGCCCTTGGCCGCGGCATACAGCGTGTATACCGCCAGCAGCACACCGAGGAGTTTGAACATCTCAGGCCGGCCGTTTGCTGCTGCGAAGCAGGAGCAGGCTGCCCAGCAATGTGCCGGCCAGCGCACAGACGAGGCCTAGCCCGGCGGCGATCGCGATTTCGAAGGGCCACAGGTTGTGTGAGGTCGGGTCGCGACCGGTTTCCGCGATGACCCGCGCCAATACAGCGAGGGGCACGGAAGTGGCGATCAGCAGCCAGACTTTCCAGAAACGCGCGAGGCCGAATGCACGCGCCATCAGCGCGACCACGCCGACTGCGACCAGTCCCGGACCATATAGCGAGTCAGGCAAAGATACCTGCGGGTAAGGAATCTGCCAGTAGCGGAAACCCACGCCGATGAAGGCGATGACGAAGGCGATCAGCAACCAGGCAGGACTGGATCGGGTCATGGCCGTCACGCGATCAGGCAACGAGGGCGCCCAGCGTACCGCAGCGGTGGTCGCCGGCTCCATATGGCGATGCAACCGGCAAGTCGCAACGGCCGTTGCCCTATTGCCCAAGGCGCGGCTTTCCCTTGGTGCGTGGATCCAAGCTTGCCTGGCTGTTTTTGACTTTGCGCCCGGAGCATCCGGGCCAGCTCGGATCTACAAAAATGCTGGTTCAGTCGAACAAGGCCTGGATCGCTGCCAATCCGGCGCTCGCTCGTTCCTTCTTGCTTGCCGCATCGGCTTCCGGGTCGGCGCCGTCGCGCTGCAGTTCCGATTGCGGCAGCTCGTCGAGGAAACGGCTGGGCTTCAGTCGGATGCGGTCGCCGAAGCGGCGCGTCTCGCGGTTGTGGCTGAGGTACAGGCCCTGCTTGGCGCGGGTGATGCCCACGTACATCAGGCGGCGTTCCTCGGCCAGGTTGCCTTCCTCCATGCTCATCTCGTGCGGCAGGGTGCCGTCCTCGCAGCCGACGATGAACACGTAGCGGAATTCCAGGCCCTTGGCCGCATGCAGGCTCATCAATCGTACCTGGTTGCCGCCATCGTCCTTGTCGTTGCGCGACAGCAAGGCCAATTGCGCAGCCAGGTCGCCGGCATTGCCGCCACCGCGCGCGCCCTCGAACCAGTCGGCCAGTTCGTCCAGATTGCCGCGCCGCCGCGCGAAAGAGGCATCGTCCTTGCACTGCGCGCGCAGTTCAGCGAGCAATCCAGAACGTTCGCTCAGCCGCCGCACCAGGTCGGCCGCCGAAAGTTGCGTGGCGTGGTTGCGAAGGTCGCGGAGGATATCGACGAACGCGCTCAAGCCGTTTGCAGCGCGAGGCGTCAATGCTTTCAGCGCGCCCATCGCTTCGGCCGCGCGCGACATAGGCAGATGCGCGTGCTGGGCCATCTCGGCGAGCTTTGCCAGCGAAGTCGCGCCGACCTCGCGCTTGGGTGATTGCACTGCGCGCAGGAATGCCGCGTCATCGTCGGGATTGACCACCAGCCGCAGCCACGACAGGGCGTCCTTTACTTCCTGGCGCTCAAGGAACGCGGTGCCACCGGTCAGATGGTAGGGAATGCGCAGCAGCTGCATCGCCTTTTCCAGTGGCCGCGACTGGTGGTTGCCGCGGAACAGGACGCAGAAATCGCTCCACGGTGCATCGCGCGCGGTATGCAGGAAGGATATTTCGGCAGCCACTTTTTCTGCTTCGTGATCGTTGTCGCGGCACTCCCACACGCGGATGCGTTCGCCGTCGGGCTGGTCGCTCCACAGTTTCTTGGGGTGCTCGTGCGGGTTGTTGGCGATCAAGGTATTGGCCGCGCGCAGCACCCGGTTGCTGCAGCGGTAGTTCTGTTCCAGCTTGATCACCTGCAGGGCCGGATAGTCCTGCGCCATCTGCAACAGATTATCGGGATTGGCGCCGCGCCAGGCGTAGATGCTCTGGTCGTCGTCGCCCACGCAGGT
>JBDTPP010000232.1:0-2587 GCA_039932615.1 Pseudoxanthomonas sp.
CTCACTTCTCACTCCTCTCCCCTCACTTCTCACAAAAATAAGTACAAACAAGGAGAACAACATTGGCTGAAATCATCGTAGTCACTTCCGGAAAAGGCGGCGTCGGCAAGACGACCACCAGCGCCAGCATCGCCTGTGGCCTGGCCCGTCGCGGAAAGAAGGTCGCGGTCATCGACTTCGACGTCGGCCTGCGCAATCTTGATCTGATCATGGGCTGCGAACGCCGCGTCGTTTACGACTTCGTCAACGTAACCCAGGGGGAAGCCTCGCTGAAGCAGGCACTGATCAAGGACAAGCGCTTCGACACGCTGTTCATCCTGGCCGCGTCGCAGACGCGCGACAAAGACGCACTGACCCGTGACGGCGTGGAGAAAGTGTTGAAGGACCTGGATGCCGACGGCTTCGACTTCATTGTCTGCGATTCGCCGGCCGGCATCGAAAAAGGCGCCTACCTGGCGATGTATTTCGCCGATACCGCCGTGGTCGTGGTCAACCCCGAGGTCTCCAGCGTGCGCGACTCCGACCGCATCCTGGGCCTGCTCGATTCCAAGACCCGCAAGGCCGAGAACGGCGAGACCCTCAAGCCGCACCTGTTGTTGACCCGCTATAGCCCCACGCGCGTGGAAAGCGGCGAGATGCTCAGCATCCAGGACGTGGAGGAAGTATTGGGACTGAAGACCCTGGGCGTGATTCCCGAATCGGGAGACGTGCTCAACGCCTCCAACAAGGGCGAGCCGGTGATCCTGGAACTCGAGTCGATTGCCGGCCAGGCCTACGACGACGCGGTGGGCAGGCTGCTGGGCGAAGATCGCCCGCTGCGCTTCACCACAGTGGAAAAGAAAGGCTTCTTCAGCAAGCTGTTCGGAGGTTGAGCATGGGACTGTTCGATTTCCTCAAGCCGAAGAAAGAAACCGCCTCGATCGCCCGCGACCGCCTGCGCATCATCGTCGCCCAGGAACGCACCACCCGCGGCGGACCGGATTACCTGCCGATGCTGCAACGCGAATTGCTGGAAGTGATCAAGAAGTACGTCAACGTCGATGCCGACGCGGTCAACGTGAAACTGATCAAGGAAGGCGAACACGACGTGCTGGATATTTCCGTGTCGCTGCAGGAAGGCGCCGCCTGACCATATGTGTAGGAGCGCCCCCTGGGCGCGAGCTCTTCCCGACCGCTAAAAAACCAAGAGCTCGCGCCCGTGGGGCGCTCCTACGGTGTTGCAATGACCTCTTCCACTGCCCTTGCCCAAGCGATCCCCGCGGTTCTCCGGGTAGCGGATCTTCCATTCGCCGACCTCGCCGTCCTGCTCTCGCACCATGACCTGCAACTGCAGCACGTCGACGACGGCGCACCCATTCCCGGCAGCTTCTGGGGTGACCCGGAAGCCGGCGTGATCGGCAGCGTGGTTCACGCGCGCAACGACACGCCCATGCATTCGCTGCTGCACGAAGCCTGCCACCTGATCGTGTTGCCGCCAGAACGCCGCGCGCTGGTGCACACCGATGCCAGCGATTCCGTGCTCGAGGAAGACGCAGCTTGTTACCTGCAGATCGTGCTGGCCGACCGATTGCCTGGCGTAGGCGGCGACCGGCTGATGGCGGACATGGATGCGTGGGGTTATTCGTTCCGCCTGGGCAGCGCGCGCGCGTGGTTTGAGAACGATGCTGGAGATGCACGTGCGTGGTTGGTGGAACGGGGCGTACTGACGGATTGATTGCGTCGTGTGGACAAGGAAAGTTGCGCGGGCCGTCCAGTATTCAATGTTGAATTGTCGCGCTTGGATGGTCATGACCGCGGTACCCGGCAAGGCGCAACTCCCCGAAATTCCCTCGCGCTTGCGATGCCCGTGTTTGCGGCATCACTCGGCACTAGGCACTGGGTCCACGCCCCTGCCTAGGTGACGCATTACTCCCCCAGGCGGGCCGCTTTCCTGGCGCTGCCACACCGCGCTGGCTTGCGCAGGACACGCTGTCCCACTAGCCTTCGACTTCCAGCGCACAGCGCCTACACCGCAAGGATTTCCCGTGAAGCAACGCCATCTCCTGCTTGCGCTAGCTGTCGGCACCTGTGTGATTACGCTGGCGGGATGCAGGAAGGAGCCCGGCGAACCTGCCGGAAGCGCGGCGCAAACCGCGCCGCAGGGCGAAAACGCCGATCAGTTCATCGCCCGCGTCAACGAGGAGATCCGCAAGTCCTATCCGGAAATCTCCTCGGCGCAATGGCTGTCTTCGACCTATATCAACGACGACACCCAGCGACTGGCGGCCAAGGCCAACGAACGCTACCTGACCCAGCTCAATGGCTGGATCGATCAGGCCAGGAAGTTCGAGGGGCAGAAAATGACCCCGGCGACGGCGCGTGCGATCCAGCTGCTGAAATTGCAGACCTCGATGCCGGCGCCCAAGGATCCAGCCAAACTGGCGGAACTGACGCAAATCTCCACGCGCATGGAAGGCATGTACGGTGCCGGCGAATATTGCACGGGCGAAGGCGATGCCAAACAGTGCCGGCAGTTGGGCGCACTCGAAGACGTGCTGCGCAGCAGCCGCGACTACGACAAGCAGCTCGACGCCTGGCAGGGCTGGCA
>JBDTPP010000233.1:0-2537 GCA_039932615.1 Pseudoxanthomonas sp.
ATCCGGTGGATGCGCAACCTACCGTGTTCGACCGTAGCTGGCACGAGTCGCCCAGCCTGGAGCAGGTCGGCATCAACGGCGGTGTAGTGCCGATCATCGCCGGTTACGCAGCGCTGAAAGTCAGGGACGGTGCACGCAGGATTCCCGGTTGGAAAATGCCTGAGCAACCTGTCGTCGCGCGACCGCCGCCGTTGACCAACGAGCAGGCAGAGCGGGCCAGCCGCCTGCAGGAAGGCTCGCTGTAACCCATAGGGTGGGCCCTGGCCCGCCGGATGGGATCAGGCCCGGGCCCGCCGGAGGGAACTACTGCTCTCGCTGCGGCGGGCTTGAGCCCGCCCTATGGCCTGCGACTACTTTTCTACTCGATCACCCGATCACGAAGCCGGAAACGCCATCCGCTTCCCAATCACCGCGTTGCACGCGATCCACCCGCGCCATGGGCGGCCCCTGCCGCAACCAGGAGGCCAGCGCCTCGATTGCCGCCGCATCACCGTGCGCCCGCACTTCCACGCGGCCGTCGTCCAGGTTGACGGCATGTCCGGACAATTCCAGTTTCAGCGCCTGCTCCCGTGTCGAGGCGCGGAAAAACACACCTTGCGCCTTGCCGCTGACGAGAAACCGCGCCGCAGCCATCAGGCTTTTACTTTCGGCCCGCCCACCGCCGCGATGGCCGCATCGATCTCATGCGCCGTGACCGGACCGATGAACTGCTTGGCCACCCTGCCATCCGGCGCGATCAGGAAGGTCATCGGCAGGCCGCGCGGCGTGGCGAAATCCGCGGGCGGGGAATAGACGTCCAGGATCGCGATCGGGTAAACGACCGGGCGTTGCTTCAGGAAATCGCGCATCGCCTGCGGTTCGATCTCCTCGTAGGCCAGGCCGATGACTTCGATATCGTCACGCGTCTTGTCGAGATCGGACAGTTCCGGCATTTCCTTGATGCACGGCGCGCACCAGGTGGCCCAGAAATTCACCACCACCCACTTGCCGCGATGCGCTGCCAGCTCGTACGGCTTGCCTTCGACGGTAACGACCTTCAGCACCGGGATTTTCGCGGTGGCCGGGCTGGAAGTGGCGGGCATCGCGGGCGTCGCGGGTTCCGCGAGCACCGGCGGCGTCGCGGCAGCCTGGTTGGCGACTGCCTCGCGCTTGCAGGCGACCAGCGCCAATAGCGCCAGGCCACAGAAAATAACCTGGGATCTCATGTATTACCCTCTGTTTTATACGGGTAGATGTCGCTGACCTTGCGTTTGAGCACCTCGCGCAACGGGACCCGCAGCTGATCCAGCGCATCGCGTGCAGCAATGCCCAGCGCGTCGTCCTGGCAGGGCAAGTGCGCCTCGGCGACCGGGACGCGCAACTGGCAAGCCTCGTACAAGTCGCACACAGTCATGCTGTCCAGATCACGTGCCAGCAGCCATTCGCCTTGCTCGTCGCGACGTAACAGGTTGATGTCGGCCAACTGGCCCAGGATCTGCTGCACCAGTGAATCGGTCAGCATCGGTTCCATCTGCAGGATCTGGTCACTGTGCAGGCCCCTGCCCTGGGTGCGCGCTGCATCAAAACGACCAAGCAGGCGCAGCAAACCATAGATCTCGTAGCCTATCGGCAGGCGCATCGACACCGGCTGATAACGGAAAGCGGCCATCGACGAAGCCAGCGAAGCGCCGAGCAGGACCGCCACCCAGCCCAGGTAGATCCACAACAACAGGATCGGCGCGACGGCAACCGTTCCGTAGATCGTCGTGTAGGAATTGAAACTGCTCAGGTACAAACCCAGGCCCCACTTGATCAACTCCAGCAGCACCGTCGCCAGCAGCGCTCCAGCCACCGCATAGCGCAACTTGATGGTGCGGTGGGGGACCACCCGGTAGATGGCGGTGATGGCCGCGAATTCGATCAGCACGGGGGCGACGGTCAACAACAGGGTCGCCAGAACCTTGCCTTCGCTCGTGGCGAAGATCGGCAAGGCGTAGAACCGGGCGGAAATGGCCAGCGAAGCCGCCGCGACCATTGCGCCCAGGGTCAGCACGGTCCAGTAGACCAGGAAGCGCCCGAACTTGGGTCGCGAGGAAGCCACGCGCCAGATCCGGTTGAAAGTGGTCTCGACGCTGTTCAAGGTGATCAGCAGCGAGATCACCAGCGCGATCACGCCGGCGACGGTCAATTGCTTGGCATTTTCCGAGTATCCATTCAGATAGCCCTGCACCGAACGCGCGGCGCTCGGTACGAAGTTCGAGAAGATGTAATTGCTGAGCTGCTTGCTCCATTCGTCGAACACGGGGAACGCGGACAGCACCCCAAACACGACCATGACCAAGGGCACCAGCGCAAACAGAGTGGTGTAAGCCAGGGCCGCCGCCGACTGGAACAGGCGATCGTCCAAGAAGCGCTTGGCCAGGAAGCGGGCGAAGGTGCCGGCGCGCGCGCGGTCGCGCATGCGGTCGGTCCAGCGATTCACGGTGTCCAGCGGTTCCATTGCCCGAAGGTTACCCGATGCGCGAAGCGGGCGACATCGCCGATACTAGGCGCCATTG
>JBDTPP010000234.1:0-2507 GCA_039932615.1 Pseudoxanthomonas sp.
GCGGGTTCGGTCATCAGGAACGCGGAGCGGATGTCGCCGGCCAGCAACGGCTCCAGCCAGCGATCCTTCTGCGCTTCGCTGCCATAGCGCTCGATGGTTTCCATGTTGCCGGTGTCGGGCGCGGAGCAGTTGAACACTTCCGCCGCCCATGGCACCCGGCCCATGATCTCGCACAGCGGCGCGTATTCCAGGTTGGACAGTCCCTGCGCCGCGCGCGGCGACTGCGGCAGGAACAGGTTCCACAGGTTGGCGGCCCGCGCATTCGCCTTCAGCTCCTCGACAACCCGAGTCGGTACCCAGGCATTGCCGGCGGTGCGATTGGCCTGCACTTCCTGTTCGTAGCGCGCTTCGTTGGGGTGGATGTACTGGTCGAAGAACTGCAGCAGTTGATTGCGCAGTGCGTCGACCTTGGGGCTATGCGAAAAATCCATGCGTGCACCTTGGCGGGTGATAAGTTTCATGATGCGGAACACTATTCCGCAGACCAAACTCATCCTAAGCGCTGGCTGGAAAGCCCGCAAGCTGCATGAAAACGGGACGTATGACTTGTCGGCGCGGTCGACGCTGGTTAGGATGGACTCAGGAAAGAAACTTAGTTCCACTATACGAAACATAAAGTTCGAGACGACATGCCGAAACTGCACGTGTTGTTCAAGAAGGAAGAACTCGATCGCGACCGCCTGCGCGGCAAGGTGGTGATCGTGCTGGACGTGCTGTTCGCCACCTCGACGATTGTCCACGCCTTCGGCCAGGGCATCGCCCGCATCTGGCCGGCGCGTGACGTGGACGATGCGCTGCGCATCGCCGCGAAACTGGAAGCGCCGATGCTGGCCGGCGAATACCGAGCGGGGAGCTTGCCGGGTTTCGGCCCAGCCACGCCGCTGGCGCTGTGTGATGGCGGCATCGCTGGCGCCACCCTGGTCTATGCCACGACCAACGGCACCGTGGCCCTGCTCGAGGCGGCCAGCGCGGCCCATGTCTACGTCGGTGCGTTGTCGAACGGCGCGGCACTGGCGGCGCATGTCGCACGCGAGCACCCGCAGGCGTCGGTGCTGCTGGTGTGTGCGGGTTCGATGGACAGCTTCAACCTGGAGGACTTCTACGGTGCGGGACATCTTGTCGCGCACCTGGAGCCCAGCGGCAACTACGCGCTGACCGACGCCGCGCTGGCGGCGTTGCTGCTGTACCGCGGCTGCGATGCCGGCACCGCGCTGCAGGCGTCGCGCGTGGGTCGGATGATGCAGGCCCACGCCCTGCAGCATGAAGTCGACTGCGCGGCCCAGTCCGACATCTTCGACGTGGTACCCGAACTCCGCGATGGCTGCCTGCAGCAGGTGGCGGCGTGAGTGCGCAGGCTTCCGCTGCGGATGCGCAGGCGCCTTTCGACCTGCAGGTGCTGGAACATTTCCTGGCCGCGCGCATCGACGGCTTCAAGGGGCCGGTCGAGGTCAGCCGTTTCAAGGGCGGCCAATCCAACCCGACCTACTTGCTGTCGACCCCCGGCCGTCAGTACGTCATGCGCTCCAAGCCGGCGCCGGTCGCGCAACTGCTGCCCTCGGCGCATGCGGTGGAACGCGAATTCCGCTTGCAGTCGGCATTGGCAGGTAGCGCAGTGCCGGTAGCGAAGATGCATTGCCTGTGCGAGGACGAATCGGTGATAGGCCGCGCTTTCTACGTCATGGATTTCGTGGAAGGCCGCATCTTCTGGGAACAGACGCTGCCGGGCATGGACCCCGCTGAGCGCACGGCGATCTACGACGAGCTGAACCGGGTCATCGCCGAATTGCACGGAATAGACTTTGCCGCGCTCGGGCTTTCGGACTACGGCAAGGCCGGCAACTATTTCTCGCGTCAGATAGATCGCTGGACGCGCCAGTACCAGGCCAGTGAAACCGTGGGCATCGACGCGATGGACCGGTTGATTGCATGGCTTCCAGAGCACATCCCGCAGGAAGCCTATCCGCAGGTATCGCTGGTGCATGGCGACTACCGCATCGACAACGTCATCTTCCACCCGACCGAACCGCGCATCCTGGCGGTGATCGACTGGGAGCTGTCGACCCTGGGCCATCCACTCGCCGATTTCGCCTACCACCTGATGAGCTGGCACATCACCCCCGGCGGGGCGATGCGCGGTCTGGCCGGGCAGGACCTGGAAGCGCTCGGCATTCCGCAGGAGTCCGCCTACATACGCGCCTACGAACGTCGCATTGGCCGGCCCGTGGCTGGTGACTGGAACTTCTACCTGGCCTACAACCTGTTCCGCATCGCCGCGATCCTGCAGGGCATCGCCAAGCGGGTGGAGGAGGGCACCGCCAGCAGCGCGCAGGCGGCAGAGTATGGTCTCCAAGCACGACCGCTGGCGGAGCTCGGCTGGACCTTCGCACAAAAGGTCGAGCGCGCATGAGCGGCAGGTTCCGCAGCAGCGACGGCATCGCCATCAACTGGTATCGCTGGGGCGAAGGCAATGCTGGCCCGGTCGTGGTACTGCACCATGGATTTGCCGC